>CAZULQ010000003.1:0-125712 GCA_964621265.1 uncultured Clostridium sp. | reverse complement strand
GTCTCTTCTATTATACACTACTTCAGAGGTTTACACAAATTTTGGGATGGAGTCGAATGATT
This sequence comes from uncultured Clostridium sp., assembly GCA_964621265.1. Taxonomy (GTDB): domain Bacteria; phylum Bacillota; class Clostridia; order Oscillospirales; family Ruminococcaceae; genus Porcipelethomonas. Next base: position 125,650 of record CAZULQ010000003.1, on the reverse strand, counting down.
TAATTATTGTGTTTTGAATATCGACACACAATTCGCCAACAACCGCATAATTGCTGAACATGTGAAATTTTCGAGCTGTCAAGGCTGGTTTCGCCATTCATTTTAGCCTTTACAGCGACAAAATTTCAGATATAATGACATCGCGGTTGTTGTATATTTCGACATTTACACAGTTAAAAAATCAGACTGATTTAAGTCTCCAAATTAAGATTCTATTTATAAAACTTGATTAACCTTACTTTTCGTCATCTATTCATTTTTGTTTTTTATAAAAATTTGAGCATTGAAGTATGTACGACCATATGGAACGTTAACCTACCTTCTTCGATTTGAATGATGTATGCCCGTAAAATCTATCCTTGAAACTTTCTGTATGAAATTCTTCCGGGATAAACAACGCAGGGTCAATAGCCTTCAGGTCTGTATTCTCCATAAACTGACAGGTCAGAACGGCGTTGTAAATGGTTGTCAGCAGATATGCTGTCGGATTTGTAATCTTTGTTGTTGAAAGCATAAGCCTTTTGAGAACATACTCAAGGTGTTCCTGTTTCAGCTTCATAAACTGAGCTTCAACAACAGAATGGGGAATATCCTGTCCGCCTATACGGACATACTTGTCATCGGAACAGATGCAACTCACTATTATGCCAATAATCATATCAACTTCTTCAAGGCTTTGAGCAAAGGTCGGATTTCCACACTGCAAATCCTTTTCAGAACAATTTTCAAACAAATCCTCATACCACTCGTATTCGAGATTTGACCTGATAAGATTATCAACCATTTCACGCTTCTGATTTTTTGAATTCAATCCATCAATCATTTCTTCTTTTGAGGTTTCCTCAAAAGATTGATTGATATTTTATCAATATTTATTATATTTTTGTTTATTTGATTATTATATATTTTATTATTGCTTGGCTTTTCAACATCTTGCATACCTTGATTTAGGTTTTCTGAATCAAGGTTTTCTGTATCTTGGTTATCCTCATCTTGTTCTTCCATAGGCTCATCGCTGAATATGTACTCCCAATCTGAGATTTTTCCGTTGCAGTAAATTCTTTTGCGTATAAGATACTTGTACTTCTCAAGATTTTTCAAGGCAGTTGAAATCTTTGTAACTCCGTCAGGGAGTATCTTTGAAAGACCTTTAATAGAAAAATTCCAATCATCAGGAAGTGACAGCATTGTAAGCAGCAGGCCACGTTCTGTTGACCCGAGGTTATAGTCACGAATCATCTTATTATGGATTACTGTAAAGTCGGCAGTGATTTTCTTTTTTAGCTTTGGCATAATATTCTTCCTCTTAATTAAAATAAAAAAGCGTTTCTGAATTTTTATCAGAAACGCAAAGTAATTGCAAAATAATATGTGTCAGCAACAGATTTCAGTTTTTTACATTTGTTATTTTAAATTAAGTGAAAAAATCCTAATAGAATAGGATAAAACAGAATCTATAACTCATTATACTTTTCTTGCTTGATTGTTTTTTTATTTCTATATTCAAAACAAGATTATGCTTCAAATTTGAAGGTTTTTCATAAATTTTATTGTTCTGCTTTATGTAGTATAATAGCGAAATTGTATCAATAATTTCTACTAAAGTTCTACAGAAATCCTGAAAATCCACTAATTTGAGAAAGCACTCATTTTAGGCGCTTTTTGTCCTATGCATCAATTAACTCTTGATTTTACGAGACATATACGCTTGGTTGAGTATGTATAAGGGTAAAGTAGAATGTAGGGGCTATTATATCATAAATTACATAAAAAAACAAATTATGACATTTTTTCTTGATACACAAAAAGCAGTACCGCATTCAGACGATACTGCTTTTACACAAGTTTCTAAAATAAACTTTTATTATTCCTCACTGAACATATCCTTGCCGACAGAGCAAAGCGGACATTCAAAGTCATCAGGTAAGTCCTCAAACTTTGTTCCCGGTGCAATTCCAAGCTCAGGTGCTCCGAGTTCTTCGTCATAAACCCATCCACATGCGTCACAAACATACTTTTTCATAAAGAATTCCTCCTAGAATTATATTTATTTTATAGGCTCGAAATCAGCGACACCGTGCTTGCAAAGCGGACAGATGAAATCATCAGGTAACTGCTCGCCTTCATACACATAGCCGCAGATACGGCACACATAACCTTTTTTGCCGTCGCTTTCAGGCTTCGGCTTTACATTCTCGTGATAATAGTCGTAAGTCATACTCTTTTCATCATTTATAACTCTTGCTTCCGTAATTTCACAGATAAACATTCCATGAGTATCAAGGTCAACATACTGCAGAACCTTGAGCGAAATGAATGAATTAATATGTCTTGGCAGGAAAACAAGTCCGTTTTCAGAACGCAGAACCTCTGCACCTTCAAACTTATCCACCGTTCTTCCGCTTCTGAAACCAAAGCTTTCGAACACACTCATAGGAGTGCTTACAGAAAGACAGTTTACATTCATTTTTCCTGTCTGACTGATAACATGATGTGAATAATTTTCCTTGTTTATCGTAACAGCAATTCTGTTAGGTGAGTCTGTCACCTGTGTCACAGTATTTACAATAAGCGCATTGTCCTTCTTACCATCATTGCAGGTAACTGCAAAAAGACCATACTCAATATTGAAAAGCGCTGTCAAGTCATTTTTGTTTGCTGTTTCTGAGTGCTGTGCAAGATAATCCATGCAAAGCTCATTTGCCAGTGCATCAAGCTGCTGACTGCTCTCATCATTAAGCGCTGACAGAATCTTTACTGTTGTATCGCAGAACTTCAGATTCTTGCATTTTTCCAGCATCCCCTTCATAACCTTTGCGGCAAGAGGTGCCCAGCTTCCGTTTTCAATAAATGCAACTGTTCTGTTGCTGAAATTTCTTTCTGTCAGATGATTGATAAATTCACGCATAAACGGGAATATTTCAGCATTGTAGGTTGTAGTTGCAAGAACAATTTTTCCGTATCTGAAAGCATCTTCAACCGCTTCAGCCATGTCACATCTTGCAAGGTCATTTACAACAACCTTAGGACAGCCATTAGCCTTAAGCTTTTCAGCCAGCTGCATAACAGCCTTTTTGGTGTTTCCGTATACTGATGTATAAGCTATGACAATTCCCTCTGTCTCAACGCCGTATGATGACCATGTGTTGTAAAGGTCAAGATAATAGCCGAGATTTTCACTGAGTACAGGACCGTGAAGAGGACAGATAATCTGAATATCAAGACCTGCCGCCTTTTTGAGGAGAGCCTGAACCTGTGCTCCATATTTTCCTACAATACCGATGTAATAGCGTCTTGCCTCGCATGCCCAGTCCTCATCAATATCAAGTGCACCGAACTTGCCAAAGCCGTCAGCCGAGAAGAGAACCTTGTCAAAGCTGTCGTATGTCACAATAACCTCAGGCCAGTGAACCATAGGAGCAGTTACAAATGTGAGGACATGATTTCCAAGGCTGAGAGTGTCACCTTCCTTGACAACTATGCGGTTATCAGCAAACTCTGTGCCGAAAAACTGATTCATCATAGCAAACGCCTTTGCCGAAGAAACGATCACAGCCTCAGGATAAGCCTTGAGGAAGTTTATGATATTAGCAGAATGATCTGGTTCCATATGCTGAACTATAAGATAATCCGGCTTTCTGTTTCCGAGAGCCTCAGCAATGTTGTCAAGCCATTCATGAGTAAATGCGGCATCAACTGTATCCATAATTGCAATTTTTTCATCAATAATGGCATATGAATTATAAGCCATACCGTTAGGGACGATATACTGTCCCTCAAAAAGGTCAATGCTGTGGTCATTTACACCGATATATTTTATATCATTTGTAATGTTCATGTTTTACCCTCCACTTGTATCTTATGTTAAAATGCACATTTTATTTATAATTTTAGAATATTATACCACAGCATTGCACACCTTGTCAATAGCTATTACTAGTTATTTCAAGTGGTGTTTTTATCCTTTAAGTAATTTTCTGATTCTTTCTGTAATACTCACCTTTTTAAGCCTTCTGTATCTGCTTTTATCAAGACGATAGGCTCTTATTGTAACAGGCTCAGGCTTTTCGGGAGACAATGCAAATTCCTTACATCCCAGAAAAACGAAACCATGCTTTTCTATAATCCTTATACTGCCTGTATTCTCCTTTACAGCCTCAATAAAAATCGTCCTGTGACCGATATCAAACAGTAATTCTATAAACGAACTGAAAGCCTCGGACATATACCCCTGATTCCAGTACTTTCTGCTGAGACAGTAGCCAACAACAGGATTTCCCTCAGAATATCCAACAACATCAATCATACCGATAAGCATGCCGTTTTCAATAAGCTCTATTCCATATCTTATGCAATCAGGCTTACGGTATTCATTCAACCAGTATTGAAGTACTCTTTCGGTTGCGTCAACATCTTTATGGGGTGACCACGTTAAATATCTTGCAACCTCTGGGTCATATGTCCAGCCGCTGAAAATCGCGGGAGCATCTGTGGCTTTAAGCTGACGCAGTTTCAGTCGCGCCGTTGTCAATTCCACAGGTGGAACACTTCTCTTTTTCATTTCATTTTCTCCGTATTAATTATTGATTTTCACGCTCAAGAAGATACCTTCTGAGCTCGGTAATATTATTTTCAATTAACTTTATAATTTCAATAAATACTTCATCGCTCTGTCCTGTCGGATCGGGAAGACCCCAGTTGTAGTTTTCCGCATCAGGCATATACGGACACACGACATTACACCCCATCGACACCTCAATATCCACCTCAGGAATAGCATCAAAAAGCTTTGAATACTGCTCCTTTTCCATATCAATACCGTAAAGCTTTTTCATAAGCCTTACAGCGTCCTGATTAATCTGCGGCTTTGTTTCAGTTCCCGCCGAATAACATTCACAGATGTCTGACAGATATTTTCTTCCGAGTGCCTCAGCAATCTGACTGCGGCATGAATTATGCACACATATAAATGCAACCCTGACTTTTTTCATGTTATTCTCCTTTTAAAGCAACGTAAAGCGATTCTTATCAAATTCGATAAGCCCGTCACTACGCATTTTCGACAATTCGTTTGACATTGCGCTCCTGTCCACAGACAGAAAATCAGCAAGCTGCTGACGGTTGAACGGAATGGAAAATGATGTATTGTTCTGGCGCTTCGACTCCTCAGAAAGGTACGCCAGAAGCTTTTCACGGATTGTCCTCTCAGACATAAATCCAAGCTTCTGAATCAGCTTTCTGTTCTTTTCTGAAATCGAATAAAACAAATTCTGCACAACCATTGAGTGAAATCTACAGCCGTTGGAGCAAACCGTAAGAATACGCTTTACATCGAAAAATATAACCGATGATTCCTCTACCGCCACTACATCATTCATGATAGTGCCGCTTTCGGGCGCTACATACGCCTCACCGAACATCTCCCCGACGCTCACCATATTAATAATACTGCGGTTTCCCCAGTAATCATCACGCTGAATGTGAAGCTTACCTGAAACGAGTACAAGTATATTGTCAAGGTGTTCGCCCTGACGGAGAACAGTGTCGCCTTTCCTGTATTCACAGAGTCTCGCCTGCAAACACGAAAGCATTGCTTCGATTTCATCCTCACCCACACCCGAAAACAGCGTGTTGTTTTTTAATACTGGAATATATTTTTTCATAAATCCTCCGTTTTGTTGTAAATACAACATACATGTTGCTAATATTATATTATAATAGATTCAGAAAGTCAAGTACTTTTGTAATCAGAGCATAAGGAGAATTTGTATATGATAAGAAAAATTATAAGAATAGACGAAGAAAAATGCAACGGATGCGGACTCTGTGCCGAAGCCTGTCACGAAGGCGCTATTGAAATGATTAACGGAAAAGCAAAGCTTACCAGAGAAGATTACTGTGACGGTTTAGGTGACTGCTTACCTGCCTGCCCGACCAATGCAATATCCTTTGAAGAACGTGAAGCGCCCGCCTACAACGAGGCTGCTGTTCTGGCGGCAAAGCAGAAAAACGCTGCTGCAAAGCTCCCATGCGGCTGTCCCGGGACACAGTCAAAGGCTATAAAGCGTGAAGCCGTACAGACTGCATCACCTGTTACAAGTCAGCTTTCTCAGTGGCCGATTCAGATTAAGCTTGTGCCCGTCAACGCTCCGTATTTTGATAATGCAAATCTGCTTGTTGCGGCTGACTGTACAGCCTATGCGTACGGAAACTTCCATACTGAATTTATCAGAAATCATGTAACGCTCATCGGCTGTCCAAAGCTTGACGAGGGTGACTATACAGATAAGCTTACACAGATTATCGCAAACAATAATATAAAAAGTGTAACCGTTACGAGAATGGAAGTGCCTTGCTGCGGCGGTATTGAAAATGCCGTTAAGCGTGCTTTACAGGCAAGCGGAAAATTTATCCCATGGCGTGTTGTAACCATTTCAACAGACGGAAGAATTCTTGACTGAATGAAAACAGGCGTATGCAAAAAGCATACGCCTGTTTTTTATTCCTTGAATGTTTATACGATTTTTGAAAGAAAATCCTTAAGTCTCGGATGCTTAGGATTTGAGAAAACCTCCTGAGGAGTTCCATCCTCTGCAATAAGACCCTCATCAAAGAAGATAACTCTTGATGCAACTTCCCTGGCAAATCCCATTTCATGCGTTACGCAAATCATTGTAATACCGCTTCCCGCAAGCTGTTTCATAACCTCCAAAACCTCGCCTACCATTTCCGGGTCAAGGGCAGAAGTCGGCTCGTCAAAGAGGATTACTTCCGGTTCCATAGCAAGCGCTCTGCATATCGCAACACGCTGTTTCTGTCCGCCAGAAAGCTGATTCGGATAGGCGTGCGCCTTGTCCTCAAGCTTGACTCTTTTTAAAAGCTCCATCGCCTTTTCCTCAGCTTCCTTTTTAGAAAGCTTTTTCAGCTTTTCTGAAGCAATAGTGAGATTTCTAAGTATTGTAAGATGCGGAAAAAGATTGAAGTGCTGAAATACCATCATCATCTTTTCACGCTGTTTATTTATATTGGTTTTACGGTCTGTAAGCTCAACATCATCTAAATAAATCTGTCCGACTGTCGGTTTTTCAAGAAGATTGAGACATCTCAGAAACGTAGATTTACCACAACCGGAAGGTCCTAAAATAACTGTCACTTCTCCTCTGCGGAACTCTGTTGATATACCGCTTAAAACGTCAAGGTTTCCGAAGGATTTTTTCAGGTCGCAAACTTTAATAATTACGTCATTATCTTTCATCATTTTTAAGCCTCTTTTCCAGTTTTGATACCAGCATGGTCAGCACCATTACAACTACAAGATATACAAGCGCAACGGCAATAAGCGGCAGGAACGCTTCAAATGTACGGCTTCTGATATAGTCGCCGCCTCTTGTGAGGTCCATAATTCCGATATAACCCGAAATCGATGTTTCCTTAATGAGCACGATAAACTCATTACAAAGCGCTGGAAGAATATTTTTGAATGCCTGAGGCAGAATGAAGTAACGCATTGTCTGCTTATAATTAAAGCCAAGGCTTCTTCCCGCTTCAAACTGTCCTTCGTCAATTGACATGATACCTGCTCTGACGATTTCGGCAATGTACGCCGCAGAGTTAAGTCCGAAAGCAATAATCGCAACAAGCACCTTACTGATACTTGATGAAGCGAAGATTACATAGTAAATAATCAGCAGCTGAATCATTGTAGGTGTGCCTCTGATTACTGTAAGATAAATTTTCAAAATAATATTCAGAAGCTTGTATTTACCTCTCTTGTCACAGGTTGCTCTGAGTATTGCAATAAGAAATCCCAGAACAAGACCGATGAGAACGGAGAAAAAGCTGATTTCCAGAGTTGTAAGCAGACCGTTTGTGATGTACTTCCATCTGTTATCCTTTATGAAATTCTGTTCAAGCTTTTCGATGAAGGTAAGCTCTTTTCCTGCTCCCGCACTCTTTACGATTACAACCTGTGTCGCAGTTGTGTAAGGGTCTGTGAAGTCGATTGTTTTAAGACGCTCTTCTGTAACAGTCATGCCCGAAAGTCCGATATCGGATTTTCCCGACTGTACAGCGCCGATGATGCTGTCAAACTCAATATCATCAATCTGAAGCTCCATTCCAAGCTTGTCACAGATTGCTCGTCCGAGGTCGATATCTATGCCGCAGTATTCATTGTTTTCGATATACTCATAAGGCTCAAATGTCGCATTTGTAGCCATTTTCAGAACACCGTTGCTTCTGTCTATTCCCTCAGGCGAAACATAAGGCGACTTCCCTTTTGTGTCATCACCTATGTAGTTTGAGATGATACTCTGAAGTGTACCATTTTCCTTAAGTTCGGAAATAGCAATATTGATTTTGTTTTTAAGTTCACTTTTTTCCTTGGATATACAGATTGCATATTCCTCTGTTGCAAAATCCTCTTTCAGTATTGAAAGCTCAGGATTTTTACCTACAAACGCTTCCGCAGGCGACTTGTCTATAACAATACAGTCAATCTTTCCGGATTTAAGCGCCTGTACGGCGTCTGCCGCTTTTGTGAATCTTTCGATTACAGAGCCTTCCTTTTCGTAATCCGATGCATAAAGGTCACCTGTTGTACCAAGCTGTACACCGATTACAGCACCCGGTAAATCCTCAATGCCCTTTACTGTCTTGCCACTTCTCTGCTCGCCGCAGCCTGTCAGTGCGGTAACAAAAACAGTACAAATCATGACTACCAGAAAGAAAGCGAAATAACGTTTTCCCATCTGCTTTTGCAGCATTAAAATCTCCCCTTTAATTTTTATTTTTCAAAAGAAAACCCACCGATTCAAATCAGTGGGATCATTCTCATAAAACAGCATAAAGATTTGTTTCCCATGCAGGGATATAAAGCTGATGACGAATATACAGCTTATATCTTGGATTAAGCTTGTGTACCAGCAAAGGAAGCTCGAAAATATCTTCATTTCTGTGATAAAGCGCAACCATAAGTCTCGGACTATATCTTGCGATAGTCTGACAAGCACCCCAGAGTGCCTCTCTTTCTGCGCCTTCAACATCCATTTTTATAAGCGTTGCCTCACTGCCGCCAAGCATGCTGTCAACAGATTTACTGTCAATGTATTTTGTACCCGTACTTGTTGCAAGCGAGGACTGACGACCCGACTTTGAAGAAAACGGCAGCTGTGTATCAGTACACCATACTGCATTGTTATATGCATAAATATGATTTTTTCCTTCAATGGCTTTACAGAGCTTTTTGAAATTCTTCCTGTCAGGCTCCATGGCATACATTTTAGCATATCTGCTTTTTGTAATATCAAGCATTTCCTGAATTGTATCGCCGTTATATGCGCCGAGGTCAACATAATGCTCATTGAGATTAGGCTTTATGATATATCTGTAAATATCTGATTTTGTGGTTGTGATATCCTCAAGATATTTTATATCACCGCTGATTTTGAAGTTGATTATTGAAGCATAAACCTTCTTTGACTGTTCATCTTCAAGCAGGTCATAGACTTCCTGAATTTTCTCAGCATTTTCCTTGCAGTAGTCGTAAGTGAAAAGCCCACAGCCTATTACAGGTACATCGGGTACATAAAGCTTATGCTTTGACGCAATCATCTTTATGCGCTCAACAAGCTCTTCATAACCCGCCGCAAAAGCCAGTACAACTGCAAAATCTTCTTCAAGTTCTTCAACTTCAGAAAGCTTTAAAACCTTAAAGCCCTCAAAATAATGTCCTCTGACAAAATCATCACTTGCAAATACACCCGCTGTTTCTATGCCGTATTCCTTGAACACAGACATAATTTTCATAGCACCATCGCCCATACCATAAATATAAATCGGACGGGTTTCCTTCTGAAGCTTTTCCCAGCAGGTTTCTTTTTCAGTTATAAATTCAAGCATAGTTTTCCATCTCTTTTATCTGTATTCTTACTCAGTTTTCACCGCAGTCATCGCAGCTGCAATCTTCATCATCAAAGCCTATCATATCACGGCCTCTTATTCTGTAGCGGTCACGCTGAATATTGATATGCTCATCAAGAAGCTCAAGCACTTTTCTTGGTGCCTTTACAGCCCTGATTTCCTTGACAGGAGTATCTGTATCCCTTACATGCATGATAATTGAACCACAGCCGAAGAGTCTGTGTCTGAGCTTTAAAACAAGCTTTTTATCGGTAACTGTGTAAAGGTCAAGTTCATCCTCTTCAAGACTTAAAAAGCCGACTCTTGTTATGAACTTTGTTTCTGTAAGAAAGTATCTTGTGAAAGAAAGCGGAAGTCCGAAAAGCGTACGCTTTTTATCGGTCCAGATATAATTGATTTCTTCCTTCTTTGCCATTTTCATCATCTCCGTTTAAAGCTTCAAAGGGGATTTTACTCCCCTTTGTGAGTCTACAAATTATAATGTAATAACAACTGTACCGTTTTCAGCAGCAGGTGCAGAAACAGTCTTGCCCTCTGCTGTGATACTGAATGCAGCACCGCTTGTGTAAGTAACAGTAATTTCGTTTCCGTTTCTTACAGCCTTCATAGTCATTGCCTGCTTTGCATCCTTGTCATAAACAACAGTTTCAGCAGTATTGCCGTCGCCGAGGTTATAGATAACAGCCTGAGCGCCTGCAACATAGTCATACTCAACGCTGTCCTTGAAATCGCCGTAAACCACGATTGAATCTGGCTTTGCAAGTACAGGCATTTCGAGGTATGAACACTTCTTTGTTACATACTTTCCGCCTTCGATTGTCTCGCCTGTGATGATGTCTGTCCACTTGCCCTGTGGGAGATAGTATGTAACCATACCGTCCTCTGAGAATACAGGTGCACAAAGGAGATTATCACCGAGCATATACTGTCTGTCAAGATAGAGACAAGCAGGGTCATTTGCATAGTCAATAACCATAGCTCTCATCATAGGGATACCTGTCTTTGAAGTCTTTACAGCCTGTGAGAAGAGATAAGGCATAAGTCTGCCCTTGAGCTTAGTAAAGAATCTGAGTACTGCACATGCATTTTCAGGATTTTCAGGTGTATCCTCTTCATATGCCCATGGCACTCTGTAAGAAGTTGAACCGTGGAGACGGCTGTGTGTTGACATAAGTCCGAATGCACACCATCTCTTGTATACGTCAGGTGAAGCTGTCTGTTCAAAACCGCCGATATCATGGCTGAAGAAGCCGAAGCCTGATGAACAGAGTGAGAGACCGCCTCTGAGTGTTTCAGCCATAGCTGAGTATTCAGCTGCACAGTCACCGCCCCAGTGTACAGGGAACTGCTGACCGCCTGCTGTTGCACTTCTTGCAAAGAGGCAAGCCTGATTTTCGCCGTAGAAGTCCTTGAGCACATTGAATACAACCTTGTTGTAAAGGTATGTATAGTAATTATGCATCTTAATCGGGTCTTCACCGCTGAAATATTTAACCTTTGTAGGAATTCTTTCACCAAAGTCTGTCTTGATAGCTGTTACGCCCATTTCACAGAGTGCCTTAAGCTTTGAAGCATACCATTCACATGCAGCAGGATTTGTAAAGTCAACAATAGCCATGCCAGGCTGCCACATGTCACACTGGAATACGCTGCCATCAAGATTCTTGATAAAGTAGTCATTTGCAACACCTTCATCGAAAAGTGCTGAACGCTGAGCGATATATGGGTTAATCCATACGCAGATGCCAAGTCCCTTTTCCTTAAGACGCTTGAGCATTGCAGGCGGGTCAGGGAACTGTGTCTTATCCCATTCAAAGTTACACCATTCATACCCCTTCATCCAGAAACAGTCAAAGTGGAACATCTGAAGCGGAATATCTCTGTCCTTCATGCCATCAATGAATGAGTTGATTGTTTCTTCATTGTAGTCTGTTGTGAATGAAGTTGAAAGCCACAGACCGAATGTCTTTGCTGGTGGAAGTGCAGGCTTACCTGTAAGAGTTGTGTAGTTTGAAAGTACTTCCTGAAGGTTTTCACCGCCGATGAGGAAGTATTCGATTTCTTCACCCGGAACAGTCATTGAAACCTTTGAAACTGTATCAGACGCAACTTCATATGACACCTTGTCCGAGCTGTTTACAAACACGCCATAGCCGTTTGATGAGATGTAGAAAGGAATACACTTATAGCTCTGGTCTGAGCATGTACCACCGTCTGAATTCCACATTTCAACGTTCTGACCGTTCTTTACGAATGTAGTGAACTTTTCACCGAAACCATAGATACATTCACCGATTCCGAGTGTAAGCTGTTCTCTCATATATGTGCTGTGTTCATCAGCAGGATAGCCCCAGAAATTGTCGTCCTTCATAGCGTTTACACGGTTATCTGCTCTGAACTGATTTTCTTCAATGTAAGAAGTTGCTCTCCAGCCGCCACCTGTAAGGCGTCTGCCCTTATAGCTGAACTCAACGTCCCACTCAAAGCCCTTCTTGATACGAACCTTTGTATTGCCTGAAACGAGTTCTGCAAAGTCATCACCCTTTGTGATTTCAGGTGTGTAGCCGAGGTCCTCATTAAGTTCAAACTTAGGAGCATTTTTAAGTGTACCCTTATGGTGAACAACGGACACCTTGATTACATCAGGTGCAGTTGACTTATATGTAATTTCAAATGTAACGCCACCAAGAGTCATCGCTCTGTTATAAATTGGATTAGCAGTTGCAAAAACTGTAATTGAATTATCTGTTGTTGTAATTTCATAAGCTGAAGCCGCATAGTTTACGTCAAAACCTCTCTGGTTCAGCCAGAATCCGTCTGAAAACTTCATATTTTCATACTCCTTGCATTTTTATATAGTACTTTCATTGTAACACAATAATCCCCTTATGTCAATTGATTTCTAACATATTTATGCGTTTTATATAGCAAAATGCGGACAGCTTTATACTGTCCGCACAAAACATGTTACATTATTGTTTTAGCAATATCAATTACATCATAAAGATTCACATCGCCGTCTGAGTTATAGTCAGCAAGTGCAAGTGTATCTTCATCAAATTCAACCATTTCCATCATGTATTTCGCAATTTCCACTGCGTCGTAAAGGTTAACTGAACAATCCTCTGTAACGTCTCCGATAATATCTTTCTGAAGTGATAGCACAACATCTGCCGCTGTATGAATCGTGCAGCACCATGCCCCTAAAGTAATATAACTTTCAACTCTTTCATCATTTTTAATCTGAGTCATGATTTCAGCAAGCTTTGTATTATCTGTTTCAGAACTTATTGTGAATACTTTATTTTCCTCATAGGCTTTATAGGAAACACCTTTCATGTATTCATATTCCTGCGGATTATAATCAGGGTCAGCTTCTTTCAGCGTAACCTTTATACCCATATCTGTTATACATTCATACGTCATAACTTCCGCTGCTTTTGCATATATTATTTCACCATTATCAAACCAGGCTTCTGCCTTATCACAAAGTGATTCAAGTCCCGCTTCATCTTCCGCATATAAAACATATGTATTATCAGGGAATTTTCCTAAACAAAGTTCTTCCCACTGCTGAGGTACAAGTGAATCCATATAGTCTGTTGTCGGAGTAAAATATAGTGCATATTTATGATTGCCCGACGCAATAATCGAACCGTCCTCATAGCATTTTACAGGACACGATTCTGAATAATCAACCCCGTTTTCCTCTGAGGCTGTCCATACTACATTCTCTTCGTTAAGAGCATAATCGCTCGGAAGGATTTCATAAGCCGAAGCTGTTGCAGTCATAACAGACATACCGATTAATGCAGAAAGGCCTGCTGAAATCACCTTCATAATTTTTTTCATAATATTTCCCTCTTTCTCTATTAGCCTTACTTTACATAAGTGTCTTTGCAATATCAATTACATCATAAAGATTCACATCGCCATCTGCGTTATAGTCGGCAAGTGCAAGTGTTGCATCACTAAATTCAACCATGTTCATGAGATATTTTGAGATTTCGATTGCGTCGTAGAGATTCACAGTATCGTCACCTGTGATATCGCCGCTGATAGTTGGCTCTGTTTCAGGCTCTTCACTAATTTCGCCAAGCGTGAATATTTTACCCGCTGCCGAATGATATGCTGCGCAACAACTATAAGCATCAATAGCCTTTTCTACTCTTTCATCTGCACTAATCTGTGCTGAAATTTCAGGCATCTTTGTACAATCATACCCCGTAATTGTAAATACATCATATGTATCGTTATGCTCAACCCCTGCATCCTCAAGGAAGTCATATTCTTTAGTCGGGTCATATTCTTCATCGGCTTCCTTCAGAGTAATTGCTGTTTCTACACCCCATATACAACCGTAATGAATAATACCAAACGCATAAGCATAGGTTATAAGTCCCTCGTCATACCAGTTCTGAGCATTATCGCATAACGCCGTTAATCCCTCGAGATTTTCTGCTCTAATCGCCTTTGTGCTGTCAGGTAATTCAGGCATATATATCCAATCAGACAATCCGGTAAATTCAACACCTAAATCCTCGGCTGTAACACCATCGACAGGCACAATGTAAAGCATATATTCGTTACTGCTTACATTAATCATTTCGCCATTTTCATAACAACGAATTCCGTTTCCAACTTCCCATACGATATTATTTTCATCAGACATATAATCAAATGACATTTCAGCCGAAGCTGTTGCAGTCATAACGGACATACCGATTAATGCAGAAAGACCTGCTGAGATTACCTTCATAATTTTTTTCATAATATTTCCCTCTTTCTCTATTAGCCTTACTTTACATAAGTGTCTTTGCAATATCAATTACATCGTAAAGATTCACGTCGCCGTCTGAGTTATAGTCAGCAAGTGCAAGTGTTGCATCACTAAATTCAATCATGTTCATAACATATTTTGAGATTTCGATTGCGTCGTAAAGATTAACTGAGCAGTCACCTGTGATATCACCGGGTTCTCCGATAGTAAATGTAATAGGTTCAACCATAGTATACTTTGTATAATCAGTAGTATTCTGTATGTCTTCACTATAGCTTATCTGGAAATTGTCAGCAACATCAAGCGTATATATACCGGTTCCTATATCCTCCGGAAATACAACATCAAATGTTACAATTGAATTCTGAACGTCGTTTATTATAATCGGCGAATTGGAACCGTTCATAAGATAGAAGCCTGTTGTATCTGAAGGCTGGGTTACATCGTCAGGGTATGTATCATAGAGAGAAATATCCATCGCAACCATTCCGAATCCGTCTTCTGTTGTAAAAGCATTTGGCTCTGAAATTTCAATATTTTTAAACCTCACTCCATCATCATTAAACTTAAAATTTGTCAGCAAAGAAGTAAATGAAATATTGTCCAGATTATTACATACAAACGAAACTTTTGCAACAGCTTCGCCGTCCCTTACTTCCGCAATTTCAAACTCTGTTTTGTCAGTTTCAAAGCCGAAAGAAATTTCAGGAATTGCCACTGCCCCCTCTGATACAAAAGTATTCATTGAGCCTATCACTGCCGCAGCTGACATAACTGCTAAAATGTTTCTGATTTTTTTCATAATATTTCGTCCTTTCTGTTTTTATTATTCCCCTAAGCTTTCATAAGGTATTATTTCCGCAATATAGCTTAACAGAGTAGCGCTATCCTTATCATTGATTTCATTGTCTCTGACGCAATCGGCATTTGCAATTGCAGAATCGCTGAGTATATAATCTTCCGAAATCAGATACAGATTAATTGCAACAACATCCGCAATGTCAACTGTTTCATCTGAATTTATATCACCATACATGTCACCGTCAGGAATTGACTGCTTTTCATAATAATCAGTAAATGTAACAACACCATTTTCTACGCTGAAATAATACCATTTTGTAGATAAACGCTCAATATAGCCATCTTCCTGAAGCTTAACTATATACTCTCCGTCCTTATCAAAGCTGTAAATCAGTGAAGTATACCCTACGCCACCTGGGAGACCATTACATGCATCACTATATGTTTTCGAAACAAATTCCGGTGCAGTAAGTGGGTCAGATACATCATCAAACCAGAAATTCAATCCGGTTTTATTAATTATAACAGCCTTGTTTCCTGCAGTAAATACTTTTTCGCCGGCATTAATAACTGCTTCGCTGCCGGTCGGAAGATTTGCAAATGTACCATCGCCCAGAGAAATATAATTAAGGCTGATATGTATGTGAGGACCCCAATACGTCACAACTTCTCCCGTATCGTAATCTATATACGACAAATCAATCTTAATATCCTCATTTCCATGAAGTGAAATATCATAGACCTTATACCACTCAAAGGTTTCAAGCGAGTTGACTGTGTAACTATCAGTATCTGTTATCTCATTATACCCCTCATTTTCACTCTCGTCATACTCCACAACAATAAAAGCTCTTTTCCCGTCGGCTGAAACTCGTGTTTCACCGTAATAATTCTGAAAATCATACGCCTCATTGTTTGACTTCGGAGCCTGCTCTGAAAACTCATAAGAATCGGTTACCTCAGCACACTCCGCCACTGTAAAATTCAGAGCACCCACTGAAGCAATCACTGCCGCAGCTGACATAACTGCTAAAATGTTTCTGATTTTTTTCATAATATTTCGTCCTTTCTGTTTTTTATAAAATTACTTCTCATAATATTAAACGTTACTTCTCCTGGGATTTTACACAATTCCAGAAAAATTTTTCATGTTTGTAGACATGCACATTTTTATGGAATGTTTTCATTCAAAATGCACAATAGATGTTTTCTACAATTGAGATGCTTTCTATAATATTAGACGACACAATTCTTAAAATCACTCAGCATTTTTTTGAATTTGTATACCTGCACATACTACCTGCGTCCGTATTGGTAATAATGCACTAAAAGAATCAGAAAAACATCTGCATACATTTTATGGCATACTGCCCCATACTTGCGAATATACTTAAATGGCAAGTACAAGTCCGGAAAATACAGATGAGTTCAAAACGGCGGACTTGGAATTTTAAGGAGGTATATAAATGGATTTAAAGATTAACCGTGAAATGCTGAGTGTTACTGAAAGCATTTATGACGGATTGCAGGAGCAGAGCTTAGAACTCGATTATATTCTGCCTGATTACTGCCCCGACATATTCAGGCTTGTAAAATGCTGTGTTACCCCTTCGGTTGTTTCAAAGACTATAAGCGGTGATACTCTCAGCTATGAGCTTTCAGCTGATATCCGTATTCTCTACTGTACTGAAAACAGTCCCGCTCTTCACTGTATCACTCAGAAAATGACCTTTTCAAAAACACTTCAGCTTCCGGGCGCAGAAGATAAAATATCAGTTTCACTCACTCCTAAAACTGACCATATAAACTGTCGTGTCGTAAACCCGAAAAGAATCGATTTAAGAGGTGCAGTTTCTGTTAAAATCAGGGCAACCGCAGAAAGAAACCATGAAATCATCTGTGATATCTTCGGAATGAATTCACAGACAAGAAAGCAACCCATTGAATTTGCGGCAAAGAAAATATCAGCATTCAGAACGCTCAACACTTCTGAAAACATTGAACTGAATGCCTCATCAGCACCAATAGGAGCTATTGTCAAAGTAACTGCCATTCCTGAAATTACTGATAAAAAAATCGTTGCAAACAAGCTTGTAATCAAAGGCGAGGCAAAAATCAGCATACTCTATTCTACTGAAAACGGTCTTGAAACTCTTCTTTCCAAAATCCCGTTCAGTCAGATTGCTGACATGGAAGGAATTGATGAAAGCTTTAAATGCTCCGTCAGAGCCGACATTGCCTCCTGCGAAGCTGTGCCTGTAACAGACGCTGACGGAAAAACTGATGCGGTTAAATGCGACCTGAGAATCAATCTGGAATGCTTTGCTTTCAAAAGCCTTCCGTCAGAGCTTATAACCGACGTATACTCAACAACCTATCCCTGTGAATTTGCCATGTCACGGCTTAAAATACAAAAAGTCCCTGAAGAATTATGTGAAAGTACTCAGAAAACGCTGACGCTCCGTAATGAAAACGGATCAATTGACTGTGTCTATGATGTATGGTGTACGCCAAGAAATATCAATACATCAATCGACAGCGAAAACGAATGCATTGTTGTTAGCGGAATGACAGAATACTGCGTTATGATTAAAAATGAAACAGGAATGCCTTCTGTAATCGAAAAGACGGAAGCGTTTGAACACAGCATATCTGTTCCCGGAATTACATCTTCTTCAGCTGTTGACTTAAGCGTCATCATTCCTGAATGCGAATATAATATCAGCTCTTCTGATACTCTTTCTCTCAAGGCAGAGCTTTTATTCTGCGGTCAGTTAAGTCTCTCATCTGAGTTTGAAGCTATAACGGAAGTAAGCTTCAATGAAGATGTAAAGAAAGTACGTGACGGCGATTATGCCTTAAAGCTTTACTATGGCGTTGAAGGCGAAGACATCTGGGACGTTGCAAAAAAATACAGTACTTCAGTTAAGGCAATCATGGAAGAAAATGACCTTGAAAGCCAGAGACTTACAGACAGCGGAATGCTGCTCATTCCAATTGTTTAGGAGGATAAAACATGACAAATGATATTTACAGCGATATTGCCGGCAGAACGGGCGGCGACATCTACATCGGCGTTGTCGGCCCTGTCCGTACGGGCAAATCCACATTTATAAAGAAATTCATGGAAACGCTTGTAATCCCGAACATTGAAAGTGATTTCAAGAGAGAGCGTGCGGTTGACGAGCTTCCGCAGTCGGCGGCGGGAAAGACAATCATGACAACCGAGCCGAAATTTATCCCTGAGGAAGCGGTTGAAGTAAACCTTGAAGACAGCGCACGCTTTAATGTCAGAATGATTGACTGCGTCGGCTATATCGTTCCGAGCTCAATCGGATATATTGAAAATTCTGCGCCGAGAATGGTGCAGACTCCGTGGTTTGACGAGGAAGTTCCGTTCAACATGGCGGCAGAAATCGGAACAAGAAAGGTTATCTCAGAACATTCAACTATCGGGCTTGTCGTCACAACAGACGGAAGCATTTCAGACATTCCGAGAGAGGAATACGCTGAGGTTGAAGAACGTGTAATAAACGAGCTTTCCGAAATAAACAAACCATTTGTGGTTATCATGAACTGTCTTGACCCGAAGGCGGAAAGCGCTGTCAGTCTTTGCGCAGAGCTTTCGGAAAAGTATTCAGCGACAGTAATCCCCGTAAACTGTCTTGACCTTAATGAAAATGACATTAAAAGCATTCTCACACAGATTTTGTTTGCGTTCCCGATTAAGGAAATCAATATCTGCATGGAAAAATGGATTACGGGTCTTTGTAAGGGGCACTGGCTCAAGGACGAGGTGTTCTCATGTGTAAGGGCGGCCGCTGAAAATGTAAAAATCGTAAAGGAAGCGAAGTCTGCCGCCGCAATGATGGGCGACTGTAAATACATAACCGAGTCGAGAGTTTCCGACATCAACCTCGGTGAAGGAAGTGTAACTGTAAAAATCAGTCTCGACAACAGTCTTTTCTATAAAATTCTCGGTGAAACAACAGGAATTGAAATTGTAAACGAAAGTGACCTGCTCCCTGTGCTCACAGAGCTGAGCCGAATCAGAAAACAGTACGAAAAAATCAAGCCTGCGCTTGATGAAGTTGAAGCAACAGGCTATGGAATCGTAATGCCCGACCTGGAGGAGCTTTCTCTCGAAGAACCCGAGATTATCCGTCAGGGCGGAAAATACGGCGTAAAGCTTAAAGCGTCAGCGCCGTCAATTCACCTTATGAAAGCCGCAATCAACACAACAGTAAGTCCGATTGTCGGTACTGAAAAGCAGAGCGAGGAGCTTGTGATGTACCTGCTCTCGGGATTTGAGGAGGATCCGAAGAAAATCTGGGAATCGAATATTTTCGGAAAGTCGCTCCACGAGCTTGTAAACGAAGGACTTCACAACAAGCTTTATAAAATGCCTGTTGAGGCGAGAATGAAGCTTCAGGAAACGCTTCAGCGTATTATCAATGAAGGCTGCAGCGGACTTATTTGCTTTATACTGTAAATATTAAAAGGCGTGCAATGCACGCCTTTGTTATTTCAGGTCTTATAATAGAAAAAAGCCGGAATTTCTTCCAGCCCCTTTCCTTGTTCTTTTTTTCTTTTTGTTTTGTTTTTTTATTTTCTTTTGTTCTACAAGCAATATTATACCACATCTCCGTCAATAAATAAATAGATAAATTATTAAGTAATTATTACATTTTTGTTACGAACGCAAAACCTCTTTTCACATTCTCCAAATTATGATATAATAAACGCAAAGTGTTTATTAAATTTTGACTCAATGCCCTGCAGTTTCGCAAAGACTCACTATGCTTCCTGCAAAACGGGCGATTATATCTGATAAGTAGGTGGTCATTATGAATTTTATAACAAAAGGTGACAAAGATTCTCCACAGAAAAAGCCGAAGGTGTTTTATACGGCGCATGCAGAAGATTTTGATAAGTATTTTGACGTGATTTCTGAACTGATTTTTTCAAAATCAGACTGCACTTTTTTTTACGAAAATGAACCGGAAAAGCTGGAGAACATGGATGACTTTGAGTTTGAAATTACGCAAATGCAGTTGATTGTCATTCCTGTTACTTCAAAGTTTTTATATCAGTCAGGCTTTGCAAAGGATACTGTTTTTAATATAGCAATGAAAAAGCATTTACCTGTTTTACCTATACTCGTGGAAACAGGTCTTGAAAGTGAGTTCAACAGAATATGTGGTAATCTTCAGTGTCTTTCAATGAATCAGCAAGATACCACAATGATAAGCTTTGATGAGAAAATCACTAAATTTTTAAGCAATGTTCTTATTGGTGATGAACTTGCTGAAAAGGTACGTAATGCATTTGATGCGTATATTTTTCTGAGTTACAGAAAAAAAGACAGACAGGAAGCACATAAACTTATGAAGCTGATTCATAAGAATGAGTTTTGTCGGGACATTGCTATATGGTATGATGAATTTCTTGTGCCGGGAGAAGATTTTAACAATGCAATTTATGACGCAATGAAAAAGAGTAAGCTTTTTGCCCTTGCAGTTACGCCAAATCTGCTTGAAAAGGATAATTATGTTATGACAACAGAATATCCTGCTGCTTTGGAAGGTGGTATACCCGTTCTTCCTGCCGAAATGGTGAAAACAGATTCTGACAAACTTAAAGAACTCTTTCCACAGGTTCCTGATTGTATTAATCCGGATGATAACGGAGAATTTTCGGCTGCCTTGAAAAACTCTCTTTTTAATATTGCAACAAACGAAATTAATCAGAATCCGGAGCATCTGTACTTTATTGCACTTGCATATAAAAACGGTATTGATGTAGAAGTTGATTATGAAAGAGCGGTTAAACTGCTTTCCCAGTCTGCTGAGGGAGACTTTGCTGATGCTATTGAAGAACTTGCAAATATGTATGAGAGTGGTATTGGCGTTGAGGTTGACTTTAAAAAAGCCTTGAAATATGCTGAGAAACTAACAGTTGTCAGGGAAAAAATATACAACGAAACAGATGACTGGGAAGACGGAATGTATCTTGCAGCAGCTTATTCAAAAGTAGGTATTCTGTATTACACAATTGCTGATTATGAAAAGGCGTTGTATTACTTTAACAAGGCGTTACCAATGTCGGAAGAATTAGATTCTGAGACAACTTTTCTTTATAATAATATTGCGCTGGTATATCAGGGGATCGGAAAATATAAAGAAGCCATTAAGCAGTATCAGAATATAATTAAAATTGAAGAGGAAACTTATGGGGAAGATTTTCTTGATACAGCAGTGACATATAGCAACTTAGGAATTTCCTATTGTGATATAGGTGAATTTGATAAATCTCTTGAATGTTATGAAAAGGCACTTAAAATATACGAAAATAATCCAAGCCAAAACGTCCTGGATGCAGCTCTTGCATATAATAATATAGGATTACTATTTTATAATAAAGGAGAGTATCCAAAAGCTCTTGAATATTATCAAAAAGCTACCGGTATATACGAAAAAGAAAATATTTATGAACATCCAAGTGTTGCTTTAACATATAATAATATTGGAATGTTGTATTCTGCAATTGCAGATTATGAAAAGGCCATTGAATATTCAAAGAAAGCACTTGAAATTCAGAAAAAAGTATTTGGCGATGAACATCCTGATACTGCTAAGTCGTATAATAATATTGGACTAATATATTATTGTACAGGCAAATATGAAGAAGCGTTTGAGTATTATGAAAAAGCGCTTGATATTCAGATTAAAATTCTTGGCGAAACTCATGCAATGACTGCTACATTTTATAACAATCTCGGATTGGCAGTTAGTAAACTTGGAGATGATGAAAAAGCAATTGAGTATTATAAAAAGTCTGTTGATATTTATGAAAAAACTGTAGGTCATAATCATCCTGAAACAGTTAAAGCATACAATAATATGGGCTTGTCATATAGCTATATATTTAAAGAAGATGAAGCAATCAAATACTTTGAAATTGCACTTGCTATACAGGAAGATGTTCTTGGATATAAGCATCATGATACTGCTCTTTCATACAATAATATTGGATTAATGTATCACGATATGGGCGATGATGAAAAAGCACTTGAATATTATGAAAAAGCAAGTGATATTTATAATGAAATTAATATGGGGGATCATCCCGGTGCCGGAACTGTATATTCCAATATAGGAATTGCACATCATATTAATGAAGATTATGAAAAAGCAATTGAATATTATAAAAAGGCGCTTGAAATTCAGGAAAATGTACTGGGAACTGAACATCCGGAGCTGGCCGAAATTTATAACACTATCGGAATGGTTTATAACACATTATGCGACTATGAAAATGCACTTGAGTATTTTAATAAAGCACTTGTAATACGAGAGAAAAAAATGCCAGATAGTTCTGAACTTTCTGTTTCATATGGCAATGTCGGATTTGCGAGCAGTAAACTTGGAAACTATGAACCGGCAATTTACTATTGTAAAAAAGCAATTTCAATTCAGGAAAAAAATTCTGATCCGGATCTTATAGATACACAGAATATATTGTGTAATATTTATCTTGAAGTTGAGGATTATAAATCAGCTCTGAAACTGTATAAGAAGACATTGGAATTAAGCAAGGAAATGTATGGACCGGAATCAGGAGAAACAGCAGAAATTTACAATAACATTGCACTTACATATAATAGCATGAAAAAATATAGAAAAGCTATTAAGCAACTGAATACAGCTATCGAAATATTTAAGAAAAATGCTGAAAGAAAGTCAGATGTGGCAGTGTGCTATGGAAACATAGGACAGGTTTATTATGAAGCGAATAAAAAAGCGGAAGCCATCATCTGGTTTGAAAAAGCCCATAATGCGTATGTTGAAATGTATGGGGAAGATGATGAAAATGCAATTGAAACGCTTGAAATAATAGAGAATATAAAAATGGAATGCGAATAAACGTGAGGTGAAAACTATGACATTATGGGGTATATGTACAGTATTGTCTTTATTATGCATAATGCTGATGGTATATAGCATAATTAATACAAGGAAGCGAAACTTTAATTTGGCTTTTATATTTACTATAATTTCAGGTTTCAGTATTTATTTTCCGGAATATTTTGAAAAGTCCAATATTTACAAAGCAATCATCTGTGATATATTAAACCTGTTTCAGATTCTGACAATCAGTGCCAATTATTTCGAAACATATCTTCCGAAAACAGACGATGTAATCCTATTTAATATCGGATTATTGTTAAGGGCCGTTATACATGTTTCACTGCCTGCATTATTGGGCGTTGTTACATTCAGGTTTATCCGTAAAAACCTTGAGTTGTGGAAAGCAAAATTTGTAAGCAGAAGGAAAAAAAGTGTATATATTTTATCCTGTTATAATGAGCAGGCAATAAGAATAGCTGAAAGCATAGCGGACAATATGGATAAATCAGTTGCGATAATATTTTATGGTGCAGAAAAAATTAATCCTGACCTTGAAGAAAAACTGGGCTATAAACAGATTTCGCACATCAGTCATAAAATGAAACTTGATGTGCAGTCCGGCAGATTGCCACAGGTGGATGTTTCGAAATCCGAGCTTTATTATTTTCTTGTGGACAACCCTGACGATAATATTGATATCGGACTCAGATTACAGGATTATTATGAAAAAACAGAAAAGAATAATCTTAAAAATATACATATAGCTGCTTTTTCGGATAACAGCAGTTCAGATGAAACCATAATTGATTCTATCAAAACTATTATTGATTTCAGAATAATCAATAATAACAGACTTTTTGCCTATAAGCTTATGACAGAACAACCTCTTTATAATTCGATAAAATCAGGTGAGTTATCAATA
Source organism: uncultured Clostridium sp. (assembly GCA_964621265.1). Classification (GTDB taxonomy): domain Bacteria; phylum Bacillota; class Clostridia; order Oscillospirales; family Ruminococcaceae; genus Porcipelethomonas. The sequence continues at coordinate 101,316 of CAZULQ010000003.1, read as the reverse complement.
CTGATAATTGGATTTGATAAACTTGCTGAGGAATTCATGATGGCGGCAATAGCGTGTGGTCAGTTACCTGAGGTTAAGCTTAAGATTAATGTTATTGCAGAGAAAACCGAGTTAATATGCGAATATCTGAATGTGAATTTCCCGGAAATATTAAACTCGGATTATGATATTAAATTCTTTGAAAGTAATCCTGACAGAATGGATTTTAATGAAATAATAAAGAAAAACTGTTCGGATGCGGGATATGTTGTAATATGTGGAACGGGAGACCAGGATGAAAATGTAAAAACAGCAGTAAAGCTCAGACGATTTTTATTGTCTGTTGACGGCAGTTATACTAATTATCCGTTTATTGCGGCATATGTTTCAAATGATAAAAAAGCTGATTTACTTATGCAGTCAAAATACAGAATACATCCTTTTGGATATAACGAACAGATATATACTTATGATGAGCTTGTAAATCCTGAGTTGGAATCACTTTCCAAACGAATTAATTTTGCATATTCGGGTTTGCCACAGGAAGATGATGAAGCAGCATATCGTAGCGCAATGAATAGTTACTATGCGCTTGAATATAATCGTAAATCAAGCCTTTCGGCAGCAGTGAGTATAAAATATAAATTGTGGTGTATGGGACTTGATATGGAAAAATGCGAAGACAGCGAAGCTGATACGTCACTTATTGATATTATGATGAAAAAATCTGATATCAGTTCGATTGCTGAGGCTGAACATCGCAGATGGATGGCTTATAGCAGGACAGAGGGAATGACGCTGATGACAGTTGATGAGGCAGAAAATATTGTTAATTCAAACATATCACTTCTTGATGGTAAGATAGCCAAATCACTATATCTTAATAAGCATATGGACCTTGTTCCGCTAAAGGAGATAAAAGGTATATCAGAAGAAATCAACCGAAGATGCAAATCAAAAATTGATAGCAAAGTATTGCCTAAAAAGAATACAGAAAAAGTTGATGATGATATTATCAGAGCATTACCTGAGATTTTAGGAAATCCAATATGGAAAAAATACACAGGCGGATATTTATATAAAGTATCTGTCAGGGACAAGTAACAGACGTTTGGACAACATCAAGTGAAGGTTGATTGCTGTTAATTACGATAAATAGTGAATAGTCACACAAAAAACTCCGTATCTGATTTACTCGTCAGATACGGAGTTTATGTTACTAATACTTATTTTTCTTTAAGCTTGAATGCAGAGATGAGATTTTTCAGTGTTTCAGCCTGACCTGAAAGCTCTTCAGATGCGGCAGCCGACTGCTGAGCAGTAGCTGAATTTGTCTGTACAACACTTGAAATCTGGTCGATACCTGCTGTAATCTGATTGATCGATTCTGCAGATGTGCGTGAAGACTGATTAATCTTGTCGTTTGCAACAGAAACAGCTGAAGCTGAATCTGAAACGACTGAAAGTCTTTTGGCAACATCATCAACAAGCTTTGTACCATGTTCAATGGCTGTAACTGTGCCTTCTATAAGCTGAGTTGTGTTATTTGCTGCTTCAGCACTCTTTCCTGCAAGGTTTCTTACTTCATCGGCAACAACTGCAAAGCCCTTGCCGGCTTCTCCCGCTCTTGAAGCTTCAACCGCTGCATTGAGAGCAAGAATATTTGTCTGGAAAGCAATGTCTTCGATTGTCTTGATGATTTTCTTGATTTCATCAGATGAAGTTGTAATTTCCTGCATTGCTGAAACAAGCTCGTTCATTCTGATGCTTACATCGCCAAGCTGTGACCCCGCTTCGCTTGTTTTCTTTGTTGCAAATACTGCTTCCTTGGCATTATTATTAATCTGGTCAGAAACAATATTGATTGTTGAAGCAAGCTCTTCGATTGATGAAGCCTGATTTGTAGCACCCATTGAAAGCTGCTGTGAAACATTTGACATCTGTTCGGCACTTATTGAAACCTGTCCTGCCGAAATATTGATGTTGCTCATTGTCTGATTGAGCTTTTCGTTGATTTCTCCTAAAAATGCGAGCAACTGTGTGAAGTCACCGGTGTAGTAATGTCTGAATTCTTCAACGTCGATATCGAGATTTCCGTTTGACATACTGCTTAGTATATCACCGATATTATTTATGATGTTGTTGAAATCAGTAACAAGTGTTGATGTTGCATTTGCAAGGATACCAGTTTCGTCCTTTGACTTTATCTTTGGAACTTCGCTCTTAAGGTCGCCTTCAGCAAGACTCTGGAGACGTTCAGCACAGAGTCTGATAGGATTGCCGATTGATTTACCTGTTCCGATTGCTATGAATATTACGATAACAACAGTAACAGCAAACAGGATAATTGAAGCTAAAATCGCATCGTATGTACTACCGATGAAATCCTGCTGAGGTGCATAAATTGCAAGTGACCAGCCGTCCGTACCTTCAATCGGTGCATAGCTTATGAACTTTCTTTCGCCGTTGAGTGTGTACTCGCCGAATCCCGATTCGCCTTCACGCATTTTTGCATGAATTGAAGCTAAGGATTTGTAGTTGCTGTCTTCTTCAGCAAGTGCTTCAATGTTTTCACCGCCGACAACAAGCTCTGAATTGATATCTGCGATAGTGTAGCCTTCAGAGTTGATTATGTAGGCGCCATTGTTTTCACTGACATTGATGTCTCTCATCATATCGTTGAGATATTCGCCGTCCAGCTGGAAGTATACAACGCCGATGATGTCATTCATAGGGTCGCCGTCAATTCTTACAGGTGCCGAAACAACAATGGTTGAAACATCTTCTGTGTTGATAGGTTCGGAAATTACGTATTCACCGTTGTTTTTAGCCTTGGTATAAAAGTCCTGGTTTTTACAGTTCTGTTTATCAATCGTGAGACCGTCAACGCCGATATATCCACCGCCGAGAAAGCCATATCTGCCCGACATTTCCTGAACGATTTCATGCTTGTGCTTTCTGTCAACCTGAGTTGATGAAAGGTCAGGGATATATCCGCCCGCAAGAGCCAGGTTTGATTTTGCTTTAAGTTCCCATGATACATTTCCGGCTGACTCATTTGCCATTTCGGTCATGTTTGTTTTAACAAGGTCTTTGGCGGACATGTAGTTCATGGTGTTGGTTACTACTGCTGAGAGCAATAAAGGTACTCCGACGAGCAGCAATGAAAATTTAGTGATTCTGCCCTTAATTGATTTCATAAAAAGTCCTTTCCATATATAAATAGTGTGTCGTTGAAAAATTATAAAATATCATTGTAGAAATTATACCATATATATGTAGAAAATTCAAGTAGTTTTGTACAAAATTGTTGAATTACATAAAAAAACAACCCTTTTTTTGACGAAAGGGTTGTTTGAATAATTATTCATACAATAAATCTATATGTATCAGTCAATAGTAGTAAAATTACAGCCTGCAAGCTGCCAGAATGCAACAGCACTTGCAGCGGCAACGTTTAATGAGTCAACCCCATGTGACATAGGGATTTTTACTGTGTAATCGCAGTCTGCAATGGTTTTGGCGGCAAGGCCGTCTCCCTCTGTTCCGAGGACTATTGCAAGTTTGGGTTCACTCATAAGCTCAGGATTATTAATACTTACAGAATTGTCATCGAGCGCCATTGCGGCAGTTTTAAATCCGAGTTCCTTAAGTTCAGTGATGCTGTCTGTAAATGTCCACGGAACCTGGAAAACCGTTCCCATGCTGACTCTTGCCGAACGTCTGTACAGCGGGTCACTGCATGCTTTTGTGAGCAGAACTGCGTCAATTCCCAGAGCCGCCGCTGAACGGAATATTGCACCGACATTTGTAGGGTTTACAACGTCCTCGAGTACCGCAACACGCTTTGCATTTGCACACACTTCCTGAACCTGCGGGAGCTGTCTGCGTTTCATTGCGCAGAGAGCACCTCGTGTAAGCTTAAAACCCGTGAGCTTTACGAGTATATCTTCCTTGGCTGTGTAGACGGGCACTTCAGGACATTTTGCAATAATGTCTGCCGCTTCACCTGTTATATGCTGAGGCTCAAGAAGAAGTGATATCGGCGTATAGCCTGCATTAAGCGCACGTTCAATCACCTTCGGGCTTTCTGCAATGAAAATGCCCTCGTGAGGCTCATTTATATGAAGAAGCTGTTTTTCTGAAAGACGTGCATATATGTCAAGTTCATGCGCTGAAAAATCTGTTATATTAATGATGTTATTCATAAGTTTCTCCTGTTTTTATGGTGTGAAATATTATATCAGATGTAATTTCAGCTGTCAAGTGCTGCAAATTTTCCGACATTGGTTATCAAATGACATTTTGTGCAAGAAAAATTTGTGAAAAGTGCTGTAAAATATAGTGTTTAAAGTGTTTGATACTCCGATATTATAACGATTTAGCTAAAAAATAATTGACTATATGCAAAGAAACTGGTATAATTCAAGTATAAAGAAAGTGGGTAAATATATATATGGGAAGGAAAAATTTATTATGAAAAAAATCAAGGCTTTGATTACAGCCCTTGTGATGCTGACAACTTCTGCTGTCACTTATGGCAGTTCGGTTGTACAGGCAGAGGGTGGATCAGTTGTGCCCGACGGCACTTACATGATCCGTAATGTAAACAGCGGAATTTATCTTGATGTTGCAGGCGGTGTTGCCGCTGACGGCACCAACGTTCAGCAGTGGAATGCCACATCAGGTCAGGCGTACAACATGTGGCGCTTTGAGGCTGATGAAAACGGCGATTACAAGATTTATTCAATGCTCGGCGACGGCGATGACTATTGTCTTGCAGTTGAAAGCTCATCTGAGCTTTTCGGTGACAATGTGTGTATTCAGCAGGCGGCAGATACTGCAAACCAGCTTTACACACTCTCTGCAAATTCTGACGGAAGCTTCAAGCTTCTCACAAAATGTTCAAATGGTGCTCATGCGGTTGAAGTTATAAATGCGGAAACTTCAAGCGGCTCAAATGTTCAGCAGTGGGAAGTAAACGGTGCAAATTGTCAGGACTGGGAGCTTATTCCTATAAAGCAGTCTGCTGACAAGACAGAAACCAAGGTTAAGGTTGAAGGTGAAGTATTTGAAGCAGGTGACCTTAATGACGATGGTGTTATCAACGTATTTGACAACATTCTTGCCAAAAGAGAAATTAAAAAGCCTGAAATTTCAAATCACAGAAAGTATGCCGCTAATGTAAACGGTGATGCTGATTTTACAAGTGATGACATTTCAGTTTTACAGAAATACCTTACAAATAAGGGTGCGGAAATTATAAAGCAGCAGGTTGAAACTACCCGTAAGTATGCCGCAGTTGACGGAAAGTTTGAGTCGGCATATGTTGAAACTACAAATGCAGGCTTTGAAAGTGATGCTTATCTCAACCTTTACAATGAAAAGGGACTTGAAGCTGCATGGAATGTCGTGGCTGACGCTGACGGCGTTTACGCAGTTACATTCAGATACGCAAACGGCGGTACTGCAAACAGAAATCTTGCTGTAAATGTCGGCAATGAACTGGTTTACTGGAACGGAGATTTTGCTCCGACAGGTGCATGGACAACATGGGGAGAACAGACTCTCTATCTGCCTCTTAAAGCAGGGGTGAATCTTGTCACAGTCACATCACTTACAGATGAAGGTGCACCGAACATCGACCATATCACAATTGCAAAGACAGATAAGGAAATGTCGGCAGGAACTCCGATTGACCCGATTGTTGGCAAGCCATACGGCAATACAACCAACACAGGTACATTCGGCGTTGGCAGACAGATGGAAGCTCTTGACAGAGGTCTTTGTGCCGCATACACAGGAAGCGGTATGCTCGTTTCATGGAGAAGCTTAGCGACAGACCCTGAAAACACAACATTCAAGCTTTACAAGAACGGTGCTCTTGAAGCTGAAATTGCCGCTGCTGACGCTACTACATATCTTGCGGCAGGTGCAACAGCAACAGATGTATTCACTCTTGATACATACTTTGACGGCATGCTTGGTGAAAAGGCTAATTCTGCACTTGTTCTTTCAACTAAAAACTCAGGACAGTCCGGTGCATACATGGATATCACACTTGAAAAGCCGGCTGACCAGACAATGCCTGACGGCACAACATGTACATATACACCTAACGACGCTTCAGTCGGCGATGCTGACGGTGACGGCGAATACGAAATCTATCTCAAGTGGGATCCTTCAAACTCAAAGGATAACGCTAATGACGGATATACAGGAACAGTATTTATCGACTGCTACAAGCTTGACGGTACAAGACTTTTCAGAATTGATTTAGGAAAGAATATCCGTGCAGGCGCTCACTATACACAGTTTATGGTATATGACTTTGACGGCGACGGCAAGTCAGAGCTTATCTGCAAGACAGCCGACGGAACAGTTGACGGTAAGGGCAAGACAATCGGCAGCGCTTCTGCTGATTACAGATCAACAGCAGGACGTATTCTCTCAGGACCTGAATATCTCACTCTCTTTGACGGATATACAGGCGAAGCCCTTGACACAATCGACTATGAACCTGGCAGAGGCAGTGACCATACACAGTGGGGCGATAACTACGGTAACAGAGTTGACAGATTCTTAGCAGGTGTAGCTTATCTTGACGGTCAGACACCATCTGCAATCTTTGCCCGTGGCTACTACACAAGAACAGGCATTGCGGCTTATGACGTAAAGGACAATAAGCTTGTCAAGAAATGGCTCTTTGACACAGGACATGATTCATCAAACGCATACTATGGACAGGGTAACCACAGCCTTATTGTAATGGATGTTGATGCTGACGGTAAGGACGAAATTCTTTACGGATCATGCTGTATTGATGATAACGGCAAGGGACTCTGGAGCACTAAACTCGGTCATGGTGACTGCATGCAGGCGGGCGACCTCATTCCTGAACGTCCTGGTCTTGAAGTATTCCAGGTACATGAACATATTTACTGTGCTGAAATTCATGATGCTAAAACAGGTGAAATCATCTGGAGAGTAGACGGTTCAGATGACGTTGGACGTGGTATCGGATTTAACTTTGACGCTTCAAATCCTGGTATGGAATTTACAAGCGTTACAGACAGTGTAGTATATGGTTACAATCCATCATCAGGTAAGGTTGAATCACGCGGCTATTCATGGAGCAATGTAACAAAATGGGGTATGAACTCAGCTGTATGGTATGACGGCGACCTTGAAAGAGAAGTTCTCGACAGAACAATGGTTGACGGCTATAACAAGGGCAGACTCTTTACAGGTGACGGTGCTTCATACAACAACTATTCAAAGTCAAATGCTTGTATCACAGCTGATATCTTCGGCGACTGGAGAGAAGAACTTATCTTCTATGCAAACGGTGGTACAACACTCAGAATATTCGGTACAACACATGATACTGACATAAAGCTTTTCACACTTATGCATGACAGTCAGTATAGAACAGGTGTTGCAATCGAAAATGTCGGCTATAACCAGGCACCTAACACAAGCTTCTTCCTCGGCACAGGTTATGACATGCCAAAGAAGCCTACAATCTATACTATCAATGCAAATGAATAAAATATTGTTCTTTTAAGTAAAATTTAATTGGTTAATCTGCAAATACATCGAAACTCCCCGAAAACTTATGTTTTCGGGGAGTTTTTTGTAGACAGGAGAGCCTTTTTGCAGTATAATAGAACTGTATATTTTTTATGAAAGGATTTTATTTTTATGCTCTGGATTTTGCTTATGCTGATAATAATTGTAATAGTTGCAACGGGAGTATGCTTTCTTATGCGACGTTACAAGAAACTGAGCTTTATGAAAAAAGCAAAGGAGAAAAATAAAATACTATGGGTGACCTTGCTGTGTGTGCCTGTGGTAATAATTGCCACTACTACGCTTTTCAATACATACATAGGTGTAATAGGAATGCTTCACCTGATTGGTTTCTGGCTGCTTTGCAGTCTGATTTCAAAGCCTCTGAGAAAAATAACAAAAAGGAATTTCAGAAGTGATTTTGAGGGACTGGCGGCAGTAATTCTGACAGTTGCATATCTGAGCGTCGGTTGGTATTTTGCGCATCATGTCTATGAAACGACATATACTTTTGATACTTCAAAGGATGTGGGCGAGGGAATAAGAGTTGCACAGATAGCGGACCTTCATCTTGGTACTACTCTTGATGGTGACGGGTTTGCCAAACAGCTTGAACGCATAGAGAAAACTAATACTGATGTGCTTGTGATAACGGGAGACTTTGTTGATGATTCTACAAAAAAGTCTGAGATGATAAAGGCGTGTGCGGCACTCGGAGAGTTTGAAAGTAAATACGGTGTATACTTTACATTCGGAAACCATGACAAGCCATATATGCCCGATTCCTGCGATTATACGGAAGATGAGCTTTACGCTGAGCTTGAGAAAAACAACGTTATCATTCTCGACGATGAAGCGGTACTCATTGATGACAGATTTTACATAATCGGTCGTCAGGACAAGTCAGAACGTGCACGTGATGAAATGAATGTGCTTATGGAGGGTATTGACAAGAGCAAGTATATGATAGTCCTTGACCATCAGCCTAATGATTATGAAAAGGAATCTGAAGCTGAGGTTGACCTGGTTCTTTCGGGTCACACTCATGGCGGACATATTTTCCCCGCAGGCGTACTCGGATATATTACGGGAGCGAACGATAAGGTGTACGGAACAGAGCGTATAGACAAGACAGATTTTGTTGTGACATCGGGTATTTCGGGATGGGCAATTCCGTTTAAGACATTTGCAATTTCTGAGTATGTAGTGATTGATATAAAATAAGTTATTATGTAAAGAGTTCGGTGTTAAAAGCGGACTCTTTTATTGCATTATTGCATATAGTATACATTTTGCAACATGTTTGATATAATATGCTATTGTTTGAGAAAAATTTTTGTGATAAAATATACCCGTAAAATATATATTAAGGGGTTTTAAGAATCATGAAAAAAATCAAATCACTCGTCATTTCAATGGTTATGACGCTCGCGCTTCTTCTGGGAGTAATCCCACAGGGAATCGTGAATGAAACCGTTTCAGCGGCTTCACTGTCATATCCTGCGCAGGCAATTAATTTTGCTGCGTACACAACAAACCGCAACCTCAATCTTTCGGGCACATCGCTCAACACACAGGTTGCATCAGGTGCTGTAACAGAAAACTGGCGTATAAACTACGTTTCAGCAGGCGTTTACAACATCATCAGCATGTCAAACGACAGCTACCTCACAGCAGGTACAAACAGTCTTTCAACAGCTTCTGCAAATTCAGGCACTTCACAGCAGTGGAAAATTGAAGGCGTTCAGAAGGACTGCGAAGGCTACTATCTTTACTACAAAATCACAAGCGTTGCAACAGGTCAGGCTCTTACATACTACCAGAGCTCAAACACTGTTTCTGTAACATCCTACACAGGCGACGGCGCTCAGAAGTGGAAGCTCAATTCCTATGGCGCACAGGGCTTTGCCTCAAACTGTAAGATAAGCGCAGGTGAAAAGGCTTGTACAATCGGCGGTGTTCTCGGTAAGACAGTTTATGTTGATACAGTTGATGAGCTTGAAAGTGCTCTTGACTCGGCTGACCCTGCAACAGTTGTACTCAGCGCAAACCTTGATATGAAATCAGCAGGCTTTACCCGTATCAGAGACAATAAAACTCTCGTTGGTTCATACTCAAAGAAAACTCTTCAGGACTGTCAGCTCCGTACAAACAATGAATACGGTACAGCAGGCGACAATCCAAGTGACAACATTGTTATCTTCAACATCGACTTTCAGGCTGTGAACGTTGAAGATAAAATTCTTCTTCAGATATGGTCATCACGTCAGATATGGATTGACCACTGTACATTCAACAGCAAGCTAAACAGAAATGCTGACGAAGTAGGTAAGTTTATCTGGCTCAACACTCCATACGACAGCTATATGGACGCTAAGGACAATGGCAGAAGTCCTGACTTCATTACAATTTCTTACTGTACTTTCACAAACAGATACTGGACTGTTGCCTACGGCACACAGAACTCTGAAACAACAAGATGCCGTACATCAGTAATGTATAACAAGTGGGACAACTGTGCAAGACGCTGTCCTCAGATTGGTAACGGTATCGGACATATCTACAACAACTATCACACATTCACAAGTAATGACCCGTCAGAACAGATTATCGGCGGCGAAGGCTCAAACATCCTCAGCGAAAACAGCCGTTTTGAAGGTCTTACAGGACACGAAATGATTGGCGGCGGCGACAGCAAGTCTCCGTTTACAGATTCGGGTTCATACACAGCTACAAACAGCAGTTCAACGCCGACTAAAATCAACTACAAGACATCTTATGCAAGTACACTCAATCCGACAAGCCATTACAGCTATGTACTTCTTGATGCATACAACACAAAGAATACAGACGCAAAGGCTTTTACAAATTCACATTCAGGTGCCAAGACATCACAGTCTGCAATCAAGTATGTTACAGACAGCGCTTTTGCATCATACGGTACAAAGAAGAATTCTTCTTTCTTAACTGACAGCTTTGATTCAGCTTATGGTTCATATATCGTTGACTACACTCCATCTGTTCTTCCTGAAGGTGCAGTATTCATGATTAAGAATCAGAACAGCGGTCTTTATCTTGAAGTAGAAAGTGGTAAAGCCGCAAACAATACAAATGTTCAGCAGTGGGGTGCAACAGAACCTGCTTCACACAATACATGGAGAGTTCTCTCAGCAGGTGACGGTTATTACTACCTCTACTCACAGGTTGGCGACAAGGCAACATATCTCCTTGACGTTGCAGGTGCAAAGGCTGATAACGGTACAAACATTGCGATTTACACTAAATCAAAGGAAAATGCACAGCAGTTCAAGTTCTATAAAAATACAGACGGCTCATACCTGATTCTCACAAAGGCATCAGATGGTCAGAGCTGTGTGGCTGTTCAATCAGCCGCAACAAACTCGGGCGCTAATATTATCCAGTGGACAGCAAATCCAGATGACGCTTCTCAGAAGTGGGAGCTTACACAGGTTGAACATACCGGTACTACTATGGATACAACAAAGGCTTACATGTTCAAAAACTCAAGCAGTGGTCTTTACATGGAAGTAGCAAACGGTTCTGCCGCTGATAATACAAACGTTCAGCAGTGGGGTGCAAACGGTATTGCAAAGCACAACTCATGGACACTTAAGGATTTCGGCGGCGGCTATTACTACATCATTTCACAGGTCGGTGACGGTAAGACTTATTATCTCAATGTTGCAGACGGCAATATCGAAATTCTTACAAACAATAAAACAAGCTCACATCTTTTCAAGTTTGTAAAGAATCCGGACGGTACATATAATATTCTTACAAGAGCGTCAAGAGATGCTTCAGCAATCGAAGTAAAGGACGCTTCAGCATCAAGCGGTGCAAATGTTCAGCAGTGGGCAGTAAATGGTCACGCTTGTCAGAAGTGGACAGCTGAAGAATATGTTATTACAACTGTTACAACAACGGTTGCTACAACTACAACAACGACTACAACAACCACAACAACTACTACAAAGCCTGCTACAACAACAGCTAAGGCAACTACTACAACTGTACCTGTAACAACAGTTCCTGTTACAACTACTGTTAAGGCAACTACTACTACAGTTCCTGCGACTACAACAGTCAAGACAACAACTACAAAGGCTGTTACAACAACAGTAAAGGCAACAACTACAACACCTGTTACAACAACAGTCAAGGCAACAACTACAAAGGCTGTTACAACAACAGCAAAGGTGACAACCACAAATGCTGTTACAACAACAACTAAGATAACTACAACAGCACCTGTCACTACAACTGCTCCGATTACTACATCAGCAATCCCTACAACTCTTCCGGACGGTGAACTTTATGGTGACGTTAACCTTGATGCAGAGGTAAATATTGCAGACGTTGTGTGCATTAACATGTATCTTCTTAACGGAAGCGATAATCCTCTCAGCATAGAAGCAATGGCAAACTCAGACTGTGAAAGAAACAACGTTGTCAATGCAACTGACAGTACACTTATTATGAACTTTGTTGCAATGATTATTGAAAGATCACAGCTTGCGTAAATTTGAATTACAACATAAAACAAGACATTAGCATGTGCCTGAAGACTGTGCAGCAGAAAGCTGCGCAGTCTCTTTTTTGTGAGATGAAAGAAAAATTAAAAATATCTATTGCATTTTTTTGTAAAGTGGTGTATAATATAATCACAATTTAACAGACGGGAGCTTGTGTTACAGGCTGAGAGGAAGGTGTGACCTTCGACCGATAACCTGATTTGGATAATGCCAACGTAGGGACGACTGTAAAGCGCTGACGCTTACACGTCGGTGCATTTTTTATATATGCAGAACAAGGAAGCTATCGAAATCGTTAGCTTCCTTTTTTATTTCCGTCTGTTTTATTGAAATAAAATTTACGGAGGAAAGCTATGTACAAAACACAAATGGAAGCGGCAAGAAAAGGAATCATCACGGAGGAAATGAAAAAGGTTGCTCTTAAGGAGTACCGCACTCCTGAAGAAATCCGTGAGCTTGTTGCAAGGGGACAGGTTGCAATCTGCGCCAACAGACGTCACAAATGCATTGAGCCGAATGGTGTAGGTTCTATGCTGCGCACGAAAATTAATGTAAATCTTGGTGTTTCAAGGGACTGCAAGGACTATGACATTGAAATGAAAAAGGTTATGGCGGCAGTAGATATGGGGGCAGAGGCAATTATGGACTTGTCCTCACACGGCAACACTCAGCCATTCAGACAGAAGCTTGTTGCGGAATGTCCTGCAATGATAGGAACTGTTCCTGTTTATGACAGTGTTATTCACTATCAGCGAGACCTTGCAACACTTACTGCAAAGGATTTTATTGATGTGGTACGTCTGCACGCAGAAGACGGCGTTGACTTTGTAACTCTTCACTGTGGAATTACACGCAAAACCATCGAACAAATTAAGCAGCATAAGCGTAAGATGAATATTGTTTCTCGTGGTGGCTCGCTTGTTTTTGCGTGGATGAGTATGACGGGCAACGAAAATCCCTTTTATGAATATTACGATGAGATTCTTGAAATCTGTCGTGAGTATGACGTGACCATTTCGCTCGGTGACGCATGTCGTCCAGGGTGTCTTGCAGATGCAAGTGATGTGTGTCAGATTGAGGAACTGGTACGACTTGGTGAGCTTACAAAAAGAGCTTGGGCAAAGGACGTTCAGGTTATGATTGAAGGACCCGGACACATGCCGCTTGACCAGATTGAAGCGAATATGAAGATACAGCAGACAATATGTATGGGTGCGCCGTTCTATGTTTTAGGTCCGCTTGTTACTGACATTGCCCCAGGTTATGACCATATCACTTCTGCAATCGGCGGTGCAGTTGCGGCGGCATCAGGTGCGGCATTCCTGTGTTATGTTACCCCTGCAGAGCATCTTGCGCTCCCGAATGTTGAAGATGTAAAGCAAGGCATAATTGCTTCAAAAATAGCCGCACATGCAGCCGATATTGCAAAGCATATTCCACATGCAAGGGACATTGATGATGCAATGGCTGACGCACGAAGAACATTCGACTGGGACAAGCAGTGGGAATGTTCCATTGACCCTGAAACCGCAAAGAAAATACGTGATGACAGAAAGCCTGAAATTGAAGAAAGCTGTTCTATGTGCGGCAAATTCTGTGCTGTAAGAAGTATGAATAAAGCTCTTGAGGGCGAATATATCGACATTCTGTGAGGTGAAAATATGGTAAAAATCAATGGTGAGGAAAAGAATGCTGCCGGCAAATCTGTTTCTGAGTATCTTGAAGAAAATGGTTTTGATGTGAAGCGTATTGCTGTGGAACTGGGCGGCGATATACTGCCGAAATCAAAGTATGAAAATACGATTCTGCAGGACGGTGACACCCTTGAAATTGTAAGCTTTGTGGGAGGCGGCTGATATGACAGAAACGGAATGGCTTGACACACTGAAACAGCGGCATGGCGCAGACTTACAGGAAAAGCTTTCTGCCGCTTCTGTGGCGGTCTGTGGACTTGGCGGTCTTGGCTCGAATGTAGCAATTGCACTTGCAAGAGCGGGTGTGGGAACACTTATACTCATCGACTTTGACAGGGTTGATATATCAAATCTCCACAGACAGCAATACAGCGTTTCTCAGCTTGGAATGTACAAGACAGATGCAATGAATCAGACGCTTTCTGACATCGCGCCTTACTGCAATATCATAACTCATACTGCAAGGCTTACAGAGGATAATCTGAAGCTTGTTGCTGATTGTGATGTGGTGTGCGAGTGCTTTGACAATGCAGAGTGCAAGGCTATGCTTGTAAACGGAGTGGCGGAGCTTTATCCACAAAAATATATCATTGCGGCATCCGGAATGTCGGGGTTGCATTCGTGCAACACAATAACTACAAAAAAGCTTGGAAAAAGGCTGTATATCTGCGGCGACGGAACAAGTGACGTTTCAGACGACGGAACGCTTTTTGCTCCGAGAGTAATGCTCTGTGCCGCACATCAGGCGAACACAGTTCTGCGGATAATCGCAGGAAAATCTGAAGTATAGAAAGGAATTTATTATGGAAGACAAACTTATTTTAGGCGGTCACGAATTCAGTTCACGCTTTATTTTAGGGTCGGGAAAGTATTCCCTTAACCTTATTGAAGCGGCTGTCCGTGACGCAGGTGCGGAGATTATAACTCTCGCAGTACGTCGAGCAAACACAAAGGAACAGGAAAACATTCTCGATTACATACCAAAGGGAGTGACGCTTTTACCCAATACCTCCGGTGCTAGAACTGCAGAGGAGGCGGTTCGTATTGCAAGGCTTGCAAGAGAAATCGGGTGCGGAGATTTTGTGAAAATCGAGATTATGCGTGACACGAAATACTTACTCCCCGATAACAATGAGACTATAAGGGCAACAGAAATTCTTGCGAAGGAAGGCTTTGTTGTACTGCCCTATATGTACCCTGACCTTTACGCCGCCCGTGATTTTGTAAACGCAGGTGCAGCGGCAGTTATGCCGCTAGCCGCACCTATCGGTTCAAACAAGGGGCTTGCCACAAGGGAGTTTATTCAGATACTTGTGGACGAAATCGACCTGCCTGTTATCGTTGATGCAGGAATCGGCAGACCGTCACAGGCGTGCGAGGCTATGGAAATGGGAGCGGCGGCAATCATGGCGAATACTGCCCTTGCAACTGCGGGAGATTTACCGATGATGGCATCTGCCTTTAAGAATGCCGTTGAGGCAGGAAGAAAGGCGTATCTTTCGGGGCTTGGACGAGTGCTTACAAGAGGTGCTTCTGCTTCTGACCCATTGACAGGATTTTTAAGGGATTGAGGTGCTTATGGATAACAGATTTTTTGTGGACGGAAACCATCTTTCCTCTGCCGCACTTGAAAAGAAACACAGACTTGAAACTGACCCTGACAGTCGTACAAATCATATGGAATATATGAGTGGAATGGAGCAGATTCAGTCTGACATAATGGAAAAGGTTCTGTCCGAAATGGATAGCTACGATTATTCAAAATATACTGCAAAGGATGTTAAGGCGGCACTTGAACATGAAACCTGTACTATTGAAGATTTCAAGGCGCTTTTATCACCAGCTGCAGAACCTTTTCTGGAACAGATGGCACAAAGAGCAAGGCAGACCACATCAAAGCATTTCGGCAATACGGTTTATATGTTCACGCCGCTTTATATCGCAAATTACTGCGAAAACTACTGCGTTTACTGCGGATTCAACTGCTACAACAACATCAATCGAATGAAGCTTAACATGGAACAGATTGAGCGTGAAATGCAGATTATTTCTGAAAGCGGAATGGAGGAAATTCTCATTCTCACAGGTGAAAGCAGAGCGCAGAGCGATATTCAGTACATAGGCGAAGCATGTAAGCTTGCAAGAAAATATTTCCGTATGGTGGGGCTTGAAATTTACCCCGTGAACGTGGACGAGTACCAATACCTTCACGAATGCGGTGCAGACTATGTAACTGTTTTTCAGGAAACCTATGATACCGATAGATATAGTAAGTTGCATCTGCTTGGTCACAAGCGTGTATACCCTTATCGCTTTGATGCACAGGAGCGTGCGCTTATGGGAGGAATGAGAGGCGTTGCATTTTCGGCTCTTTTAGGCTTGTCCGACTTCAGAAAGGATGCACTTGCAAGCGCTCTGCACGTTTATTATCTGCAAAGAAAATACCCTCATGCAGAGATGTCGCTGTCCTGTCCGAGACTTCGTCCGATTATCAACAATGATAAAATCAATCCTCTTGATGTTCACGAAACACAGCTTTGTCAGATTATCTGTGCATACAGAATTTTCCTGCCGTTTGTGGGGATTACGGTTTCGTCGAGGGAGAGTGAATCTTTCAGAAATGGCATTGTAAAGATTGCGGCAACAAAGGTTTCTGCGGGAGTTTCCACGGGAATCGGTGACCACGAAAGCAAGTACAGCGGCAAGGAGACCGACGGCAATGAGGGGGACGAGCAGTTTGAAATAAACGATGCAAGGTCTCTTGATGTGATGTACAGGGACATTGCCGCAGAAGGTCTGCAACCGGTACTTAACGATTATATCTATATGTGAGGTGCGTATGAAAAATTTGGATACAACAATGTATTTTATAACAGACAGTACGGGATTTTCGGAAGAAGAATTTCTTCGTCGTGTTGAGGAAGCCTGCAAGGGCGGTGTAACGCTCATTCAGCTTCGTGAAAAGGAACGTACAACGAGAGAATATATCTCTCTTGCTGAGAAGGTACACAAAATCACAATGAGTTATAATATTCCTCTTATCATTGACGACAGGGTTGATATTGCGCTTGCTGTAAATGCGGAAGGTGTACACGTTGGTCAGTCGGATATGCCTGTAAATATTGCAAGAAAGCTTATTGGTAATGACAAAATTGTCGGTGCAACCGCAAAGACTGTC
Organism: uncultured Clostridium sp.; assembly: GCA_964621265.1. GTDB lineage: Bacteria > Bacillota > Clostridia > Oscillospirales > Ruminococcaceae > Porcipelethomonas. The sequence continues at coordinate 84,340 of CAZULQ010000003.1, read as the reverse complement.
CCACAGGCTGTTGAAGCTTATGAACAGGGTGCTGATTATCTCGGAGTGGGTGCAATTTATCCTACAACCACAAAGGTGAAAACGGTACTGACAAGCGTTGATACGCTCAAGGATATAGTCAGAGCCGTTCCGATAAAAGTCAATGCAATCGGCGGTCTTAACAAGGACAATATCCATGTTCTGAAGGACAGTGGGATTGACGGTATCTGCGCTGTTTCAGCGATTATGAAAGCAGATGACCCACGCCTTGCCGCAGGTGAACTTAAGGAGGCATTCAATGTCTTACAGCAAAATTAAAACCGCCCTTACAATCGCAGGAAGCGATTCAAGCGGCGGCGCAGGAATACAGGCAGACTTAAAGACAATGCTTGCAAACGGGGTTTACGGAATGAGTGCGATTACTGCACTTACTGCGCAGAACACCATGGGAGTTACGGCAATCTCGGAGATTACGCCGGAATTTCTCGGTCAGCAGATTGACGCTGTGTTTACGGATATTTTTCCCGACTCAGTAAAAATCGGCATGACTGCAAGTGAAAGTCTGATTGAAACTATTGCTGAAAAACTGATGTTTTACAAAGCCGAAAATATCGTTGTTGACCCTGTCATGATTGCTACAAGCGGAGCAAAACTTATTTCTGAAAACGCAATTGAAACGCTCAGAAAAAAGCTATTGCCCATAGCGTCGGTAGTTACACCGAATATTCCCGAAGCAGAGGTTCTGTCAGAAATGAAAATATCCGACAAGGCGGATATGGAAAAAGCCGCAGGCTTTATTAATAAAACCTACGGCTGTGCTGTACTGCTCAAAGGCGGTCACAGCATTAATGATGCAAATGACCTGCTTTATGAAAATGGGATTATAACGTGGTTTGAGGGTCTTCGTATCGACAACCCGAACACTCACGGTACAGGTTGTACGCTTTCTTCTGCAATTGCATCAAATCTTGCAAAGGGATATGACTTAAAGCAGTCAGTAAAGCTTGCAAAAGAATACATTTCGGGAGCACTGTCCGCTATGCTTGATCTGGGAAAGGGAAGCGGACCTTTGCACCACGGATTCTTAATCTGATGATTCTTATTCAACGTTTTTAAGCGCAACATCAAGCGGAACTTTTTTGACACGGCCAAACTGCATAAACGCAATTAATGCATAGGCAATGATGCCAGAAGCGATGATTTTTACATATACTGTGTAAGGCACAGCATAAGGTATCCAGCCCGAAAATTCCATGAACATTATCTCGCATACCGACTTCATAATCATATTTACAAGCGGCATGGTAAGTAGGAATGAAAGCACTACTACAATACTTGTTGAAACAATGTAAAGCCCGCTGATTTCATAGTTATTGTAGCCAAGAATTTTCGTCATTGAGATTGACTGAGCGTTTTTCTCGATAACAATTTTTGACAGCAGATAAATTATCAGCATAAACATTACAAGTCCGAACAGATAGAACATGTCGAATATTGCGCCGAGGGAATGATTAATCTGACGTGACATTTTGTTCATATCATCTTCAGTGATTGTTGTTGTGATGTATAGTTCATCAATGTCGGTAAGCTTTTCATCGGAAAGATACCCGTTGAAATAACCGCTTTCATTGCCGAAGGTTGTGTTGAAAAAGTCCCTGTCCATGTATACGGCAAGTGTTGTCGGATTGTCATATATGCCCTCGATTTCAAAGCTGTATTCCTTTGTGCCGAATTCTTCCTTAAGGGTGACAGTATTGCCCTGGCTGACGTTGAATTTCTGTGAGTATGCTTTGGAAATGAACACGCCTTTTTCAGTGGCAACATCAATGTATCTGCTGTCTGAGTTAAGACCATAGATTGTTACATTTTCGCTTTTGAGATTCTTGTCTGTTGTGGAAAGACTTCCGGCGCAGTATTTTTCAGCATTTTCATCGGCTGTCTCAACAGGTGCGCTGAGAATATACTGATAGTTGCAGATTATGTTTTCAGAAATTAGCTTCTGGTTATTGTCAAGAAGTTCGGGGAACCCCATTCCAAGTAAAAGGATAATATTTGCAAAGAAAATACCGATTACTATTGTGATATAGTTTGGCATATTCTGTAAGATAATTCTGATTCTGAAACGATGCATAATACCGATTTTTGTACTGATTTTCAGCGCCTTTTTCTTCTGTTTTGTTTTAAGGTCACGGCGTATGAATTTCAGCGGTGAAAGTCTCATTTTGTAAGCCAGAATTGCGTAATTAATTACAAACATCAGAATCACGGGAACGATTGTTGTGCGTACAAATGCGTCAGCATTCCAGTATGTAACATAGGTTGGTATGCTGTAATTAGTGTAGTAAATATTCTCGGCAATGTTTTCAAAAACCGTGTAGCCGAGGATATTGCCTGCAAGTGCTGAAACGAGAATAACAAGCATCGGCATGGCAAGATAGTGTCTTATGATTTCACCTTTTGTATAACCCGAAGCTCTGAGCGTACCTATAACATTTGCTTCTTTGGTAATAGTATTGTTTGTGGTGATAGCCATAATGAAAGCAAGAATTGCTATAACAATATAGAGAAATACTGTGAACATCATTCTGTCGCTGCCTGTGTCATCGCCGACAAACTGTATTGCAGGATTTATATACATCGGGATAAAGCCTGTTATAACTGCATTTTCTGAAATGGTTTCAAGTAAGTCCTCTGACATTTTCTTAGCTTCGATATCGTCAGCAGGGGAGGAGTTGTATTTCCAAGAGTAATTGTAGTGGAAGCTGCTTTCTCCCATTGTATCAAAGCCTTCTTCGGTCATAATGGCGACACCGAATTTGATTGCGTCAAACATCATATCCGACGGGCTTGCATACAATGCGCTGTAATCAGAAAGTGCTACAAAACCTGAAACAGTAAGCTTTCTGTCTCCTACAGTAAGCACATCACCTTCTTTTAAAGCATTGTTATCAGCATACATTCTGTCAATTGCTATTTCGTTTTCGCCTGACGGGAGCTTGCCGCTCATAAGGCAAACCTTATCGATTTCCTCACGGTTTTTGTATATACGAAGAGTACTGTCGATTTCTTTTGTTTCACGTTCGATATAGAAATTTTCGTAAATCACTGTATCGCTTTTGTTTTCAATATTCTCAAGAGCATTGTCATCAGCCTGAGTTAAAAGCTCAAAGTTTCCGTCTTCGATATTGTATTTTTCAAAGCTGTTATCATAAATTTTCATAAGACTTCCCGAAGCCACCATAAAGCCCGAGACAAAGCCTATTACAATTACCATGAAAATGAATATTATAATATACTTTCCTGCTTCGCTTCTGAGTTCTCGTGGGAGTCTTTTTATAAGCGGATTTCTCATCGTGAGTCACACTCCTTTTGTTACCAGTCAAGTTCAGTAGCTGAAATTTTTGATTCGTTCAGATAGTTCTTTCTTATCATACCGTCACGAAGCTTTATTACTCTGTCAGCCATGTTTTTGATGGCATCATTGTGAGTTACCATAACAACTGTGTTTCCGTATTTCTTGTTTACATCTTCAATAAGCTTCAGTATTTCTTTTGATGTGTTATAGTCGAGTGCACCTGTAGGCTCGTCGCAAAGGAGAATATCAGGATTTTTTACAATGGCACGTCCGATTGCAGTACGCTGCTGCTGTCCGCCCGAAAGCTGATTCGGAAGCTTGTGACGGTGTTCGTAAAGACCGAGCGTACGGAGAATGTCGTCAACATCAAGAGGATTGTCGCTGAGGTATGCGCCGACTTCGACATTCTCCTTAATGTTAAGATTAGGGATTAAGTTGTACATCTGGAAGATATATCCAAGATGCTTTCTGCGGTAGAGGGTCAATGCCTTTTCGTTCATGTCAGCAGTTTTTTCACCATTTATGGAAATGTAACCGCTGTCTGCATTGTCAATACCGCCGATGATGTTGAGAAGTGTGGATTTTCCGGAGCCAGACGGACCAAGTAATACACAAATTTCACCTTTTTCAATTCCAAGGTCTATGCCTTTGAGTACCTCCGTTCTGCTTTCGCCTTCGCCGAATCCTTTTTTGATTTTGCTGATTTCCAGAAACATAATTTATACCATTCCTTTCTTTAATCAACAAAAAAACCGAGCATTGCATCAGCAAGCTCGGTTGATATACAGGAAATAGGACACCACATATAGCTTAACCAAGATTGTTAATGCAATATATGAGTCTCGTTGATTAAGACAAGCCAGGTCTTAAGACCAGGATGTTGACTTGCCACGCATTTGCGCCACTACTCCCTCATCGGAATATTCTGTTGTTATATGCATTATAACACATTGATAATTTTTAGTCAATATCACTTTTCATTTTTTGTGAAATTTTCGTGCGAATTCCCGGAAAATAATTACGTTTTTTGGTAAACAATAATAAAAGTGTGTGGTGTTATATAATTAAAAACCGGCTGCCAGATGGCAGCCGGTTTTTGAATTGCAGTCGGAAAAATCCCGAACAAACTTTATTTACTTATCAAGTATAATCTTTTTGAGCATTACGGCGTCAAAGACGTTTATAACGTTGTTGCGGTCAACATCTGCCTTATCTGAATTTGTAATATCACCGAGATTTACAAGCCATTTCTGAAGCATAACAATGTCAGCAACAGTTATTTCGCCGTCATCGTTTACGTCTCCGACAAGAAGCTTTTCAGGCTCTTCAGTTGTCGGTTCAGTTGGTTCGGTAGTAGGTTCAGTCGGCTCTGTTGTAGGCTCAGTTGGTTCTGTTGGTTCAACTTCTTCTTCAGTATAAGTCGGTTCGAGAATGAACTTCTGACCATCTCCGCCCCAGTAGTTCCACTGGCAGATATTAGCGCCTGCTTCAAGGCTTATGCCGTATACATCAGCGCATGACTTGTTTCCTGAAGCTACACTCAGAAGAGTGTATGAGCCGTCATCGTTACAGAAAAGAGTGAATTTCTGTGAATTGTCGCCCTTGTATTCTGAGATGGAAATGTTTGCTCCGTCCTCGGCTGAATTGTTTTCAACAGTCATTGCAAGACCGTCTTCAGACTGGATTGTGTATGTACCGTCAGTCTGCTTTGTGAAAGTCCACACCATTTCATCGCCCTGCTGAGCATTGCCGCCCGCTTCTGTGATGTAAAGACTGCTGTTTAAGTTCTTGATTGTGTATTCGCCGTCTGTCACAACAGGGTAAACAGGAGCGATTTTCCAGAGCTGACATGCACCGCCCCAGAAGTTCCACTGATTGATGTTTCCGCCGCTTTCAGTTGACCAGTCGAAAACATCAAGGCCTGCTGTGTCGTTTGAGCACTTTGAAACAATGCCGTAAAAAGCGCCGTCCTGAACGATTTTCCAGAGCTGATTGTCAGCGCCTGTGTATGTCTGGAGTTCAATGTTAAGACCATCTGTTGCGGCACTTTCAGCAACGGCAATACACTTGCCCTCGTCTGCGAGTGACTGAATTACGCAGTAGTTGTCATCAACAGCTGTGATTCTCCATTCCTGGTGCTTTCCACCGCCAAGACCCCACTGCTGAATGTTTGTGCCATCGGCAGTTTCGCCGCCAGCAAGGTCGAGTGAAAGACCATTGAACTTGCTTGTGATGTAGTATGAAACACCGCTTAAAAGCTCTGTACCGCTGAGCTTTACGTTGTCAGTTGTACCTAAAGCTGATTTTGCGTTATATACAATCGGACTTTTGTCGTTTGCAGCGTTAACCATATCTTCAGCAAAGTTGTATGCTTCAACCTTACTGCCCCAGATACATGTATTGTTGCCTGTTGCAGTAAATGTCATCTTCTGAATCATGTCAGCTGATTCGTCAGCCTGAACGATAAAGCTGCCCTTGTATGTAACACCGCCGTATGTAAATGTCATATCAGCAGAGCCGTCCTTCATGGACCATGTACCTGTGATATCACCTGTAACAGTACCGTCGGCATTAAGCTTGATTTTCTGTGAGTACTGAACTTCAGCATTTGCACCGCTTGTTACCTGGTCATCAACAATAGTCTGCTTTAATTTGTGGAAGATGAATTCATATTCGCCTGTAACGGCTTCTTTAGTGTGACCCACCTTTGAAACCTCTTCACCCTTAACGTATTCATAAGGAGTTGCAACAGGCCAGCCGTCCTCGTTCATGATAAGCTGATGAACACGGACTTCGTGGAAACCATACTGGTCATCGAATTTGTTGTGGTAGATTACATAAAGCTTTCCGTCCTCGTCCATGAGTACTGAGTTGTGACCCTGAGCCTTGTTTGGTCTGTCATTGCAGTTCCACTTGTAGTTACTCATAAGACGCATACCGATGTTTCCGCCGATGTTATTACCACCTGTTTTGTATATAGCGGAGTTGCCGTTCTGGTCAACGTAAGGACCGGCAGGATAGTCACTTCTGAAAATACGCATATTGTAGCCGCCGTCGTTGTTGAAACAGCCGTATGAAACAAAGAGGTAATAGTAGCCCTTGCCTGTGTCAGGGTCTTCCATGTATTCAATGTAAGGACCTTCACCTGAAACCCAGTGACCGCCCGCAACCTTGATACCCATGTAGGCATCAGATGCGTCTGCAACTGTATTGTACTTGACGTTATAGTCACGAAGGCCAGTATTTTCATCAAGCTCGAGCATAAAGAGTCCGCCGAACCATGAGCCGTAAACCATCCAGAGCGCACCGCTTTCATCATAGAAAACAGCAGGGTCAATGGCGTTTGTGCCGTATTGTGCATTCCATTCGCCGTTGACTAAATAACGTGAAATATCAGGATTGCTTCCGAGTACCTTTTCAACGTCTGTTTTCTTGTAGCTGAATGTGTCTGTGTTGTTAAAGCCCGAATAAACAATAGTATCAACGTATTTATAAGGACCGTCAATATTGTCAGCTGTACAGAGTACAATTGATGATTTCCAGTTGTCACCGTTTACACTTAAGTACATGCAGTATTTTCCCATTTGCTCATTGTAGATAATATCAGGTGCCCAAAGGTTGCCTGAGAGGTCATAGTTTGCATTTGACGGTGATGACCATGCCGCAGGAACTGCGAGGTCTGTGTAAATATTGTTAAAGAATGTAGTGTTTTTAGTACCTGCGGCTGAATTGGCTGTATGAGTCCAGTTGCCGAGGTCTGTTGAACGTGCTGCACCAAGATGTGAGCCGATGATGTAGTAGCTGTCGTCTTCAAGCTTTATGATTGAAGGGTCGTGAACTGCTACTCTTGAATAGTTTGCCGCCTCTGTAACAGGGATATTAAAGCTTCCCGATGTTACCGCAATACAAGCGGCTGCAACAGCAGAAATAAATTTTTTCAGCTTCATAAATTTTCCTCCATATATACCTTTACCTTAACTCCCGTCACTTTGATAATAGTATTGCAATACTGCAATAAAAATATGTATAAAGTGACTATAGTAATTATAACATCAGTACTATATAAAGTCAATCACATATTGTCTCATTTATGTTGCATATTGGCTCTATTGTTTAGCGGCAATCTTGTATTCGTCTCCGTCACGGTAATACGGGCATCTGCGGTAATGTCCCTGTGCAAATCTTGCATATTCGTCTTCATCAAGCTGCATATCGCAGACATAGCATTCCCATTCTTCGTCGTATGCGTAATAAGCGCATGTATCACATTCTTTCATGATGTACCTCCTTTGAGTATTTCTGATAGTAATATTCTCCGATAAACTGAAGCTTTGTCGGACTGAAATTTACGTCATCGCAGTAGATGTAGTAACAGCAGTCTCTGGTGGACAGGACAATACACTGTCCTCGTCCACGGTAATTGTATTCCGTCTGAACAGACTCACGGAATTTGTGCGGGAAGACGAGTTTTTCATTTCCGATTATGAGTGAAAACTCATTTTTATCAAGCTGAAGCCTGCCGCTTCCAAGCGGCACAAAGCCTTTTTCATTAGGCAGTGCCTCAACACGCACATCAAAGCTGTAATCACAGCCGTTTGCTTCAAGCTCCTTTTGCGTTTCTGTTCTTTGCCATTCATACCAGTCTGGTATATGAACTGATTCGTTTTCACATTCAAGACGTCCGTATCTGCTAAGCTGCCATGAAGAGTTGCATTCTTTGCAGAAAAGTCTGTTATCTTCACTTGTCATCTGCGTTTCACAGCCGCAGTTTCTGCATTTGTAGAGCGCTTTGTGAAGTCCCTCAGCATTTTTCTTATAGCCGATGCTGATTTTATTTTCATACTGCCATCTGTACTCATCATAGCTGAGTTTTTCTTCTATTGTCCTCTGGATTTCCTCCGCTGTCGATGTTTTGAGTTGTTCTTTTGTACAGACGCATTCGATTACTGCTTCCATAGGAACTTTCCTTGTGTATTCCTCGTCCCAGAACGGATTTGCAAGATAACTGCCGTGAATAGAAACAGTAACAACGGGTATTCCGAGACTTTTTGCAAGCTTTCCGAGATTATCGGGTATGTATGAGGTTATCCCGACATTTGAGTGTCTTGACTCAGGAAAAATTACGACAGGACTTTTCTTCTTTATTGCGTGCTTTATATTTTTGATAACCGAGTAATCGGGGACATAACGTCTTTTTCCGATACAGCCGACCGCCCTGTAAAGACCGTTTCCGAAAGCGGCAAAGCCTTCCATGTCGGAAACATAATTTGCCCTGTGCGGAAACAGTGCAAGTGGGAGAATATAGTAATCCGAAAAGCCCTGATGTGCGGAAAATACGATATACGGCGGCTTCAGACCTTTCATGCCGGATTTTTTTATTTTCAGTCTGAATTGCCTTGTCATGAGCCATGACGCACCCCACACAACCGGCATAAGCAATGGATTTTGCTTTACAGGTGGTCTTTGCATATCAAAGGGCGTCATGTCTTTCTTCCTGTTTGTGAGCATTCTGTATCACTTCTTTCTGTATTCTGTCGGGGTCATGCCCGTGTGTTTTTTGAAAGTGCGGCTGAAATAATTCTGGTCTTCAAATCCACAGCTCCACGAAATTTCTCCGATGGAAAGATTTGTTGTAATAAGAAGCTGCTGCGATTTTTGTATCCTGAGATTTGTAATATATAAATTGGGCGTTGTCGAAAACGTCATGTTAAAAAGCCTGCTGAATTGTCTTTCCGAATATCCTGCAATATGCGAAAGCTCTGTGATATTTATGTTTTCGCAGTAGTTTTTCTCGATGTATGCAATGGCTGATGCAAGCTTCATGATATCCTTTCTGCTGTCGCTGTCATAGAGACAGTAAAGCCTTGAAAGCGTGACACAAAGCGTCATGAAATAAGCGTAAACGAGAGTCTGGTTCCCGTCCTTTTCACCGTAGTATTCCATCATCATGTTTTCAATGATTTTTTTTACTTCGGTAAAATCGTGTGTATCAAGACGGAGTCTGCTGCAAAAACGATGAGTATTGAAATAATTGGGCTCGATTACGAAAAGCGCCTGAAACCCTGTGGACTGTCTTATATTGTAGATTTTATCAAACATTATTTCAGGTCTGAACATGATGTTGCATATTTTAAAATCAGTTGCACCGATATAGCCGTGTTCGGTGTACTGGTTTACGACAAAAACATCTCCTTTTGAAATAGGATAGCTTTCCTTTCCGACAATGTGTTCTGCCGTTCCTTCAAGGACAATTACAAGTTCCGAGAAATCTTCGTGCCCGTGCATGAAGCAGTCGTCCTCTACGTGAGAACCGTAATGTATAAAAAAAGGAAAGTCCTCGGACTCGGTGAAAATATTAAGCGGCATTTTTATCATAAGCCTGAACCTCACTATGTCTGAATTGTGCTAAATAAGGGCGTTTTTATTCTAAAACATTGAAAAATTAAGTGCTATAATGATTATAGCATAATACGACTGAAAAATCAATTGGGAGGCAGATTATGAAATCAAAATTCTTATCGGCAGCAGCTGTTGCAATGTCAGCAGTTCTGTGCTTCGGAACACAGGCTTCTGTGTCACTTGCAGCTGAGGAAAAGTTGAATTTGACGGAAATGGCGGTTGAGACTATGGGCGGAGTAACAATCAGTGCTGATAAAATCAGTACAAACAATTATAAGAATGTAAATTATAACAATCCTGTTTCGTCTGAATTTTTCTGTGCAGACCCGACAGCTGTTGAATACGAAGGCAGACTTTATCTTTTCGGCACTAACGATCATCAGCAGTATGAGGTAAGAGGACCTGAGGTTGACAATACTTATGAGCAGATTAAATCGCTTGTTGTTCTGTCAACTGACGACATGGTAAACTGGACATATCATGGCGAAATCAACGTTGGCGAGGTAGCACCATGGATAACAAATTCATGGGCACCGACAATCTGTTCCCGTGAGGAAGATGACGGCCTTACACATTTTTATCTTTATTTTTCAAACAACGGTCTCGGAACGGGCGTAATCCATGCAACAAATCCGCTCGGGCCATGGGATGACCCTCTCGGCAAGCCGCTTGTTTCGTCATCAACTCCCGGTCTTGAAAACTGTCCGAATCCGTTTGACCCCGGTGTGGTTATTGATGATAATGGTGTAGGCTGGCTTTCATTCGGTGCGGGTATTGCGCCAAATGGCGATGAGTATATGCCGGGGTCACAAAGAATAGTAAAGCTTGGCGACGATATGATTTCATTTGCAAGCGATTTTGCGGAAATTCCTGCGCCATATGCTTTTGAAGCAAGTGAGCTTAACTATATTAATGGTACATATGTATATACATATAATACAGACTGGAGCGACCATTCTGAAAAATGGGAATATGACTGTCCAGCACCGTCGCAGTGCAGTATGGTTTACATGACAACAAAGACACCTCTTGACCCGACAAGCTGGGAAATGAAGGGTGAGTGCTTTATAAACCCAGGTACAGCAGGCTTTGACTATTCAAACAATCACACACATATGCATAAATTCAAAGATAAGTGGTATATGTTCTTCCACACGCTTTCCCTCAAAAACGGTATGGGTATCAAGGGCGGATACAGAAGCCTTTGTGTTGACGAAATAAATGTTGATGAAAAGACTGTTACAATAGAAAAGACAGGCGGTACTAAAAAGGGTGTTGATATAATCGAAAGCGTCAATCCTTTTGAAGAAAATGCTGCCGCATACATTAATAATACTGCTGACATAGAATTTGATACAACTGATATGGCAAACCCTGTTGTGATAAGTGACGGTGCGGGTGCATGGGTAAGTGTGAAGGATGTGGAATTCACAGCTTCTGAAAATACAGAAATTCCGGATGCTCCAGTTGAATTTGAAGAAACGGCAATTGATACTATAACTTATGATATAACTGTCAAATCGGTTGATAAGCCTACAACTGTTTCAATGCATCCTGCTTCAGGTGACGGTGAAAATCATACCGGTGCTGTTGATGTTACGGGTACAGGTAATTATAAGATTACATGTGATATCGGTGGTGCTGACGGCATGATGAACATGGGCTATTTCACAGCAAGTGATGATGCGCAGATTACATTCGTAATAAATACAATGACAGTTAATAATAAATATGTATTTGATATGTCAACAGAGCTTACAAATACCAGGGAATGGGCTGATGGTTTAAAGAATATCTGGAACGGTTTTACAGACGGTGACAAGGTTTATTCTTCAGAGTTTGCAAACTTTGTATATGACAAGACATCTGATTCCATTAAATTTGTTGCGTCACCTGTAATATTAGATGATGCAAATGACAACGCCCCTGTTCTCGAAAAGAAAGTAAACTTCTATGCTAATGTAAATGGCATCGGAAGAATGGAAGTCAGACTTGACAGTCCGACAGGAAATGTACTCAGCAGTATAGATTTTGACACAGTAGGTGAGTTTAAGAATATTTACAGCAGTGAAGTAGCTGAAATCAGCGGTACTCATGATTTGTATTTCGTGTTCTCCGATAAGAACATCTCGTTCAGAGGATGGACATTTGCTGAGCCATCAGGAGATGAGCCTACAAATGAGCCGACAGAAGATACAACAGAGCCAACAGATGAACCGCATATCGTTAAGGGTGATGTAAACGCAGATGATGTATTTGACGTTGCCGACGTTGTGATGATGCAGAACTACCTTATTAATAATGGTAAACTCGTAAATCCTGATGCAGGAGACCTTTCGGGTGACAATGTACTGAACGTATTTGATGTGATTCTTATGAGACGCCAGTTGAGTTAATGAATGTTTTTCCATAAATTAATTTCCCTTTACACAAAAATAAGTCGTGCTTTTTGTAAAGCATGACTTATTTTTTACTGAATTGTAACAAAAATGATATTTAAAAGTAATAAATATGCTGAAAATTAAAAAATATTCAGAAAAAATATTGCAAACCAAGGGTGAATATGGTATAATAGCAAGGAAACATAAATTTCTGAAATCCCGAATTTACGCGGTTTCAGACATAGTTTCTCCGTTATCAGGTTGTATAAATATACATTTGTTTCAGCGCACAAGCTTTAAGAAAGGTATAGTTATTCCTGATTGCACACTGTTCTGAAAGGAAACAATTGTGAGAATTTTTTGACTATATTTACATATTTGGTGAATATAGACTAAAAACACATGAAAATAATACTGATTTATATTTCAAAATGATGTAAAGTTGTACTATTATGCACAAAAAAGTGGTATAAATATGTTATTTTAAATATATTTTCTGTGATTTTTTTTTCAAAAACGTCGTTATTAACAATTGCAATTTCAAAAACAATGTGTTATAATGTAGGAAAGTAATACTGAAATATTTGGGTGTATTCATAAATCAGTATTTGAATTTAATAGATGATCTTGGGGCCTGTAAGAGAAGATTGTTTATAAACGAGAATATTTACAGTATCACTTAATTTTATTTTTTATTATTCATAGGAGGTAATTTGTCATGGCGAATTGCGGACGCAAAAGAATCATAGCTGCCATCATGGCTCTTGCTATCGTAGCGGGTGCGGCACCGGCAAAACCGATTAGCGATTTATTTATGCCAGAATTAAGTGTTAGTGCAGCAGAAGCTTCAACTTCAAGTGTAAGTTTTGCAGGTAGAAATGTTGAGGCGGGCGGAAAGCTTACTGTAAAATATTATTTTAATGTTGCAGAAGACTTCGCATACGGTAAAACAGCATTTGTAAAGTTTACATGTGCAGGTAAGGAAACAGTAGTTAACTTTACACAGGGTGTAAATGTTAACGGAATGCTCATGTTTGAGTATGACCTTCCAGCAAAGCAGATGGCTGACAAAATCAAGGTAGAAGTATTTGAAAGTACAGCTGCTACAAAGAGTATTTATGTAAATGATGACGTTTATGATGTATCATCAGTTAAGGGTTATGCTGAAGCATTAATTGCTCAGGGTAATGCAGCAACACCTGTTCTTAAGGCAATGCTCAACTATGGTGCATATGCTCAGACATATTTCAAATATAACACATCTAATCTTGCTAACTCAAGCTTAACAGCTGCTGAAAAGGCTGTTTCATCAGTTACTGAAGATACAGTTAAGGACTTCGTTCCAGAAGTAATTATGGAAGGTAATAAGACTGTTAGTGCTGGTGTTTATGGTGCAAGTGCATCACTCGAATCAGAAACAGAACTCAACATGTTCTTACATGTTGGTACATCAATTAAGTCTGTAAAGAATCTTGCATTTAGCTGTACAGATGGTGTTAACGAATATGATGTTGTAGCTGAAGATGCTGTAATGAATGATACAGCTTGCTACAAGATCAAGATTAAGGGTGTTGCTACAAAGGGCTTCGGCGAAGATCTTATCCTTACAGCTACAGATGATATCGATTCTACAGGAAAGGCAGTTGCAAATGCTACAGCTAACTTTGTTGTTAAGTGTTGTGTAAATGACTATATCAAGACAGCAATGAGCTATCCTGATGAATATAAGTCTCTCAAGGATATGGCTGCTGCGCTTTACCTTTACAATCAGGCAGCTGTTGATTACTTCGATTCAGTTCGTACAGTAGAAACAACAATCGAAGGTACATATGGTGACTATAAAGAACACGCATATGATACAGCTAAGGCATTCAAGGAAACAGTAGGAAAGGATGCAAACGGTAAGGATATCGAAAAGTTCCTCATCACTGTTCCTGCAAATATGGTTGGCACAAATGGTGTTGGTAAAGTTGAAATCATGTATGTAGAAAATGGTTCAATCAAGTATGTTCCAGCTTCAGCAATTGAGGTAAGATACAATAGTTTCAACGGCGTAACAACAATCCTTATTGATGAAGATGAAGTTCCAGCAGCTGGCACAAAGCTCATCGTTAATGCATCAGTAGCTGAAGCTCTCGAGCTTATTACTGACGATGGTGCAGCTGCTCCTAGTACTGTTTACTATCTTGAAAACTTAACAGCTTCAAATACAAAGGTATTCAAGGGTCAGAAGTTTGTAACTGTTCTTACACCAGCAGACGGTAAGGCTCTTCCAGGCAGTCTGACTAGTGTTGAAAGTGTTGGAACTTCAACAACAGTTACATTAAGTGAAGGCACTGATTATACATACAACTCAACAACAGGTGAAGTAGTTGTATTTAATCCAACAGCTGATATCAAGATTACTGCAGCAGCTTCTACAAGCCACAAGTTAATTCAGTCACTTACAAATCTTAATGCTGAACTTCCTGAAAATGTAGGCGATGGCTTTGCTACAAAGCTTACAGTAACAGACAGCACTAAGTATAAGGTTCCAACTAAGGTTACACTTTATGGTGGTACTGGTGTTGTTACTGCTCCTGTAGGCTTCTACTCAGTACTTAACGAAGATGGTAAGACAAGAACTTACTATAATTCAGCTAATGGTACTGAAGTAAGTGGTGATGAAGTTGATGCTCTTACTACTGGATATACAGCTGCTCAGAAGGAAGCAGCTCAGCTCACAGACCTTGCTACACTCGCAAGCACAAACACATACTACATCATCAACATTAACGAAGATGGCAGTGCTGATCTTGCAGTTAGCCAGATTGGTAATGCTGCGGGCAACGTTGTTATCGAAGCTGCTGCTACAGAATATTATGATGTAACTGTTAACGCAACAGGCCTTAAGCCAAGTGCAGCACAGGTTAAGTATGACCCAGTTAAGAAGGCATTTGTAACAAAGGATATTGAAACAACAGTTGATGAAGGCGAAGCACCAGATGAAGTATACTTCGCTCTTGATACAATTGGTGAAACATCATTAATTCTTCCAACATCAATGACTGTTACAATGGGTAGCAAGACTCTTGCTGTAGATACAGCTGTTACAACAGACACTGTATCAAATCCAGCAGCAGACACTATCGCAGCAGATAAGGATTATGCAATTGTTCCTGTAACTGGTGATACAGCTGTGACAAATGCAGAATATAAACTTGCTTGTGTTAAGGTTGTATTTGCAGATCACTT
Source organism: uncultured Clostridium sp. (assembly GCA_964621265.1). Lineage (GTDB taxonomy): Bacteria > Bacillota > Clostridia > Oscillospirales > Ruminococcaceae > Porcipelethomonas. The sequence goes on along the minus strand of CAZULQ010000003.1, from coordinate 68,992 downwards.
TGAAGCAACTGATGCTATTACAATCAAGGCTGCTGCTACAGAACAGTTTACTTTTGAATCTAAGTTAACTGGTAACCTTTCAATCAGCCAGGTAGACAAGGCATACAGCGCAGGCGAAACATTTGAAGCAACACTTACAGCAGGTGCTAATGCTTACTTACCAACTTCAATCGTTATTACAAAGAACGGTGAAGCTCTCGTAGCAGGTTATGATTACACATATGACAGCAAGACAGGTGCTATTAAGATCTTCAACCCAGAAAAGGGTGACAAGATTGTTCTTACAGCTGTTGCTCAGCAGTCATATTCAGTTACAATCAACAATGGTAATGTAACAGTTTCAGGTAATACTGCATCAGTATTAAGCGGTACTGACTATACATGTACATTCACATTACCTAAGTATACAGCTACAAATGCAAATGATGACAAGCAGTATGGTTACTCAACATTTGAAGTTAAGGTTGGCGGTACAGTAATTGATACTGACTCAACTAAGTCAACATACTACACATTCAATGAATCAACAGGTAAGCTTACAATCAAGAATGTAAGTGGTGCTATTGTAATCACAACAATGGCTTCATTAGAGGTTGACCTCACAGTTGCTGCTGCTGATGATACTGCTGCACTTTACTTCAAGGATGCAGGAACAACATATACTGCTGATGCAGACAAGGTATTCACAGGCAACAATGAAAATGTAGTTAAGGTAACTGTAAAGAATGTACCAACAGGTAAGAATATTACAGGTGCGGTTAAGGTTGCAGGTGCTCCACTTGCTGCTGCTAATTATGAATTTGAAAAGTCAGCAGCCGATGAAGATAAGATTGCTGATGGTGAAGTTTATATTCTCACAATCAATCCTAATGCAATTGGTGATGGTACAATCGGTGATGTAGAACTCCTCCTTGGTGTAGAAAATGCAGTATATGCACTTGATACAACTAAGGTTGATACAGCTAACAAGATAACACTCACTCCTGATTCAGCTGACCAGGCTATTGATGGTGATACTAGTGATAGTGATTCTACATTAGATGATTATGCTTACAACACAACATTAAAGTATAAGCTCGAAGCTAAAACAGGTTACATGCTTCCTGACTCAGTAACAGTTAAGATGGGCGGCGTAACACTCAACAGCGCTGATGTTTACACAATTACAAAGAATGAAACTGGTGTTGCTCTGAACGAAGCATTTATCGAAATCAAGAAGGTAACAGGCGAAGTTGAAATTGAAGTTGTTCCTAAGGTTCTTACTGCAGTTAATAGTGATGCAGTAACTGGTGATGATACTGATAACCTTACATTTGAAATCAAGTCTTCAAATGCAGTTAATAACTACTATACTCCATCATCAACTCCATTCCAGGCAACTCTTGCTATTGGTGGTGCTAATGCATACAAGTATGATGAATCAGCAAATGCTGTTAACGTAATTGTTGCTGATTATACAACTGCTCCAACATTACCTGTTGCTGCTACTGCTAAGGCAATTAATAGTGATGGTACTATAATTAACAAGACTGAATATGATGCATATGTTGCTGAAGTAAGCGGCAAATCATATGCTACAACAGCTATTAAGGAAGCTGCAATTGAGCTTGCCGAAAGCATTCCTTACTACACATACAATTCTGGTGACCTCAGAGTATACAATGCAACTGGTGCTATAACAATCCAGGGTATTGTTACTCTTAAGACTCCTGCAACTGTATGGTTCGATACAGATGATGACGGTGTATATGATAACAGTAGTGATTCAAAGGTAAATGCATACTATGTAAATGATGGTGTGAATGTATACTACAGAGTAGAATCAACTGCTATTACTACTGATTTAGATGCTTCATTAACAGATCTCACAAAGGTAGAAGTAACATCTAACTTTGGTACTAAGGGTTCAATTGAGGCAGTTAAGGCAACAGGTTCAGATGCAGTATCATACTACAAGATTACTGGACTTACTGCTTCAAATATTACAAGTTTTGAAGTTGCAGTAAAAAGCACATCTAACTAATATATTTGTTGATAACTGAATTCTATTCAGTTTCTATCTTAAACCGGAGGTGATTTGAGATGAAGAAGGAATACATGGAAATCGAAATGGAAATCGTAGCATTCGAAAACGAAGACGTAATCACAACAAGTGGTGGTAACGATCTTCCATTCCTCCCATTCTAATAATCAAAGATTAGATTGACTTAATTGACAATAAACAGACACCATTTTAACTATGGTGTCTGTTTGTCAATTTAAGACTTGTAAGGAGATTTTATGAAGAAATTGAAATATTTGCTTGCAATTGCATTAAGTATAACAATGCTTGCAGGTTGCAGTGATGAAGAATCATCATCAGAGGATAAAACAACTCAGACTGAAATTACGCAGTCAGCAACAGAAGAAACGGCCACCGAAGTTATTACAGAAGTTGCAGGGGCTGTTACCGAAAAACAAAAAGAAACTTCGACAAAAGCAGCGGAGGAAACTAAAACTGAAGTAACAACGAAAAAAGCTGACTCAGAACCTGTAAAGGATAATAAGGAAACTTCGAAGGATAAAAATGAAACTGTGAAAGAAAATGCACAGGAGGAAAATGAAAATATGAATAACGATCCAAACAAGGAAGCTGTTAAAGAGCAGACAACAGTTACAGAGGAAACAACTACAGCTGCAACCGAAGAAGAAAAACAAAATGTGAATGAGAGTCCGAATCTGGGACAAAACGATCTTCCATTCCTGCCATTTTGAGTGAAATAATATGACTGGTATTTATAAAATTGCTGACAAAATAATTGAAATAAACTCTATCAACAGTGAGGTACATGCATTGTGCGCAGACTATCGCTTTGAGGGTACACCGGATTTTTCCATTGAGATTTGTCAGGAGAATATTGATTTTGAAAGAAAAAAATCCGCAGACGAGGATATTTATGAGGGGCACGAGATAAGACATTTTCCCGACAGCTACCTTGAAACCCTCGCTGTATACAGAAAAATCGCAGATAAAATGCTTGAATATGATACGATTCTTTTCCATGGGTCAGTAGTTGCCGTGGATAACCAGGCGTTCCTTTTTACTGCAAAAAGCGGTACGGGTAAGTCTACGCATACCAAGCTATGGCGCGAGTATTTCGGCGACAAGGCCGTTATGGTTAATGACGACAAGCCGCTTATTCACGTTTCAGAAAACGGCGTTAAGGTTTTTGGTACACCATGGGACGGTAAGCATCGTATCAGTACAAATATTTCCGTTCCTCTGAAGGCTGTGTGCATTCTGGAGAGAGCCGAGGAAAACCATATTGAAAAAATCAGCAGTAAAAGTGCGTATGCAATGCTCATGCAGCAGATATACAGACCGCTTAATCCTGCACTTATGATGAGTACATTAAAGCTTGTTGACAAGCTTTCTCAGAATACGGGATTATATCGTCTTGGCTGCAATATCAGCACTGAGGCTGTGGAAATTGCCTATAACGGAATGAAAGGATAGGTTAATATGAAATTAAAGAATGAATTTATAACACACGAAACTAACGGTGAGCATATAACAGTAACTGCAGGAAACACAAGCTTTAACGGTATTATCAGAAGCAATCAGACTGCAGGCTTTGTTATTGACTGTCTCCGAGAAGATACAACAGAAGAAGAAATCGCAAAGAAGATGTTTGATGAATATGACGCTCCGATGGAGGTTATTTCAGCAGACGTTAAAAAGGTTATTGAAAAGCTTCGCAGTATTGGAGCAATAGATGAATAAGGTGACTTACGAAGACTACCTTGAAAAGAACGGAGAACTTACCTATACTAACATTGGCGTGAGCATGCTTCCTATGATGAAACAGGGAAGGGATATGTTTACTGTTGTAAAGAAAACAGATGAGAGATGCAGAAAATATGATGTTGTTCTTTACAGACGCCCGCCTAGTCACTATGTTCTTCACAGGGTGGTGGAAGTAAGAGAGAACGATTACGTCATACTCGGCGATAATTGTCTTAATAAGGAATATGGAATTAAGGACGAGGATATAATAGGGGTACTCTCAAAATTTATCCGAAACGGCAAGGAACATACCGTTGAGGAAAAGGGATATCGTTTTTATTCCAGACTGTGGTATTTCTTATACCCTGTCAGAAAACTTTATATGAAGGTCAAGTTTAAAATAGGACGAATGAGAAAAAATGAAGGATAAGTCAATTATAAAGTGGCTGTATGGCATTATCGGAAAAAATAGAATTAATATTGTTATTCTGATTGCATTGCAGGTGATTACCGGTGCAATGGGTGTTTACTATGCGATTTTGCTTCGTGATGTAATAGATAATGCCGTTGAAAAAAATAAATCACAGTTTTTCTTTTATCTTGTACTTGTTATATTCATAGTATTGTTACAGATTATTCTGAATGCCCTTATAAGGTATTTCGAGGAAAAATCACGTTCCTCAATTGAAAATATTCTTAAAGGAAATCTGTTTTCAACTATTCTGAAAAAGGACTTTGAATCGGTTAATACGACTCATTCGGGAGAATGGCTTAATCGCCTTACATCTGACACAGTTGTTGTGGCAAACGGAATAGTTGAGATACTTCCGGGTCTTTCGGGAATGGTAATAAAACTTATAGGTGCACTTGGAATGATTCTAACAATTGAACCTAAGTTTTCCTATCTGATTATACCAGCGTGTTTGTGTATCATCGGTATAACGTATCCTTTTAGAAAAGTACTGAAAAGACTGCACAGGAATATTCAGGAAAAAGACGGAAAGCTCAGAGTGTTCCTTCAGGAGCACATTGAGAATCTTATGGTTGTATGTTCATTTGCGACTGAAAATCAGACTGCAAGTGAAGCGTACGACAGAATGGATGAGCACAAAAAAGCGAGAATGAAAAAAATCCGCTTATCCAATATTTGCAGTATTGCCTTTTCATCGGCTATGCATGGTATTTACCTTTTAGGTATGGGCTACTGCGGATATGGAATTATTAATAATACAGTTTCTTACGGCACACTGATGACGATTTTACAGCTTATCAATCAGATTCAGGCACCTTTCGCAAATATTTCAGGCTTTCTGCCCAAGTATTATGCTGTAATTGCAAGTGCCGAAAGAATTATTGAAGCAAGCAGATTTGACGACAGATTTATTGAAGAGTCAAAATCATGCGATGAAGTTTACAGCTTTTATAATAACAAATTTAAAAAGTTTATTTTTGAAAATGCCGGATTTACTTATCAGCCAATCGGTAAAAGTCAGGATAAATCAAAGATGCCGGTTGTACTGAAAAATGTAAACCTTGAAATAAATAAGGGTGATTATGTAGCGTTCACAGGGCAATCGGGCTGCGGAAAATCTACAATGCTCAAGCTGCTGATGTGTCTCTATCACCTTGATGAAGGGGAATATCTTTTATCCGACAATGAAGGCAATGAAATGAAGATGTCTTCAAAGTGGAGCAGATTTTTCTCGTATGTTCCGCAGGGTAATCAGCTTATGAGCGGAACTATCAGAGAAGTAATAACCTTCTCTGACAAGACAAAAATGAAAGAAACCGAAAAAATTAAAACGGCACTTAAAATTTCATGTGCCGATGAGTTTGTGGACGAGCTTGAAAACGGACTTGATACCGTCCTGGGCGAAAGGGGACAGGGTGTGTCGGAAGGTCAGATGCAGCGTATTGCAATTGCAAGGGCGATTTTCTCGGACGCACCGATACTTCTCCTTGACGAAGCAACAAGCTCACTTGATTCAGAAACCGAAAGAAGAGTTATTGAAAATCTGAAAAATATGACCAACAAGACAGTAATAACAGTAACTCACAGACCTGCTTCATTGGAAATATGCAATAAGATTGTTAATTTTGAAGAAAAACAGATAACCGTGGAGTGTATAGAATGAATGATAAAATTGTGAATACAGACTATGATGTGCTGTATCTAGTAAAATGCGGAATAAATGAGCAAATCCCGGACAAAAGCAGAATTGAAAAGATGAACCTTGATGAGGTTTATGAAAAAAGTAAGTTTCATAGTCTGGTGTCACTTGTTTCTCTTACTCTTGAATCTGCGGGAATAGTTTTGTCATCAGAATGGAAGCAGGCCAAGGAAAAGGTAATCAGAAAGCTTATACTTTTTGAAGCTGAAAGAGCGCAGATTCTGAAATACTTTGAGGATAACGGAATATGGCATATGTCTCTCAAGGGCATCTATCTCAAGGATTTTTATCCGAAATTCGGTATGAGAGAAATGACTGATAATGATATTTTGTATGACAGAGCATTTCAGCAACAGGTTTATGATTTTATGACTGCAAGGGGCTACTACTGTGAGCTCTTTGCAAAAAATAATCATGATGAGTATTTAAAACAGCCGATTTATAATTTTGAACTGCACACAGGTCTTGCAAATAAATCGACAGCGCTGGCTTATAAATACTATAAGAATGTCAAGGACAGACTGGTTCTTAAAGAGAACAGGAAGTTTGAGTATAACTTCACAGACGAAGATTTCTATATTTATATTACATTTCATGAATATAAGCATTATACAGTAAGCGGAACGGGCCTGCGTTCACTTGTTGACACTTATCTTTACCTTAAAAAGATGGAAGACAAGCTTGACTGGAAATACATTGAAAAGGAATGCAAAAAGCTTAATATGTGGGAGTTTGAAAATCAGAACAGACTTCTGAGTCAAAAGCTTTTCGGCGAAAAGCCATTATCCGAAGATGAAAAACAAATGCTTGAAAGGTTCCTTGTTTCCGGTACTTATGGTTCGTTTGAAAATGAAATAAAGAACAGAATTAATGCCACATATGACAAGTCCAAGAAGAATTATAAGTTTAAATACGTTTTAAGACGTCTGTTCCCGCCAATGCTTGTGTTTAAAATCGGATATCCTTTCTGCTACAAAACAAAGGTGCTTATCCCTGTAGCATGGGTTATGAGATTATTCAGAGGTATTTTTGTTGACAGAAAGAAGATTTCTTCCGAGTTAAAGATTCTGAATAAGGAAGAAATTAACAAGTAGCATTAAAACAAAATATGAGATTATACTATAAGGCTGTGTAGCATTAAGCTATGCAGCCTTTTTGTTGATGTTTAACAAATGCGGAGGGTTGGGATTATGATATATTGAATATTGTACATAAACGATGACTTATTTTTGTGAGATTTATGTATAGAAATATTGACTTTTCTGCCGATAAAGTATATATATGGAAAATATAATTAATACAAGAAGGGATTGATTGTATGAAATACAGATTCAAAAAATTTATGGCGACCTTAATGGCGGCAACATTATCACTTTCAGCGTTTAGTTCTATTAATGTTGGAGCTGAGCCTGATATACATGTTTCAGAGGAGATTGTTGTATCAGAAAATGCTGACAACTTACCTGACAATGACGAACTTCTTCTTGGCTATTTTGAGCAGCAGCTTTTTGATGAAGAATCAGTTTCCAATTATGTTGCGACTTCTGCACTAGGATCGTCAAGGCTAAGTGGCGGTGCGCTGACTATATATAATGCACTGAGATCGAAAATATCTGATGTTGCAGCCGGTAAAGAAACATCAACGATTTTTACGGTTACAGATGTGTCATTTACATATGAACAGCTTGGATTGACATCAGGTTGTAGCAGATCGGATGTTGAAGACGCAGTTGAGGATATCGCATATTTGGTATACAAATATGTACGTGCTGACATGCCTTATGAATTATACTGGCACGAAAGCCGTATAGCTTATAGATATACAGCTGATGTAAATTCTACAAATGTAGTCTTAGATAAAATTACATATAATTATTATGTAGATAAGAATTATTCATCTGGTGACAACCATGTTGTTGACAAAACTAAAACATCGGCAGTTGTGACTGCTGTAAAAAATGCGAAAGCAATAGTTACAGAAAATGCGGGAAAAAGTAATGTTGAGAAGTTAAGGGCTTATAAGGAAAAAATATGTGATCTTGTTGTATATGATAAAAATGCTGCTAAAAAAGGGTCATCAAAAGTGGGAATTGATCCATGGCGTGTCATTCATGCTTTTGACGGAGATGAGAATACTAATATAGTATGTGAGGGCTATGCAGAGGCGTTCTATTATCTATGTCAGCTTTCAGATTTTTCAGGATATGTTGACTGTAAAACCGTTTTAGGAAATGTTAACGGTGAGTACCATATGTGGAATGTTGTTTCAATCGGAAGCAGAAACTATCATGTAGATGTTACATGGTGTGATGGTGATGGAAATACTCAGCATGAAAATTATTTCCTGAAGGGGTTTAAAGGCTCTGTTATTGGTGGATATGTAAGAACTGTTGGATCAAGAGATACTGTTTACACGTATAGCGAAGATACAATAAGAATGTTTGACAAGAATGTTCTTAAGCTATCTGATAAGGACTATTCAAGTGAATTAGATGACAGTGCAACATTTAATGGTGTCTATAAGGAAGAAGAAAAGCCTACATTTGATGACGATGACGAAGGCGTTGTAGTATGGGCAAATGGTTCTAAAAACTTCAAATCATTCCAGCTGACTCCAAAAATCACACCTACAAACTGGTATAACAGCAAGGGTAAAACTCAGAAAGGTAAGCTTGTTTGGACTGCTATGCTTTCTGGTACTCCTGAATATGATGTGGCAAAGCATAAGGTTATAACAAAGTCAGACAAAACTGTTGTTACAGTAAGCAGCAAGGGCAAACTTGCAGCAAAGTCGGGCGGAACAGCATATATTTACGCAACTGACACAGGTACGCTTGAGTATGAAGCATTTAAAGTTACGGTAAAAAATGCTCCAACAGCTCTTTACCTTTTTGATGATCCTGAAAAGACAGCAAATGACAAAAAGGAAAAGCTTAAAGCGGTAAATGTAATTGCAGGCGGTAAAAGCAGCAGAGTATATATTGCTCCGTTTGTGAAAAAAGGAGAGGTATCAGAAGATTGTACCTATACTGTCACTGCCAAGAAGAATGATGGCGGTATCATTTCATTCACAGACGTAAAGAAGGATTCTGACGGCAACATCTACTTTGATGTTACAGGTAACAAGCTTTTAAAGGCAGGCAAGACAGCAAAAATTTCTGTTACTGTAATGTGTGAACAGAGTGGTAAAAAAACAAGCGTAAATGTTCAGGTTTACTCACCTGTAAAGACTGCAAAATGTACAGCACAGTCAAGCAGTCCTGAAATCAGCGAAAAGGGTGATACTATTACGCTTGACACAACTCTTACAATAAATGGCACAAGTGATTCAACAACTGATAAGATTCAGGCTGTTGTGGCAACAGCTGAGCCTGTGGTTAATGCTACAGGTAAGAAGGCTACTGTTGTAAAGAGTAAGGAAGTAACTGTTAAAATGGATAAGAGTACATTCAATCTTACTCTGAAGGCGTCAAAGCCGGTAACACAGGCGGCGGGTGTATACTTTATAGCAACTGACGCTGTTACAAAATTAGTGACAGTACATAAGGTTGCAGACATTGCCGCAGATGGTAAGATTACATTAACATAACTTTCAAACTATATAAAAATATTCCGGGTCAGTTATAATTTACGACCCGGAATATTTTTAGAAAGGCGGTTCGAGCATAGGTAAGTCATATAAAAAGAGAATATTGCGATAATCATACCCGCATTTTTCAAATTCCTCTCTAAGCTCGGATTTTGTGTAGTTTTTTCTTAAATCGTTGGCTATTTTTATATAGTCCTCACGATAAACACTATCCAACTCAGGTGTATCTTCAATATTAATATCGATTTTATGTGAATAGAACTCTATAAAATCCTGGTCACCGGATATTATAATGGAATCACCCAATTCATATGATAAATAATAACATCTATAATCATTTGTATGATATAGGTATAATATTTTTTGAGGCTTCAACATATTAATATCAGGATAATCATAATCTGTGTCTTCAGTATACCATATTATTTCTTCTTCTGAATCAAATTTCAAATCGGAAATGACAAAATTAATATGCTCTGTACCATTCCATGAACTTTTAACTTTTGCGTATTCAATATTATAATATTCCCCAGAATTATTGGCTATCGTATAGCTTTCTTTTGTAACTGGGTGAATTTCAAATTTACAGGCACTAAGTAGTATTGACAATATAAAGACAACAGCAACTTTAATACTTTTCATGACAATCCTCCACTATCGGATAATTTATGTTTCTATTAATTATAACATAATTTCCAAATTTGTTCAATAAAAAATACCGTTCCAATCGGAACGGTATTTTATATATAAGCTTTAAGGCTATATTAGTTGATTGTTCTCTTTACATATGTTGTGTGGAGAAGCTCATGAGCCTTGTGGCTGCCAGGTTCGCCAAGGTAATCCTTGTAGAGTGCCTGGATAGCTGGGTTTTCGTGAGACTTTCTGATTGGTCTGTTTTCGTCGATATCGTAAAGAACCTTAGCACGGAGTGCTCTGAGATCAGTAAAGTTTCTAACGCTTGCAGGCTGCTGTGGCTGACCACCGCCGTTTACACAACCGCCAGGACATCCCATGATTTCGATGAACTGGTAATCAGCTTCGCCGCTCTTAACCTTGTCAAGGAGTTCTCTTGCGTTAGCAAGACCACTTGCAACTGCAACCTTAACGTTCATACCAGCAACGTCATATGAAGCTTCCTTGATGCCATCAGTACCACGAACTGCTGTAAATTCAACTGCAGGGAGAGTTTCACCTGTGAGTTCTTCAACAGCTGTTCTGAGAGCAGCTTCCATAACACCGCCTGTTGCACCGAAGATAACAGCAGCACCTGTTGACTGACCCAGTGGATCGTCAAAGCCTTCTTCAGGAAGGTCGAGGAACTTGATGCCTGCACGTTCGATCATTCTTGCGAGTTCTCTTGTTGTGAGAGCGTAATCTACATCAGGTACACCTGCTGCATCCTGATCGTCACGTCCGATTTCGAACTTCTTAGCTGTACATGGCATGATACTTACAGAAACGATGTTCTTAGGATCAATACCTTCCTTTTCAGCAAAGTATGTCTTAGCGATTGCACCAAACATCTGCTGAGGTGACTTACAGCTTGAAAGATTTTCAGTCATGTCTGGGTAGTAGTGTTCACAGAACTTAACCCAACCTGGTGAACATGATGTGATAAGTGGAAGCTTGCCGCCGTTCTTAACTCTGTCGAGGAATTCGTGAGCTTCTTCCATGATTGTAAGGTCAGCAGAGAAGTTTGTATCGAATACCTTGTTAAAGCCGAGTCTTCTGAGAGCTGCAGCCATCTTGCCTTCAACGTCTGTACCGATTGGGAGACCGAAAGCTTCACCGAGAGCTGCTCTTACAGCAGGAGCTGCCTGAACAACTACATACTTTTCCGGATCAGCAATAGCTTCGAATACTTCCTTTGTGTTGTCCTTTTCTGAAATAGCACCAACAGGACATACAGCGATACACTGGCCACATGATACACAGCTTGTTTCGCCGAGACCCATTTCAAATGCACTTGCAATATTTGTCTTGAAACCTCTCTCATTAGCACCGATAACGCCGATACCCTGTACCTTTTCACAAACAGCTGAGCAGCGTCTGCAAAGGATACACTTGTTGTTATCACGATACATATGTGCAGCAGAATTATCAATTTCAAATTCTGTCTTTTCGCCTTCGTAGTAGCATTCATCATCGAGACCTAAGTCACGAGCGAGCTTCTGAAGTTCACAGTTAGCGCTTCTTACACATGAGAGGCACTTTCTGTCGTGGTTAGAAAGGATAAGCTGGAGAGTCTTCTTTCTTGATTCGATAATCTTAGGAGAATTTGTGAGAACCTCCATACCTTCGCTGATTGGGTATACGCATGAAGCGGCAATTCTGAAGCCTCTTCCTTCGTTTACTTCAACAACGCAGATACGGCATGCGCCGATTTCGTTGATATCCTTGAGCCAGCAGAGTGTAGGAATATCGATGTTTGCCATACGGGCTGCTTCAAGAATAGTAGAACCCTTAGGTGCTGTAACTGCAACACCATTTATTTTAAGATTAATATTTTCCATTAAACTATTCCTCCATTATTTCTTGACGATTGCACCGAACTTACACTTTTCGATACAAGCTCCGCACTTCAGACACTTGTCCTTGTCAATAACGTGAGGCTGCTTAACTGTACCTTCAATAGCACCTGCAGGACATACTCTTGCACACATTGTACAGCCCTTACACTTATCAGCAATGATTTCAAAGCTGAGGAGATCCTTACATACGCCGGCTGGACACTTCTTGTCAACAACGTGAGCGATGTATTCATCTCTGAAGTAACGCAGAGTTGAAAGAACAGGGTTTGGAGCAGTCTGACCAAGACCACAGAGTGAGTTAGCCTTGATGTAGTAGCAAAGCTCTTCGAGCTTGTCGATATCTTCAAGAGTAGCCTGACCCTTTGTAATCTTGTCGAGCATTTCGTACATACGCTTTGTACCGATACGGCATGGTGTACACTTACCGCATGATTCATCAACTGTAAATTCAAGGAAGAACTTAGCGATGTCAACCATACAGTTGTCTTCGTCCATAACGATAAGACCACCTGAACCCATCATTGAACCGAGAGCGATGAGGTTATCGTAGTCGATTTCAACGTCCATGTGATCAGCAGGGATACAACCGCCTGAAGGACCACCTGTCTGAGCAGCCTTGAACTTCTTTCCGTTAGGAATACCGCCACCGATTTCTTCAATAACAGTTCTGAGTGTTGTACCCATAGGAACTTCAACGAGACCTGTGTTGTTGATCTTACCACCGAGAGCGAATACCTTAGTACCCTTTGACTTTTCTGTACCCATACCTGCAAACCAGTCAGCACCATTTAAGATGATCTGAGGAATGTTTGCGTATGTTTCAACGTTATTAAGGATTGTTGGCTTGCCATAAAGACCCTTTTCAGCAGGGAATGGAGGACGTGGACGTGGTTCACCTCTGTTACCTTCGATTGAAGTCATGAGGGCTGTTTCTTCACCACATACGAACGCACCGGCACCGAGTCTGAGACCGATGTCAAATGAGAAGCCTGTGCCGAAGATGTTGTTACCGAGAACGCCGTATTCACGAGCCTGCTTGATAGCGATTTCGAGACGTTCAACAGCGATTGGGTATTCAGCACGAACATAGATGTAACCCTGTGTAGCACCGATAGCATAACCTGCAATAGCCATAGCTTCGAGAACAACGTGTGGGTCACCTTCGAGAACTGAACGGTCCATGAATGCACCCGGGTCACCTTCGTCGGCGTTACAGCAAACGTACTTCTGGTCTGCATCCTTAACGATTTCTCTTGCGAGCTTCCACTTCATACCTGTTGGGAAGCCGCCGCCGCCTCTGCCGCGGAGACCACTGTCGAGGATTGTCTGGATAACGTCTTCAGGCTTCATTTCTGTAAGAGCCTTACCGAGAGCCTGGTAGCCGCCTTCGCCGATGTATTCTTCAATATTTTCAGGATTGATAACACCACAGTTTCTGAGTGCTATTCTCTGCTGCTTCTTATAGAAAGCAGTTTCATCAAGTGACTTGATTTCGTCACCGTTAACTGTTTCGTCATAAAGGAATTCCTTAACAGGAGTTCCGCCTACAAGGTGTTCTTCAACGATTTTAGCAACGTTTTCTGGCTGAATCATTGAATAGAATGAACCTTCAGGATATACGATCATGATAGGACCGAGAGCACAAAGACCGAAACAACCAGTCTTTACGATCTGAACCTTTTCTGTAAGACCGTTCTTTTCAAGCTCTGATTCAAGAGCTTCAATAATCTTCATAGAGCCTGATGATGTACAGCCTGTACCACCGCAGACAAGAACATGTCTTTCATATTTAGATGAAGCGTCGCCGTGAGATCTCAGTGCAACCTCGCCCTGCATAGCTTCTCTGATAACCTTGAGTTCTTCAAGAGTTTTCATAAATTGACCTCCTAAATTGGTATTAATTGAAACTTATTCTGCATACTTTGCAAGGATTGAATCAACATCATCAACAGTAAGACGTCCGTAAACCTCGTCGTTGACTGTTAATACTGGTGCAAGACCGCAGGCGCCGATACAACGGCATGCTTCAAGTGAGAACTTTCCGTCCGGAGTGCAGCCACCATCGCCGATACCAAGCTTTTCCTGAAGCTTAGTGTAGATGTCGCCGGCACCCTTAACGTAGCAGGCAGTACCAAGACAGACTGAGATACGATACTTACCCTTTGGATTGAGTGAGAACTGTGAATAGAATGTTACTACTCCGTAAACCTTCTCAAGCGGAATGTTCATTTCTTCAGAAATGATTGTCTGAACTTCGATAGGAAGATATCCATAGATATCCTGTGCCTTCTGAAGGACAGGCATTAAAGCACCCTTGTCGTCCTTGTGATCAGCAATTACCTTTAAAAGTTCTTCTTTCTGAGCCGGAGTTCCGTTGAATGGAACCGTAGATGAATTATTGCTCATATTGACCTCCCAAATAAACTTAGATATAAAAATTTGCATAAATATCTGACCTTAATTATAGCACATTTCACAAAAAAAATCCATTAGACTATATGCATGATATTTGACAACATAAATTATGATTTTTCGACAATATTGTTAATTTCGTCACAAAGATTGACAAAAAGTTATCCAATATTTTTAAGATTAGAATGCGCAGGAAATTTATGTCGCTGTGGACAATAAATTCTGACGTTGTTCAATCTTTTTCCAGTTCATAAATCCGTATACATCGTTTATAAGGAAAACTATAAAACAGATTATAACCGAGATATATGAAATATCTTCAATTGCGGCAATTGTCCAAAGCGCAATCAGCACAATATCGTTTGAGGCATATGCAAGTGCGAAGTGAGGGTCACGTCTGAATGTAAGATAAACAGCAAGAAAGCTTGTTGTTACTGAAACGGTACTGAGCCACAGGCTTGCGGTATTAAACGCTTTGAGAATGAAATAGAAAATGACTGTGACAGCAACAGTAAGAGCGCATGAAAAAATCAGTTCCTTACGATTTATGCGGTTTACCCTGACTTCTGCCTTGCCCTTCACAGAAGGATTGCGCAGCCATGTAATCAGTGCAAATGCCGCCATGGGTCCTGTCATACCGACATAGGTTATCATTTCGCCGTAATAGGCAAATGAGTATGATATATAACCGTAAATCAGACTGAATATAATCATGAGTGCCTGTCCTGCGGGATTACCCTTTGCGTTGAATATCAGTGAGGTCACGCCTATGAGCGACGCTGCGAGAGTGAAGAAATTCTCTCTGTCAAACAAAGCAAATGATGTTATAATCAGCAGTACTGAGCTGCACCATAAAATGATTTCAGTTTTTGAAAAATATGATGTGATTCTTTTTAATGTCATTGTGTTACCTCCAAAAAAGGCACTCATGTGACATATCTTCAAAGACCTAACGACATGTCGCATGAGTGCCTAAAGCACACTACCCGGTGGCAGTACAATATTCTTTGTAAAGATTATATCATATGCAACATTTTATGTCAACAATTATATTTACTTTTACATTATTTTCTGTTATAATAAAGATAGAAAGAAAGCGGGGGTGTTTATATGAACGAAACATTAAAATATAACGTAGAATCCGATGATTTTATTAATGCAGGCGAGGTCTCCGATAAGGTAAGAGGACGACTTCATGAGCTTGAAATTGACCCTGAAATTATACGTCGTGTTTCCCATGCGCTTTATCAGGGTGAAATTAACATGATTATTCACGCAAACGGCGGCGAAATTACTGTTGAAATCACCGACGAATCTATTGTTATGACGCTTACGGATAAAGGTCCGGGTATCAGCGACGTTGAGGAGGCTATGAAGGAAGGCTTTTCAACCGCTGACGAACAGCTTCGTTCAAGAGGCTACGGACAAGGTATGGGCTTTACCAATATGCAGAATTTTACAGATGAAATGACTGTAAAATCAAAGGTCGGTCATGGTACAACCGTCATTATGAAGGTGTATCTGTAATATAAAAATATAGAGAGGGTAAAAAGATGATACTAAAAAAAATTCTGTCAGCCACAATGGCTGCGCTTATGGGGCTGACGCTTATGTCGGGCTGTTCTGACGAAGGCGTGTCTGAAGCTGAAAAGGAATCAGCTAAGGAAGACGTAAAGAGCATGTCTGAAATCACAGCAACAGAAATAGCCACGGAAATGAAAATCGGCTGGAATGTCGGAAACAGCCTTGACGCTATGGGCGCTGACATGGGCTCTGAAACCTGCTGGGGCAATCCGAAAATTACGGAGGACCTTATAAAGGCTGCGAAAAATGCCGGCTTTAATACAATAAGAGTACCTGTAACATGGATGGGTCATTTCGATGAAAGCAATTATACAATCCGTGAGGACTGGATGAACAGGGTTGATGAGGTTGTAAATTACGTTCTGAACAATGATATGTACTGCATCATCAATATCCACCATGACGGAAGTGATACAACATCATCATGGCTTACACCTGAACCTGCAAATGCAGATGAAATGGTAAACTGCTTTACAACGCTCTGGACACAGATTGCAAAGAAATTTGAAAACTATGATGAAAAACTGCTTTTTGCAGGTATGAACGAATTCCACAGAGGCTATGACCAGCCAAAGGACGAATACTTAGCGCTTACAGACAGACTGAATCAGGCATTTGTTGATACAGTAAGAAACGGCGGCGGAAATAATAAGGACAGAATTCTTATTGTCCAGTCATACAATACAAATGCAGATTATCTTATTAATAACCTTGTACTCCCGAATGATACTGCCGAAAATAAGCTTATGGTTGAATGTCACTATTACGACCCATGGACATTTGCCGGCGAGGGCAGAAACTCATGGGGTGTCGGCGGCAGAACAAACGACCGCTGGGGTCAGGAGGACTGGGTTGACGACAAGTTCAGTCAGCTTAAGGCAAAGTTTGTTGACAACGGTATTCCTGTTATAATCGGTGAATATGGTGCAACAATCAATAAAGCAGGTTATAGTGATACAAGAAGATATTACGTTGAATATGTAACAAGAGCGGCACATAATAACGGCATTGTTCCGATATGGTGGGACAACGGCTACGACGGCCTTGACGGCGAGGCATTTGCACTCTTTGACAGAAACAACGGAAACGCCGTTCTTCATCAGGATATTATTGATGCAATGAAACGTGCGACAAGCGGTGAGGACTACGAAATAACACTTCCTGTATATCCGACAGCATAATAGTTTATTTCCCGTGTAAGGATTTTCTTTATGCGGGATTTTTATTGTTCAAGCAGTCTTTTCATAAATTCCTCGGTTGAAGTGTAACCCGAGCGATTGTACCTGTCAAGAGTGAAAAGACAGTCAGGGTCACGTGTTATGTAATTGGGGCGTTCGTAACAGCTGTATGCCGCCGCGAAACCCATGCTTTTGAGTACGGGAATACTTTCCTCTGAAATTGCCCCGTAGGGATAAGTAAATGCAGCAGGTGCGATACCACAGTTTATTGAGAGAAGCGTCTGACAAAGCCCGATATCTGCAAAAAGAGCGTCTGCGTAATCATCATAGCTTTCACCATAAAGACGGGCACAGCCCTTGCGGTATTTATCCGAATGCATGTTGTATGTATGGTTTGCAATTTCAATACGTCCCGATAGCTTAAGCTCTGTTATATCCTTCCATGTGAGATAGGAATATTCAGGGATATGAGGGTCGTTGGCGGCTAAAACCTCGCTATAGTATCCAACAACTGAAATTACTGCCTTCATGTCATATTTTTCAAGCAGAGGAAGAAGATAATGTGCATTGTTGTAAAAGCCGTCATCAGCAGTTATTATAACAGGCTTTTCGGGTAGCGTCCCGCCGTTTACATAGTTTATGACATCTTCTGTCGTGACGGTGTTATAGCCGTTTTGCTTTAAGTATACAAGGTCGCTTTCGACCTGTGAGACGGTTACTGTGTAATCGTTGACATCACTGTAATCATCAGTTATGCTGTGGTACATTATAACAGGCAGAAATATTTTTCTGTCGCTGTATGCTTCCCATTTGTCTCGACTTGCAAAGGTAAGAAAAAGCGCAAACAAAATAATCGCAATGTCACATATCAGTATTCTGATAAGCTTTTTGAATTTCATACAGCTATACATGGAATCAACACCCTTCGTTTTTACATTATATACTCATGATTTTATATTTATGACGGAATAACTTATTAATATTGTGAATATAAATGAAGTAAAAAACCAATAGTAAAAACGGGAGGTTAAAAATGAGAAAACGCAGACGACATGTTAAGAACAGAAAAGTGATTTTTACTTTATTGGCAGTAATTCTGCCTCTTATTACAGCGGGAGGAATAAAGGCTGTGCCCGTACTGGCAGAGCTTGCAGAAAGCATTGATGTATTCAGCGGAAGCTATGATGAGCCATTATACTACACAGGCGAACAGGGAGAAAATATATTCTTTTTTGAAGAAGATGCAGAGGACATTATATCCGAAGGCTATGGCTGGACTGCCGAAGTCGAAGAGAAGGATGATAGTGACAAAGGTGCAAAGCCATATCCTGAAAAATGGAAGGTTTCAGAAAAGAATACTGTCTATAAAAATACATTTGAGCATTACAGCGGTTTCAGATTTTTCAGTCTCGAAACAAAGGGGCAGGTTAAAAATCTGACTGACATTTCAAACGGAACACTTTTAAAGGAAAGCAAGCTTTTGCCGGAATTTACAATTGAAAAGAACGGCGAGCCGGAAGTGCTGATTATGCATACACATACTACTGAAAGCTTTGAGCCATATGTGCGTGACTGTTTTGACCCGTCCTTCAATTACAGAACAACTGATGAAAATTATAACGTTGTGTCAGTCGGAGAAAAGATATGTGAGGGGCTGGAAGCCGCAGGTATAGGCTATATACATGACAAAACAATTCACGATTATCCGTCCTATAACGGCTCGTATGAAAGAAGTGCTGTAACAGTCAAAAAAATACTTGAAGAAAATCCGTCGATAAAGGTTGTGCTTGATATACATCGTGACGCAATCGGTACAAGTGAGAGTATTATGCAGCCTGTTGTCGAAATCGACGGCAAGGAGGCAGCACAGATTATGATTATTTCAGGTTGTGATGACGGCACAATGAATATGCCTGATTACATGCACAATTTCCGTTTTGCTTCACTTCTGCAGCAGCAGCTCGCAAGCGATTATGACAGCCTTGCACGTCCGATACTTTTTGATTACAGAAAATATAATCAGGACCTTACAACAGGCAGTCTGCTGATAGAAATGGGAAGTCACGGCAATACAATTGAACAGGTTGAATATGCGGGAGAGCTTTTTGGAAGGTCACTTGCAAGAGCACTTCTGTCAATAAGCTAAGGAGAAAAAATGAGCAGGAATTTTAAAAGAAGAATTACACTTGCAGTTATAATTTACATTATGATAAATTGCTTTGCATGGGGGATTATGAAAGCGTATACCAACTCGCATAACTGTGTAAGCCGTGATAAGCTTGTCATGGCTCAGATAAGCGATACTGAGAACGGGAAAAAGGTGAGTGTTATCGGCGGGAGCATTACAATTTTGGATGAGAAACACAGAGAAAATGATGTGTATAGCAGTATAAAGACGCTGATACCGCTTAAAATCCGTGTAGCTGAGGAAATCTTTGCAGAAGCGGCTGAAAAGATTTCAGAATAATAATTGGGCGGTACTTGAAAAAACTTTGGAAATCTGATATAATTTATTTTGTGATAAAATAAATGCGCCTGTAGCTCAGCGGATAGAGCATCGGCCTCCGACGCCGTGTGCGATGGTTCGATTCCATTCAGGCGTACCATATTAGGACAATGAAATAGATGTCCGCCCTTTAAAGCCCGTATCTACGGGCTTTATTGCGTTTTATGAGGTGAAATTTCAAGTCAAAAACCGTAGATGATTTTCATAATGTAGAGGGACTTGAACCCTCAACATAAACAATAATAAGTGTATTTAAGGCATATTTGAGAAAATAATCTCAGATATGCCTTTTTTTATATATAAAATAGTATACAAACTTTCAAAGACCGTTTTGTCCGGTATCACAAATTTAAATGATACTGAACAAAGCGGTCTTTTTGCATTTCAGGGGGTGAATTTTTAATACCGCTTAATATTATGAAAACGGAGGTAAGAAGATGAAAAAATTAAAATTCAACAGTACGCTTAATCATAAGCAGAGTGACTATAAACCCTACGAAGTTGAAGTCGAAAAGGTCATTACTCTTTATGGCAGGCAGTTTGACGAAATGAAAGAATTTGTTCTTAACGATAATCCTTGGATTAAGGAGTACAGTGATCTTATGTATATCGACAGTAACGATGTTGCTCACTGTTTACTTTTCATTGACAACGAAACAGGTGATGGTATACTTGTTGAAGCGGAAGGCTGTGGATATGCCAGAAAGTCGCAGTTCATTCCTAATGCAAGAGCGTTGCTTGAAAGTAATGAGCTTACAGCAGCAGAATCAAGGCTCCATGACAGTCTGAAAAAAATCGCAGATAAGATTGCAGAGCTTGCACATTGCGGTGAGAAATATTTTGTATTTGAGGACTTGATGGAAAGAGTTGATCTTGATGTAAACGATATAATGCGTGACGCAGTTACAGCAATGCTGCGTGAGCGTGAAGATATCAAAATGGCTGAAAACACCTTTATTGCGGACTCCTGTCAGCCGGATATAAAGGTTGAGGCTTTGCCGGTTCAGAAACTAACTTTCTACTGTCCTCTGCATATTGTTAAGCAGTGCGATGAATCCGACTTCGACTTTGATGAAGAAATTATAGAAGATTTTGAGCATATACCCTCCAAATATGCCACATGCTGCATTGATGAAATTAACAATTTTATTCGGGACTATGCTGAGCCGAATGAAGAACATCGTGGACTTATGGTGTATTATGATGATAATCCTGTCGTAGCGGAAAAGGTTTTTTCAGCCTTTCCGTCTGTAAAGGAGATTAACGGCGAGCTTGTCGGTGTTTTTGAATGTAAGGTTGCAGGCAGCCTTACCGACAGCGAGCTTAATGAACTGCGTGAATATCTTACCGGTCAGGCGAGCGATGGTTGGGGCGAAGGTCTTGAGCAAAGAGAAATCAAGACCGCTGATTATGGAGAAATATATGTGAGTTTCTGGAACTCCTCTGACAATTGGTCAATGCAGACAGAAGAAGAAATGGAATTTGAACAGTCTGAGGATTTATCCGAAGAAATGACTATGACAATGTAAAGGGCGAAAAAAATATGTATAACAGAGAAAAAATAAATATGCTGAAAAAGCAGTACCCAAAGGGTACAAAAATATGCCTTGACAGCATGGACAATGACCCTCACCCTATTCCATCAGGAACAAAAGGTACGGTGGAACTGGTTGACGATATCGGCACTATACACTGTAAATTTGATGATGGAAGATATCTTGGTATAATCTCCGATGAGGATAGTTTTCATATAATTCATGATGAAGTACAGACAGAAGAACTTGAAATGAATATGTCAATGTAAGCGGTTAGGTATTAAATATACTTAACCGCTTTTTTGTACCCTGTTGAAGGAAGGTGGTCAGATGATAAGAGTATTCGACGCATTTTCAGGAATCGGCGGTTTCCGTTCGGGACTTGAAAGAGTCGGAGGTTTCAAAATTGTTGCATGGTGCGAAATCGATAAATTCGCACAGAAGGCATACAAAGCGTTGTATGATACAAGGGGTGAGCAATTTTATGAAAATATCAGAAATATTGACACAGGAGAACTTGCAGATTTTGATTTGCTTGTCGGAGGCTTTCCTTGTCAGCCATTCTCAGTCGCAGGAAAAAGAAAAGGAATTGCCGATGAACGAGGTGATTTGTTCTTTGAACTTGCCCGAATTCTTGAAGTCAAAAGACCTCGCTATTTTATTCTGGAAAACGTACCCGGACTCATGGGGATTGATTCGGGGAAAACTTTCGCCCAAATCATTGAAACGCTTTGCAAACTGGGGTATTGCGTGGAATGGCGTGTGTATAACAGCGCCGATTACCTTCCCCAAGTCAGAAAAAGAGTATATATTGCAGGATGTTCTGGAACTGACTGTTCCGGAAAAATACTGGCTTTCGGCAGAAGCGACAGCAAAAATTGCAGGAAAACTCAGCAACTGATAGGCGGCAGTCAGGGTTCAAGGGTATATGACACAAACGGTCTTGCAACAACCCAGTGCAGCGGTTCGGGTGGCATGGGAGGTAAAACAGGACTTTACTTCATCGACTGCAATCCAGATCCTCAGATAACGGATAATGCAAGATGTGTAACAGCTCGTCAGAACAGCGGCGTAAGTAACCATAAGGGTGAACATTCCGCTGTTTTTTGCGACCTTAATGAAAATCCGCAGATTACCGATAACGCAAGATGCCTGCATACACGCTATGACTTAGGAGTTTCAACCGGAAAGCATAAGGGTGAAAGGTCGGGAGTTCTCGTTGAAGGCAATGCAAGAGCAATAATAAATCCGTTCAAGAAAAATACATGGCAGAACGGAAGAAGAATAAAAGAACCCAATGAGCCTATGTTTACAATAACTGTAACAGACCGACACGGCGTTGTCCATAACGGAAGAATACGCAGGCTTATGCCGATTGAAGCATGGCGGCTGCAAGGCTTTACAGATGAGCAGTTCCATAAAGTTCAGAAAATCGGAATGTCCGACGCACAGCTGTATAAACAGGCAGGCAATGCAGTGACTGTTCCTGTGGTCGAGGATATTGCAAGAAATCTGCTGAGATTTAATTCTGAAATGTTTGGAGGTGAAAAAGAATGCTCGGATTTGTAATAGGAACGTTGCTTGGCAGTACAGTAGCGATTGTAGTAATTGCAATGTGTACTACTGCTAAAAAATCAGACGAGAAGATTGAAGAGATCCATAATTGTAAATCTTCGTAACTTTGGCAGCGGTTATCAGAATAGTAAATGAGATATAAAGTTTTTTGACTTACAATTTTTTCAAAAAAGATAAAGGAAAGGAGATAAAAATGAATAGTTTCATGTCATGGATAGGAGGAAAAAAGTCACTTCGTGATGTTATACTTGCAAGGTTTCCTCCATACTACGAAAGATATATTGAAGTGTTCGGCGGTGCAGGCTGGGTTCTGTTTCATAAACCTCCCGGAAACGATGTTGAGGTGTGGAACGACTGGAACAGTAACCTTGCAAACCTGTACCGCTGTGTGAGGGATAAGCCGAATAAGCTTAAATATAAGCTTCGTTATGTACTCAATTCCCGTGAGGATTTCAATATAATTGCAAGTTTGCATAAAAACAGCCTGCTGCCAAGACTTTATGATGTTGACAGAGCCGCCAAGTTTTATCAGTTGATACGATACAGCTATGCGTCAGGACTTGACAGCTTCGGCGCTCAGCCTCATTCCATGTGGATGGATTTTCCACAGATTGATATGGCGTCACGCAGACTTCAGAAGGTCGTCATTGAAAATAAAGATTTTGAAAAGTTGATAAGGCAGTATGACCGCCCTGTCAGCTTTTTCTATTGTGACCCTCCATATTTCGCAACTGAAAGCTATTACAAGGACGTCGGCTTTTCAGAAGCTGACCATATGCGTCTGCGTGATACGCTTGTGCGGTGCGAGGGAAAGTTTTTGGTGTCATATAACGACTGTCCTCAGATTCGTAAAATATGGGATAAGCCGAATATTTACATTGAAGAAGTAAGCCGTATAAATAATCTGGCGCAACGTTATGAAAATGGAAGTCAGTATGCGGAGCTTTTGATTTCAAATTACGATACAAGTGAGAGAGCAAAGATGACTCAGCAGCTCTCGATGTTCAACGAAGGAGATTTTGATTTATGAATAGAATAGTTTTTTCACAGATATTTGCAGGAAACGGAAAAACAAATTATCTCGGACTTTATGATGAAAACGGCCTGCCCGTACAGGTCGAGGTTGAAGTGAATGATGACGGCGTTGTTATGAGCGTTGTTCATGATGAAGCATTGTGTGAAGATGATGACTGTAAGGAGGATGATTGAATGAAAATTCTGGTTGTAGAGCCTGATAAAGAACCAGTAACAAAAGAAATCGAAAACGAGCTTCACGATATGCAGGAGATAGTCGGCGGACTTATTGAGCCGATATATTTTGAACCTCAGAATGACGCTCTTGTTTTTTGTAATGAAGAATTTTTGCTCAACGATTCACAGCCGAACAGAATGGTCGGTGATATTCTTGTTCACGGTACATTTTTTGTTGTCGGTAACACAACAAATGAATATGGAGAAGATGTTTGCTGCTCACTTACCGATGAACAGCTTGAAAAGTATACGCAGATTTTTGCAGAACCGATTCAGACAATGGATTTTGATGAGGATATTGCAATAATTATCATGTGAGGTGTTTATGAATTTTCTTGATTGGTTATGCTTAAAAATTCGCTCACCGCCATATTTAAATAGTAGAATTTCCGCAAAAGGTCTGGATATGTAATTGATTATGTGGTATTGTGGTGTCAATAAAAAATCTCAAAGGAGTTGACCACTTATGAAAAAATCAATGCTTATCCTCTTAATCTGTACAGCGCTTACAGCCTGCGGAAATTACGAAACAGAAACTGCAGTTACAGAAAATATTGCAATCGAAACAGCAACACAACTGCAGACCGAAGCTGTAACTCAAGTGACAACACAAACTGCAACTACCGAAATCACAACCGAACCTGTTGTCACAACATCAACAACAATAACCACAACACTTCCCGAAACAACTTCAACCACACCTACAACAACAGAAGCATTCATAGCAGAAAAGAAAAACGGAATCAAAGCAAGGGTTACAACCGCTAAAGTGAAATATGCCGAGGCGGTTAAAATGACAACTACTACTGAAGTACCCGAAACAGTAACAACTATAACTACTACAAGTACAACCACAACAGCACCACCCGAAACAACAATAACCACTACAACAACAGAGGTGATACAAACCGAGCCGCCTCAGAATAATCAGACGGATTATGAAAAGGCACTTGCGGTCTATGAATATATGACGGCAAACGGCTCAGGAACTTGTGTGCAGTACGCATATGCGACCTATGAAATGTGTCAGGAATACGGACTTGAATGCTACTTTACATGGACTGAAAGTAAGCTGTACGGTCATGTAGCGAATGTGGTGAAGGTTGATGGCGTGTGGTATGTGCTTGATACGCAGGGGCATTGCTTCTTAACAGAAAATATGTGCGGATTTACGGAAATCGTAGATGAATATGAAAATCATGTGGCAGACGCAAGTCTCATTAGTACTCAAAGGTACTGAGAAACAAGACAGGGACGCCCTGTAAGAGAGGGCGTCCCTTAAATATAATTAAATGTATAACGAAAGGAAAAAACTATGTTTAAAAACAAAATATTAAAGAAACTCGGCGCAGGACTTATGGCAGGTCTCTGCGCTTTTTCTATGCTCGGAACAAATATCGGAAGCTTTAAGGCTTCTGCTGCCGAAACAGCACAGGAGCCGCTGCTCACAAGCGATGAAGTCATAAGACAGGCGGCAACATATCTTGGTGTGCCTTATGGCTGGGACTGCAAGGGATATGATAATGTGTACTCATCAACCAATCCTACAAAGCAGTCGATGGAAACAGTCCGCAAAAAAGGTCTTGACTGTTCGGGTCTCATTTATGCAACGCTCACCGATTTGGGTGTCAGTACAACTGGCTTTCCGTCAAATAATCCTGTGCCGCTTAATTACTGGGAATATGCCGACGGTTCTGCTTATCATGGCTGTACCATGACATATAAAGGGGTAACATCTCCGCTTGAGGTGCTCTATGAAAAGGTGGATGCAGATGACCACCAGTATTATGAAAATGATAATCTCATGCCCGGAGCTGTTGTTTCGGGTGTGGCTAAAGATGACGGCATAGGTCATATGTGGTTTTACATGGGTCAGTTTGAAAACAGAAATGCTGTTCTCGATTACCTTGTAAAGCTGGGCTTTAATCGTGATACTGTGTCACCTTATGTGGGAAGCGGTAACGGTGAAGGCGGCAAGCACTGGCGAATTGAGTGCAATGGTTCACAGGGCTGTGTTATCAATAACGATGTTGATGGAAAGGCACTTTTTGCAAGCTATCTGGCATACAAGGTATCGTCAAATGAGGTGACATTCAGTATAAAGAAGTGTATTGACGGTACGACGCAGATTGTCGGTAAATCAAGTGTAGACGGAACTACTGCTAAGTATGGTGTTTACAGCGATAAAGCCTGCAAAACAAAGGTCGGAGAAATAAAAATAGGCTCTGATGGCACAGGTTCTGTAAAGCTTGTAAGCGGCACATATTATGTCAAGGAAATTCAGCCACCGACAGGCTATGCTCTTTCAGATGAGGTGTATGTGCTCAAATCCAATCAGACAGTTACTGTTTACGAAAACTTTCAGACTGGAACAATTAAGATTAATAAGACTGCTGAAGATAAAGTAATCGAAAATATTGAGTTTAAGGTAACGAGCTCAAATGGCAGTAGCTATACAAAGAAAACAAATTCAAACGGTGTTGCGGAATTTACTTCACTTCCTGTTTATGATATGAAAACAGGCAAAGCGATTTCATATACTGTTTCCGAAATAAATGTAGAGACACGTTATGAAAAGCCTGTCTCTCAGAATGTCACCCTTACAAATGGTGATGCTGACCTGACAGTTGATGTGAAATTCAAAAATACTCTCAAAAAGGGTAAGCTCCTTATCAATAAGCAGTCTGAGGACGGAGAAAATACGGGCAGACTTTTTGACATTAAAGGCGGTGGAAGAACATACACAGCCTATACAAATGCAAGCGGTATCGCATTGCTTACAAACCTCCCACTTTATGATACAAATAATCAAAAGATTGTGTACACAATTTCAGAAAGAGATGTACCGATAAAATATGTTGTTCCTGCAGATCAGAAAGTTACACTCACAGCTGATGCAACCACAAATGTGACTTTTAAAAATATTCTGAAAAAGTTTACAGCTGAAGTGATGAAACGTGATTCAGAGCGTAAAAAGCCACAGGGTGATGCAACACTTGCAGGAGCAGTTTATGGCCTCTATCTTGACGGTGAGCTTGTTGACGAATATACAACTGACGAAAACGGATATTTTAAGACAAAGCAGTATATCTGCGGAAATTACACACTCAAAGAAATCTCACCGAGTGAAGGTTATCTCCTTGATGAAACCGTGTATGATATCGGCGCACAGCCGAAGAACTATACAGTCGAACTTAACAGAATTCCGTATACAGTAAAGGAAGATGTTTTAAAGGGAAAAATCAGTATAATCAAGCACAGCGATGACGGTACAACACAGATTGAAACTCCAGAAGTAGGAGCAGAGTTTGAAGTGTATCTCAAATCTGCAGGTTCATACGAAGAAGCTGAAAGCTATGAAAAAGACTATATAATCTGTGATGAAAACGGCTTTGCAGAAACAAAAATGTTCCCATACGGAACTTATGTCGTACACCAGACAAAGGGCTGGGAGAATACTGAAAACATGGAAGATTTTGAAGTAAACATCTGCGAAAACGAAAAGAATTATTCATATATCATAAATGACGCTGTCATTACGTCCTTTGTGAAAATCGTGAAAAAGGACGCTGAGACAGGCAAAGTTATTCCTTTTTCTGGTATAGGCTTTAAGGTTTGGGACTGTGAAAACTCATGCTACATTTCCCAGAAAATCAGCTATCCGTCAGAGATGACAATTGATACGTTCTATACAGATGAAACAGGAACACTGATGCTGCCACAGGAACTTGTATACGGCAGCTATGAGCTCCATGAAGTACAGTCAGCATATGGATATGTGCTTGATAAGACTCCTGTCCCATTTACAATTGACGGTACAGTTGAGACAGTGGTAGTCGAGAAAACAAATACACCTCAGAAAGGCAGAATTTCAATTCAGAAATCAGGAGATATATTTAGTTCAGTAACAGCACTTGGAAGCGCTGTTTCAGCCGATGGAGAAAAAATAGAAAGACCGACGATATACAATCCTGTTTTTGAAGAAAAGGGACTTGCAGGCGCAGTATTTCAGGTAATTGCAAGCGAAGATATCGTTACAGCAGACGGCACGGTAAGAGCTAAGAAAAATGATGTTGTAGCCGAAATCACAACGGACGAAAACGGATATGCACAAACAGATTTGCTCTATCTTGGAAAATATGAAGTTAAGGAAATCTCAGCTCCATACGGCTATGTGTCAAACAGCGAGCCACAGATTGCAGAGCTTACCTACGCAGGACAGGAGGTAACAGTGAGAGATACAGTAAATACAATGTTTATCAACGATTATCAGAGCGTTGAAATCAGCCTTGAAAAGCTTATGGAAAACAATGAGAGATTTAATATCTACGGCAAGGACAGCTACACAAGCGTACGCTACGGACTGTTTGCGGCAGAGAAAATCACAGCAGCAGACGGAAACTCAATCCCCGAAAACGGACTTGTTGCAGAGGTTTCACTTGATGAAAATATGAAAGCTGTTATTGCTGAAAAAGTTCCGTTCGGCAAGTATTATGTACAGGAAATCGCAACCGATGAAAAGTATGTTTTAAACGGCGAAAAGTATCTTGTAAGCTTTGAGTATCAGGGACAGGAAATGACAACTGTGTATATCGACTGCGGAAAGTTTGAGAACACTCTCAAACGCGGAAAAATCAAAGGACTCAAGGTAAATGAAGCTGACGAACCGCTTGAAAATGCATTGTTCGGACTTTACTTTGGCGACTGCACAGTGTTCGGTGCTGACAATGCGATAATGTCCGTATCAACAGACGCAGATGGTAAATTCAGCTTTGAGAACATTCCGTTTGGTGAATATATTGTTCACGAAATCTTCCCACCAACAGGCTATGTTTATTCCGACGAAAGCTATCCTGTAAGCATAACAGAGGACGGCGATGTAGTCGAAATCAAGGCTGTAAATGAAAAGGTCAAGGGTAAAGTCAAGGTTACAAAAATAGACGCTGAGTATCCCGATAATAAGCTTTCTGGTGCGGAGTTTACAGTATACTCAGATGAAAAATGTGAGAACAAAATTGATGTTCTCACAGAAACTGAAAAGGGAGTTTACACACTTTCTGACCTTGAATACGGACAGTATTTCTTGAAGGAAACTGTTGCTCCCGATGGCTTTATCATTGATGAAAATGTCTATACGTTCAGTATTGAAACAGATGGTGAAACTGTTGAGATAAGCAATACGGAAGTCGGAAACGGATTTGTGAATATTCCTCAAGAAGGAAGTATTGAAATCACAAAAACAGACATTTCCACAGGTGAGCTTATCCCGAACTGCGGTATCGAAATTCTTGACAAGGACGGCAATGTCATAGTTCAGGGCAGAACCGATGAAAATGGTGTCGTGAAGTTTGAAAAGCTTCGCACAGGAGAATATTTCTACAGAGAGTTTGACGCACCCGACGGATATATTCTCGATGAAACAAAGTATCCGTTTACAATTAAAGAAAACGGTAAAATTGTAAAATGCGAGATGACAAACACCAAGCTTCCGCAGACTCCTCCGCATACAGGTGACATCAGTAACAACATTCCTGCGTTTGTAATGCTTGGATTGTCGGCAGCAATTGCAGCTACACTCTGTATATTAAAGCTTAAGAAAGGCAAAAAGAATGAAAAGTAAAGCAATAAAGATATGTGCCGCTGTTACATCAGCGGCACTCCTCTTCGGAGGATTATTTCTGCTTTTTCGTGACGATGTTCAGGTGAAAAAGCAACAGGAAAAACTGGAGCCGTTTATGCCTGATTTTTCTGTGATTGAAATGCAGACAAAAGAAAATGCAAATGAAACTGAAAGTATAAAAATAAAGGAAGAAAATATTGAAGTTATAACGGAAAAGGTTCAGCAGTTATCGGAAGAATATGATAATTCGATAGGCTGGCTGTACATTCCGGATACTGAAATAAACTATCCTGTGATGTATTCGGGTGATAATGAATACTACCTCCACAGAGCAGTTGACGGCAGCTATCTGCTTGTCGGTTCAGTATTTCTTGACGGAAGATGTGAAAAAGATTTTTCTGACAGGCTTAATATTCTGTATGGTCACAACATGAGCGACGGAAGTATGTTTGCGGATGTTATTGAATATCTTGATGATGATTTTCTTGACAGCCATAATTACGGTTTCCTTACAACTGTCGATGCTGTCTACAGAATAGAGTTTTTCTCAGTTTCACAGCCGAACGGAACTGATAGCTTCTATGATACTTCAACCGATGTTGAAGTGTGGCTTGAAAGGCTCCGCAGAAATTCATATATATGGAGGCAGACGGAAATGTCAGAAAATAGTAAGTACATTTCCCTGTCGACCTGTACCGACTCTGATGGTCAGTCAAGAACTGTGCTGACTGGAAAAATAACGGAAATATGAAAGGAGTTTTTTGTATGAAAAAGAAAACAATTATAGCTATAATTACCGCCGCAATAATGACTACAGTATTCAGCCTTACAGCCTCTGCAAGCGGAGATGTTGCAGGCGCTGTGCAGGGCACATGGGACACTGCAAGGTCACAGGTGGTGTCTGTCGTGGATAACGTCATATTCCCTGTAATTGATGTTGTGCTTGCGATTTTACTGTTTGTGAAAATAGGTCTCGCCTACATGGACTACCGCAAGCATGGACAGATAGAATGGACTCCGATAGCAATAATTTTTGGCTGTCTTATCTTCACTCTCACGGCTCCGCTGTATATCTGGACGATTATTTAAAGGAGAGGAACCATGCCATATATTCCATTTACGGAAGAAGAAAAACAGCTTGCAAACTCCGTTGATTTAGCAGAGTTTCTGCGGCAAAAGGGTGAAAAGCTTGAACGTGCAGGGCGTGAGTATAAGCTCATCTATACAGACGGCACAGGCAGTCACGACAGTATAACCATAAGCGGCTCGACCTGGTTTGACCATAAAAATCAGGTCGGTGGCGGTGCAATAAAATTTATGCAGTATCATTACGGAATGAACTTTCAAGCCGCTATGAATGAACTTCTCGGTAAAAACATGTCGGAGATTTCAAGAACGATTGCCAAAAATATTCCTAAACAGAAACCGCACAAGGAATTTACACTCCCAAAAGCTAATGAAAATATGCACAGAGTTTATGCCTATCTCATAAAACAGCGATATATTGATTCCGATATCATAACTCACTTTGCCCATGCTCATACGTTGTATGAGGATAAGGAGCATCATAATGTTGTGTTTGTGGGCGTAGATGAAAAGGGTGTTCCACGTCAGGCTCATAAGCGCGGGACATCGACTTATGGTAAATCCTTTCGTCAGACTGTCGAAGGCTCGGACACAAAATACAGCTTTGCCCATTTCGGAAAATCAAACAGGCTGTATGTATTTGAAGCACCGATTGATATGCTCTCCTATTTAACTCTTCACCCCGAAAACTGGCAGAACCATTCATATATTGCCATGAATGGTGTGTATGAAAGCGCTGTTTTGACAGCGCTTAAAAATCACTCAGCACTTAATGAAATATTTTTGTGTGTTGATTCTGATGAGGGAGGTGTTGAAGCTGAGGACAGATTAAGGGATATACTGATTGACAACGGTTATTCAGATGTTACCCGTCTGGCTCCTGTATATAAGGATTGGAATGAGGTGCTTAAGGCTCAGAGGGGTATGGACGCACAGCCTGCCTTGCCTCATAAGCGAAAGGAACAGTATCTTTCTGAAGTTCAAAAGCCTGAGCATCTGAAATGCCGACCTGACAGATTATCCTCACAGATTTACGCAACCTTTAAAAACGGGCAGTATATTTATCTTGCCGAGTATGCACTTGCAGGCTCGGCATTTTTTCTGCCTAAAACACAAAGGCTGTGTGACGAGCACAAGGCGTTTTTACGGCTTCAAAGCAAGCTGACATCAGACTACAAGGCATATACGGATAAGGCGAAAACAGAGCAGAAACAGCGCAATCTGAAAGACTCTGTAAATGCAGTAATGCGTGATTTAAAGCAGACCGCACGTACTCATGAGCAGATAGTTCAGACCTCGAAGCTTTTATATCAGCTTGCGGATAATGCTCTGAGGGTGGCTGTCGAGGAAATCATGTGTGCGCCAAAGCTTTCTCAGTCAGAGGATATGTCAGAGGAGGATGAGCTGTGTATATCTCCTGACTACGGATAATGACACATACCCTGTTTCAAATTGAAACACCTTTAAGGAATAAAACTAAGTATTAATATATATAGCAGAAAAGAAAAAAGGATGTGAAAGCTTGAATGATAAACAGATGCTTTATTTAGTTTTACTTGTAATAGCTTTTATTACGTTTTTGGTTATCGTAAATATTCTTGATAACAAAACCTTAAACGGAATCAAGGCAAAGAGAATTGGAAATGGTCAGCATGGAACTGCCAGATGGGCTACTAAGTCTGAGATAAAAAAGACATTTATCCGTCTGCCATTTGAGCCTGAAAAATGGCGTAAGGGAAAAAATCTTCCTGATGTTCAGGGTACGGTTGTTGGGTGCAGAGGAACAGGGAAAAATACTGTTGCACTGGTTGATGACGGTGATGTTCACACACTTATGATTGGTGCGGCAGGGGTTGGTAAGACAGCATACTTTTTGTATCCCAATCTTGAATTTGCCTGCGCTTCGGGAATGTCATTCATATCAACCGACACAAAGGGAGACGTTGCAAGAAACTACGGAACAATTGCAAAAAAGTATTACGGCTACAATGTTTCTGTGCTTGATCTGCGTAATCCGACACGTTCGGATGAAAACAATATTCTGCACCTTGTGAATAAATATATGGACTTGTACATGAGCGACAGAACAAACCTGTCAGCAAAAGCAAAGGCAGAAAAGTATGCAAAAATCACAGCGAAAACAATAATCAATATCGGCGGTGACAGCTCAGGCTATGGTCAGAATGCCTACTTTTACGACGCTGCCGAAGGACTTTTAGCTTCTGTCATTCTGCTTCTTGCTGAGTTCGGAGATAAAAGCGAAAGACACATTGTTTCTGTTTTCAAGTTAATACAGGATTTGCTTGCAAAATATCAGCCTGACCCGAAAGCAAAGCCTGTAATGTTCTTTACAAAGCTTATGGAAAAGCTCCCGAGCGAACACAAAGCAAAATGGCTTGCGGGTGCGGCACTTAATTCCTCAGACCAGTCAATGCTGTCTGTAATGAGTACGGCGCTTTCAAGGCTTAACACCTTTCTTGACACAGAAATGGAACAGATGCTGTGCTTTGATACAGCAATTGACGCTGAAAGCTTTTGTAATGAAAAATCAGCAATTTTCATCGTTCTTCCCGAAGAAGAACAATCAAAATATTTCATGGTAAGTCTCCTTATTCAGCAGCTGTACAGAGAAATACTTGTGATTGCTGATGAAAATGGCGACAAGCTTCCGAACAGGGTTATGTTTTACTGTGATGAGCTTGGTACCTTCCCTAAGATTGAGGGAATGGAAGCAATGTTCTCAGCCGGACGTTCAAGAAAAATCAGTATAGTTGCTGTTATTCAGTCGTTTGCACAGCTGGAGCAAAAGTATGGCAAGCAAGGGATGGAGATTATTACAGACAATACACAGCTTACAGTTTTCGGTGGCTTTGCTCCTAATTCACAGTCAGCCGAAGTACTTTCAAAAGCGCTCGGTGAACAAACAGTCTTGTCGGGTTCTGTATCACATGGCAGAGAAAAAAGCCAGTCTTTGCAGATGATAGGAAGACCGCTTATGACAACAGACGAACTCAAATCAATGCCCAAAGGACAGTTTATTGTTATGAAAACAGGTACACATCCTATGATTTCAAAATTAAAGCTTTTCTTTAAGTGGGGTATAAAATTTGAGGAAGAATACAGGCTTTCAGATAAGACGGCAAGACGTGTGTATTACAAGGAACGTGATGAGCTGATAAGGGATGTTGATGTGAAATATCCGACTGTAAAAAATGAGGATATTGAAAATCCGCTAAAGAAAAGTGTAAAAGTAAGGAGTTGATGCAGATTGATACTGCCAAGAAGAATTTATGATTTAGGGCTTACG
This sequence comes from uncultured Clostridium sp., assembly GCA_964621265.1. GTDB lineage: Bacteria > Bacillota > Clostridia > Oscillospirales > Ruminococcaceae > Porcipelethomonas. The sequence goes on along the minus strand of CAZULQ010000003.1, from coordinate 34,881 downwards.
CACAAATCAATAGCAGTTTTCTGCTATCTTGCAAACTGTGCAGATAAAAAGGGAGAATGCTTTCCGTCTGTAAAAACAATTGCGGCTGATTTAAGTATCAGCAGAACAACCGTTTATCGCGCGTTTAAGGAACTTGAAAGCCGCAATCTTCTTGAAAGAAAGGCAAGGCATCATATACAGGGCGGCAGGCGAAGTTCGCTTTATGTATTAAACGGAGAGATAGGTCAGAAACGAAAACGGAGGAAAAAGAAATGTTCGATTGGCTAAGTGATGCAGTAGACTGGATAAGTGACGGAATATCCGATGTGTGGGACAGCACATTCGGAGACAATTCGGGAGATTTTACCGACTGGGTATGGGAAAACATGTTTGTATGGCTGTTTAACCTTATCTACGGCGCAATTGCAGATCTGTTCGAGTTCATAAACTCATCGACCTCGGATATATTCACGATATCATGGGTAAAGATGTTCATATCATTGTTTCACAGCTTTGGTTGGCTGATGTTTGTGTGCGGAATGATTGTGGCTGTCTTTGACACAGCAATAGCATACGAATCGGGGCAGGCAAATATAAAGGATACCTGTCTGAATGTTTTGAAAGGCTTTATGGCGGCAGGCCTTGTAACGGTTGTGCCGCAAAGGCTTTATTCCTTCTGCGTTACACTTCAGGGGACATTCTCCTATGAGCTTCTGAGCAACTTCATCGGGACAACAACAGACACTGTAGTCGGATCTGGCATGGAGGTTATCTTTGCGCTTGCGTCTGACGTATCGCTATTCAGCCTGTTTTTCATTATCCTTTTCGGTTACTGCACAGTAAAGGTTGTGTTTTCAAACATAAAGCGAGGCGGCATAATGCTGTGTCAGATAGCGGTAGGAACTCTCTATCTCTTTGGTGTTCCGAGAGGATATACAGACGGCTTTTACAGCTGGTGTAAACAGGTTGTTGCACTATGTCTTACAGCCTTTTTGCAGACAACAATACTGTATCTTGGACTGCTGAGTTTTACGCAGTATCCTTTGCTTTCAGTCGGGATATGCCTGTCGGCGAATGAGATTCCGAGAATTGCTCAGATGTTCGGACTTGATACAAGCGTAAGAGTCAATATGATGTCTGTCAGCCACACAGTCTCAATGGGGACAAAAGCTGTTAACATGATAAGAGGAGGCGGAAAATGAAAACATATATCTACCCTGAAAACTTAAGAGCCAATGTTAAACTGTGGTTCTGGAGTGTGAGGGATTTCATAATCATCTGCAGCGGAATTATTCTGTCGGTAATTGTGCTTGTAAACCTGTGGAATGTAATTCCCATTGCGCTGACAGCCTGTTACGGATTTTTAAGTCTGAGGGTTGATGACAGTGCAATTATGGATTATCTTTTTAATGCTGTGAAATTTTTTGTAACCTCACAGCAAAAATATTTCTGGTATAAAGGAGATTGAAAATATGACAAAGAAGAAAAACAGTGTTCAAAGCCTTATCGGTCTTGAATGCTTTACACACTTCGGTGTTAAAAACGACAAATCAGAAATTGCTTTTTTCAGCGTAGAGCCTACAAATATTTCTGTACTGTCTGCGGCTAATATTGACGCCAAAATACATCATCTGATGATGCTTTTATGCACAGTACCCGACCTGGAGATTGTAGCGCTTGACTCCTGTGAATGCTTTGACAGCAACAAGGAGTATATACGAAAGCGTTTGCAGGCAGAAAAGAACGAGGCTGTCAGAAAGCTGTTACAGGCTGACCTGGATTTCCTTGACGAAATCCAGATTGAAATGTCAACAGCAAGGCAGTTTATGTTTGCGATAAGGTTTAAAAGAGAAAAGCCTGAACAGATTTTCAGCATCATAAATCGTGTTGACAAGGCGATATCGGAACACGGCTTTTCTGTCAGAAGAATGAATAAGCCTGAGATAAAGAGAATGCTTGCACTGTACTTTGGAACAAGCATTTCGGGTGATGAAATATCCGATATAGAAGGTTCTGAAAACTTTGAATTGGGGGTAACTAAAAATGTTTAAGAGAAAGAAAAAAGAACTGTCAGCGGAGCAGCTTGAAGCAATAGAAACAAAGAGCTATTTTGACCGAATTGTGCCGGGTGTAATACGCTTTTACACCGACCATTACATCTGTGGTAATTATTACAAATGCTGCTGGGTTATAACGGAATACCCGCCAAGCACTGAAGAAACTGCTATTCTTGCACACCTTGCCGACAGAAACAGTGTTACGCTCAGAATATATAACCGCCTTGTTACAAGCATGGAGCAGAGAAAGATTGTTCAGCAGGCGATGAGAAAAAATCACATGATGACTACCACCAATGATGTAAACGAAAGCATAAAGGCACAGGATAATATTAATGATGTGGCGGAACTTCTTAGTGAACTCAGGCGCAACAAGGAAAACCTTTTGCACACAGCTGTTTTTATTGAACTGAAAGCAGCATCTGAAGACAAACTGAAAGAATTGCAAGCCGACATACAGATGGAGCTTACTCGTTCCAAAATAAGCGTTGACAGGCTTCTGCTTCGTCAGAAAGAGGGATTTTTGTCTGTCCTTCCGACAGGAAACAATATGTTCGGAAGTCAGTTTGAACGTGTGCTGCCTGCAAGCTCTGTTGCAAATCTTTATCCTTTAAATTACAGTGGCAAGACTGATGAAAACGGATTTTATCTTGGTCGTGACAAGTACGGTTCAAATGTTCTTGTGGATTTTGATAAGCGTACTGAGGACAAGACAAACAGCAACATCCTTATACTCGGAAACAGCGGTCAGGGCAAATCCTATCTTATGAAGCTCCTCCTGTGCAATCACAGAGAAGCAGGAAAAAGTGTGTTAATTTTAGATCCGGAGCATGAATATGTTGACTTGTGCAACAGCTTAGGCGGAACGTACATCGACATGATGGGCGGAGAATATATGATAAATCCCCTTGAAATACGCCGTTTGGGTGAAAAAGAAGATGCTGAATACAGAACAAAAAAGAAATCTATGCTGAGTCAACACATTTCGTACCTCAAGGATTTTTTCAGAGCATACAAGGACTTCACCGACGCTGAAATTGATACAATCGAGCTTATGCTCATAAAGCTTTATGCACGATTTGAAATTGAGGACGCAACAGATTTTGATAAGCTTAAAGCCACCGATTACCCGACAATGCAGGATTTATATGACCTTATTGAAAAGGAATATATGCTGTTTGACCATGAAAAGAAGAACCTGTATACAGAAGAAAATCTGCAGAACATCTGTCTTGGTCTGCACAGTATGTGCAAGGGTGCGGAGTCGAAATATTTTAATGGTCATACCAATATCCGCGACAGCGAGCTTATATGCTTTGGTGTAAATGGACTTATGGACACAAACAAGCGGCTTAAGGATACGCTCCTGTTTAACATTTTAAGCTACATGAGCAATCAGCTTCTTGGCAAAGGAAATACTGTTGCGGCAGTCGATGAGCTTTATTTGTTCCTTACAAATATGACCGCAATCGAGTATATCCGAAACGGAATGAAGCGTGTGCGTAAAAAGGAATCCTCATTTATATTATCGTCACAAAATATTGAGGACTTCCTCCTGCCCGAAATAAAGGAATTTACAAAGCCGCTGTTTTCAATTCCGACGCATCATTTTCTGTTTAATCCGGGAAACATATCTCCGACAGATTTTATCGACACCTTACAGCTTGAGGAATCTGAATACACGCACATAAAGTACCCCGAAAGAGGCACCTGTCTGTACCGCTGTGGTAATGAGCGCTATCTGCTTCAGGTTCATGCACCTGAACATAAGGCGAAGCTGTTTGGTGCGGCGGGAGGAAGATAAAGCTTGATTTATGAGGGTGGATGTGATAGAATGTATATAGTTGATAATGTAGTATTTTGATGATTAGAATATGGTAGTAGTAGGTGATAAAATGGGAAAGCAATTTGAATTTTTTATGGCTGAAAAAGATGAAGAAACTCTCAAAGAATTTCTGCAGCAGTTAAATGTCAAAATACTTTATGAAGGTAAAAGTTCTCAATCAATTGAAATAACTCATTTGCCGCCTGCTTTTTCTGATATAGGATGGTTTCAGTTATTCCTTTACAAGGAAGAATGGGGTAAGCTTAAAGATAAGTCACTCTCAGTATATATTCATTACCTACCAATTATTGAGTTTAGGCGAACTATAGTTCGGAATAATTCAAAGGAGATTAGTCCGGGACGCATTTGGTATCAAAATAAGTATTTTGATGAAGATGAAAACTTAGTGGAAAAATGTAAGGATATTGATTTGTTTTATTATGATGTAAAGAAAAAAATCAAAAAAATCTTACCTAATCATAAAAGATTTGATGCAGGAAAAAACAGTACTTTCTATTGTAGTGAATCTATAAAAGAACTGTTGGATGAGGGATACAAAATAAGATGACATTGATGTCATTACAAAAAGGTTTAAAATATATCTGCATTCAGAAAGGTGATAAAAATGGCTGATATGGAAAAGCTTCAGAAGGAACGGGAAGCGTCATACGAACACGGTCTGCCTCAGTATCTTCAGAACGACCTTGATGCGTACAAGGATGCACTTGAGAACGGCTCGGACATAATTGACTGTCTCTGGGGCGAACTGTATGGCAGCATAAATATTGCTGAAATTAATGATGAGGCTATTACAGCTGAACATGCAGATTATCTTCGACAGAAATTTTTATGGAGGTGAAAACGTTGTCAGAAAAAATAGATTTTACCAAGTGTAAAAGAATAATAAGCAAGGCATATAATGGAGCGAATGGCAAGAAGATTGCAATAGAATATGATGGTGAACAATATATGCTGAAATTTCCACCATCCGGAAAAAACAAACCTACGGAGCTTTCGTATACAAACAGCTGTATAAGTGAGCATATCGCATGCCATATATATAATTTGCTTGGAGTTAAGGCACAGAAAACAATACTCGGCACTTTTACAATTAATGGTAAGGAAAAACTTGTATGTGCATGTAAGGATTTTACGGTTGATGGAAGGGTTCTTTACGATTTTTGTTCAATAAAAAATACTATTATAGATTCTGAACATAATGGAAATGGTACTGAACTCTCAGATATACTGGAAACTATAGAGAAACAGCAGTTTGTAGAACCAAAAGAACTTGTGAATTATTTCTGGGATGTTTTTGTTATTGATGCTTTCCTTGGGAATTTTGACAGGCATAATGGTAATTGGGGATTTTTGTATGATAATCATACAGAAAACTTTGATATAGCTCCTGTATTTGACTGTGGGAGCTGTTTGCTTCCACAGTCTGACGAAAATATGATGAAACAGATTCTTGATGATAATGAAAAAATGAATGCGAGAATATTTAATTTCCCTACATCTGCTATTAAATACAACGGAAAAAAGATAAATTATTATGATTTTTTAACGCATTGTGATATTGAAGATTGTTACAAAGCAATTATGCGAATTGCACCTCGTATTGATATGAGGCATATAAAGGAATTTATTAATTCTATTTCGTATCTTTCTGAATTGCAGAAAGAATTCTATACAGAATATATAGATTCACGATATGAAAAAATTATTGTGCCGGCATACGAACACACGTTGGAATTAAGACATAGTCAGGTTGAAAAATTATCTGAAGATGTAGATTATGAAGAAGATCTTGGAATGAAAATGCAATAATAAACAGAATATATAAAATCAGAGTCGCAAATGCGGCTCTTTTTTATTGCCATAAGAAAGGTGTGTGATAAAGAATGTCAGCAGCAATTATAGCGGCGACAAAGAAGATAATTGTTTATCTATTGAGCAGCAGCAAGACAAGAGGCGGCGTGTTTGTTGCGATAGGAAGTATAATTGCAGGATTGCTTGGACTAATGTGTCTGCCTGCGATTGTTACTATGGCACTTCAAGACAGGAGCTCTGAACTTCCCGAAATTGATAAAAGTATGTTCAATGAGGCGGCGTATCTTTCAAGTCTTGACAGCAGTCAGCAGGCAGAGCTTATGAATTTGCAAGCACAGGGACAGGATATTGAAAACGCAATGACAGCTGAAAATGTGCGTTCTCAGACCATAAAAGCACAGCTCATATACCTGTCTCATTTTGAAAATATTCAGGACTTTGATGCTGAATTTTATGCCAAGTTGTTTGCGGCTTCACCTGATGATGAAAGCCTCATAAATGTTCTGAATTATGCTTACAGACTGGATATTGACTACGCTGAATTCATGAGGACATACACCTTTGTGATGAACGCAACCATAAATCAGTATATGTTTGAAACTCCCGAAACCAAGAACGGTGCAGACCTTGCCGCATGGGCAGAGAATGCATATATTTCAGGCTGGGGCTACAAGGAAAATGCTGTTGGGGAGCGTGATGAAGAAAGCAGCATAAGGTGTGCCGACAGCGCAGGTCTGATACTCGGTTATCTAAGATATGATATAGAACAAAAAGTATTTAATTCCGAGCCGAGCAATCTCAATTTTAATTCCAAAGGCAGACTTGATACAATGCCAGATGAAGCAGGTGTTATTTTGTCCGACGGAGAAAACTATGGAGTGTACATTGGTAAAGGTGAAGTGATTTTTGCTTCAAAGCAATGCGGATATGTTACCAAGGATAAGGTCAGTAATGGCGCTTGGAATTCATGGAGTAAGCTTGAAGAAATTTATCATGGTACGGAAATTATATTTGAAGAATACGATGAAAATATTAAGAACAACCTCGGTCTTGTGCAATGGGCTATACAGGCTCACAACAACGGCTGGGGTTATGTTTATGGCACATACGGAAATGTTCTGACAGAAGAATTATTGCAGGACAGAGCGTCCGTGTTCGGTGGTGAGGTTACAAGCTACATGGATTTTATCCATGAAAACTGGCTCGGAAAGCGCACCGCTGATTGCGTAGGACTCATTAAAGGCTATGGTTGGTATGACGCAGAGTCTGATAAAATAATCGTTGGTTCAAATGGTATGAAGGACGTTACAGCAAACGGAATGTTCGAAGCGGGAGTCATTAAAGGCACGATTAATACCATTCCTGAAGTGCCCGGACTTGCCGTATGGAGTGATGGACACATCGGTATTTACATTGGAAACGGAGAAGTTGTTGAGGCGATGAACACGCTCAGAGGCGTTACAAGAACCAAGCTTGCAGGGCGTGAGTGGACTCACTGGCTTCAGGTTCCGTATATATCTTATGTTGAAGAAAAGGAGTAAAACGAATGAAAAAATCAGTTACAATATGCGTTGAATCAGAAAAGCTGACAGCGCTTGAAATGTATCTCGGACAGAAAAATATGAAGCTGTCAGACGAGCTTGAAAGGTTTGCGGAACAGCTTTATACGAAAACCGTTCCGCAGAATGTCAGAGATTTTATTGAAATGAGTGCAATCAAAAAGCCGCCAAAGAAAGTGAAAAATGAAATTGCTGTACAGTCAGAAAATAACATTAAGCAGTAAACCGCCTTTATTCAAAACGTGTGCCCTTGTGTGGCGTTTTTGAAGGGACAGTGGGGTAAGTTTACCTTTGAAGTTATAAAGGCGAATTTGGGGCGGAATTTGAGGTGCAATTCGGATTATATTAAATGGTCGTGCCTTATATACCGTCTCTCAAAATACTAAAAGAGCGAAAATGTCCTCCGAGGCCACTCGGTTGCTAGTTAAAGTATCGGGGTTGTATCCCCGATACACTAACAGCGGACGGCAAAGCCGACCGCATTCTTACGAGCCTTGTGAATTTTATGCTAAAGGGGTTGTAAAAATAGCTTTTTGGATTTTTCGGGGTTGTAACAGATAACATGCCGTAGCTACGGCGTTAAGACAGGAGTTGATAGCATGAGTTTTCAGAATAAAGTAAAGTTTGCACTGTGGGCATATCCGCAGACGATGAAGGATGTGGAAACACATTACAAGGGGGACAACTGCAGGTCGCAGAGTGAATTTATTGAAAAGTCAATAAAATTTTATGTAGGTTATCTTGATGAAGAAAAAAGCGTGGACTATATTTCTCCGCTGATAACAGAAACTGTGAAGTCTACGATTAAGGGTACTGAGCAAAGACTCTCCCGTTTGATTTTTAAGGTTGCGGTTGAGCTTGGAAAGTTGTCGCATATGACGGCGGCTGTAAATGAAGTCGATGACGAAACACTTAAAAATCTTCACATTATGTGTGTGAACGAGGTCAGAAAAATAAACGGTATAATCAGTTATGAAAATGCCACTGAGTATCAAAAGGAGTAGTGTATGCCGAAAATTATTGTGACGAGCCGCTACTTAAAAAGCAGTTCCAAAAAGAAACTTGGAAACTATGTGAAGTATATTGCAACCCGTGAGGGCGCGGTGCATACAGTTTCCGAAAGAGAAAATTATGTTGGATACCTTGCGAACCGTCCGGGTGCTGTGAAATTTAATACCCATGGTTTGTTTTCACAGACAGACGAACCAATTGTTCTTGAAAGGATTGCTAAAGCTGTCGCAAACCACAAAGGAAATGTTTGGACCCATGTTGTTTCCTTACGCAGGGATGATGCACAGGCTATGGGTTATGACAACCTTACAGCGTGGTGTGAACTTGTGAAAAGACAGATTCCGAATATTGCAAAGCAGTCGAAGATTGATATAAAAAATCTGAAATGGTATGCCGCCTTTCACGACAAGGAAACAAATCCTCATGTTCACATTATTGTGTACTCCGAAAACGAGCGTGAGGGTTTCCTCACAAATTATGGGATTGAAAAAATACGAAGCGGTTTTGCAAATGATATTTACTCTGACGAACTTCATCACCTCTACGAACAGCAAACTGACTTGCGTAATCTTCTGAAAAAGGAATCGGCAGAGCTTATGAAAAGGCTTGCTGAAAATATTTCGATGAATAATATTGATGACGAACTTATTAATCTTGTTGCTATGCTGTACACTCAGCTTTCAGAATCGAAAGGTAAAAAAGTATATGGATATCTCAAATCCGATACCAAGAAAACTGTCGATGAAATTTTTATGAGGCTTGCAAGTGATGAGCAGATAAGGAATATGTATGACCTATGGTGTGAGATGGAACAGCAAAAGCATGACATATATTCCTCTGCAAAGATTAAATTTCCGTTACTTATTGATAACCAGGAATTCAGGTCTGTGAAAAACATGATAATACAGACTGTTATGGAAATGGATTTTCCTAATGCAGAGCAAACTCAAATGCAAACCGTAATTGGAAATACTGTTTTCAGTTTGCTTGTAAATCTCAGCAGATGTATTGAAAGTGATTATCATCACAAGTTCCAATCGGGCAGAAAAATGATTGACAGCAAGCTGCGAAAGATGATACAGCAAAAACAGCAAGCTCTTGGACAAAGACCGGAGCATTCGCAGGAACAAACATAAAAAAATACCAAAGGCGTATCAGATGATACGCCTTTATCTATTTATTCTTTTTTCGCAACACGTCTATTGTATGCTGTAAAAGGTCAATGTCTTCTGGAGAAAGGTCACTGACATCCAAATACTGCTTTTTATTTTCAATACCTAAAAGATAGTCAGTTGTAACATGGAAAACCTTTGCAAGCTTGACTAATATTTCAGGTGAGGGATTTCTTTCAGATAGTTCATAATAGCTGATAGTAGCTTTAGTAACCCAAATTCTTTCAGCAAGCTGTTTTTGGGTTAATCCTGAATTTTGTCTTAGTTCCTTAAGTCTTTTGCTGAAATCAACCATATTCATACCTCCATTTAACACTAAGTTTACCATGAAACAGTACAAATATAGTTGATAATGAGTAATATTATTGTTGACTTATGAATAATTGTGTAGTATAATGTTATTTATTGAATATGCAGCTGTTTTTATATCTACATAATTAATCATAATACTTCTACTGAAATGTTAGCTGTAATACCCTTTTTACCTCATGAATGTTGTGCGAAACGATAAATATTCTCTTGCAAAATTTTCGAAATATAGTTAAGTGTACAAAATGTACTTAAAAAGTATAAAACAAGCATGTTTTGATTGTTATATATTATGAGAGGGTATAGCTTTCGACATAGTGTGACAATATCAGAGGTGAATTTATGATTAGAATTGCAATTGTGGATGATGATGAATACACATGCAAAAAACTTAAGGATGAATTAACAAAATACAGTATACAGGAAGATAAGGAATGTATTATAGAAGTGTATTTAAAATGTGAGGATATATCAAAGGAGTTGATGTCAGGTAAAGAGTATGATATTATTTTTCTTGATATTGAATTTGAAGATATGATGAACGGAATAGAACTTGGTGATTTTATCAGAAATAAATTACTTAATGCAGAATTAACAATTATATTCATATCTTCGATTGAAGGATATGCTAAACAATTATTTAAAATACATCCATTTGATTTTCTTGTTAAGCCGCTTACATATGAAAAAGTTAAAACATGTATTGAGTCTTATTATAAAACAAATTACTTGAAATATAAATATTTTCACTTTACCAAAAACAAAGGTGAACATAATATATCAGTTTTGCAGATAAAGTATTTGCAAAGCAAAGGTAAAAAAGTTATAGTACACACGCAAAATGAGGATGTTGAATTTTATGGACAGCTTTCAAATGTTATAACTCAAAAATGTTTTGAAAAATTTATTGTAATTCATCAATCATACATAGTTAATCCGATTTATATTGAAAGATTTGGTTTTGACTATGTGATTATTAAAAATAATATAACATTACCCGTTAGCAGGGTGAATCAAAATAAAGTAAGGGATTTTCTTATGAACTTTTAAGGAGTGGGATAATGTCATTAGCATTTTATATAGCAGGAAATATATTTCATATATATGCGGTTTATAAGTTTTCAAATGTATTTTTTAGTAAAGAAAAGGTAAATAGGCTTTTAGAATTTGCTGCATATACCGTTTATTTTATAATTAATACAGGAATGTTTTTGAAACTTGAAAATTTTGTTGTAAATATAATAACAAATCTACTTTTATTTTTCGGAATAACTTTTTTGTACAAATCTGGGATTTCCCGAAAAATAATATCCACTATACTGATTTATGTTATTTCTATGGTCTGCGATGCAGCAATGTTAGGACTTTCACAAGCCGCAGGATTAAATTCAATGATCTTTACCGGAGGAATAGCATCATCATTATTAGTATTTGTGTTAGCGTTGATTTTCAAGCATGTCACGGGGTTGAAAGATAATGATTATAGTATAAAGGTAAGTGCTATATATTTGACTTCAATTGTTCTTATACCATTAAGCAGCATAGTTATCGGACAATTAAGCATGAAAGAATTTAATTTTACCACTGTAACAATAGCAATTCTTCTGATGCTCATAAACTTTATTGTGTTCTTTATATATGATTATTTACTTAAAATGTTTAGTGAAAAACATCGTGCCGAGTTGATTGCTCAAATAAATGAGGAATATGAACATCAGCTTGAAATAATGTATCAATCACAAAGCCGAATCAGAATTTTAAAGCATGATATGAAAAATCATATTTATAAAATGCAACGGCTACTTGCTGAAAATGAATTAAAGGCTCTTGAAGATTATTTTAACGAAACACAGAAATACATAACAGTTCATAATTTATATGTTTCGTCTGGGAATGCAGACGTTGATAGTCTTTTAAATTATAAGCTATATCTTGCTGAACAAAATGGTGTGAATTTTGAAATTGACGTTAAATTACCTGAACAAATAAATATAAATTCTTTTGATATTAATGTTGTTATCGGAAATCTTCTAGATAATGCTATTGAAGCACTTGAGAAAGCCAATGAAAAGAGACTGAAGGTTGTAATAAGATATAATAAAGGCGTTATAAATATAAAGATAAAAAATACTTTTGATGGAATAGTCCTAAATAACCTTTTGACAAGAAAAGGTAACAAGGAGGGTCATGGCTTAGGTATTTTAAGTATACAAAATGCACTCAGTAAATATCATGGACACTTGAAAACACAGTACGACGAGATGTGGTTTGAAGCTTCAATAATAATGTATGAAAACTAATTTTTTTAAAAGTACTTGTTGAATAAACGGGTACTTTTTTCAAATTTAGCAATTACAGTGTTATTTTTACCATTTTGAAAAATTATATCGCATTTTCTGATATTATATAACTATCTGACGTAAGGGAGTGTGTTAATATGAATCAGAGGATATCAATGCTCTCCAAAGAAGTTCATAGCGGATTTGAATAAACAAGAGCATTGTAAGAACCGATATGTTAATGAAAAAATGGAGGAATAAACAATGAGGAAAAAATTCTTTAACAGGATAGTTTCTTTTCTGACTGTACTTGCAATGATAATACCAATGGCGGTGCAGTTTACAGTATCTGCTGAAGAAACAGAAAAATATCCGTATGCAATGTTTGGACGTAATGGAATAGTTATGACAGCAACGTCCAATATGTGCGTAAACGGAGCTATACATACAAACAAGATGGCAGAAATTACTGCTGTGAATAAGAATATCAACGGTAAGCTTACAACTGGAAATGATATTGAAAAAAGAGTAAAGCATGTATATGCAGACACAAAAATCTATGAAAACTATTTTACAGAAAACTGTGATTTATACGAGGAAGAATATGTTTATTCAGAACTGAACATACATATCAATAATCCTCTTTTCTGTTATAACAATATAACACTTAACGGAAATGTTTCACTCAATTCAAATCTCGGAACACTCATGAATCTGAATGTAACCGGTGAAGTTAAGAATGCAAACTCATCTGTTGTATATTCAAAATATGGTGATATAACTATTGAAAATGACAGTACTGCTAATATAAATGGTCTTATTTATGCACCACTTGGCACACTTACAATCAACTCTCCAAATGTTACAATTAACGGCATAATCATTGCTGATAAGGTCGTTATTAACAGTAGTAATGTGAATATAAATTATAACGATAATGTTGCAAGATTTATTGGTACAATATCTGAAGTATATGATTTCAGTGGTTTGGAATATCTGCCTGAAGAATGGCTCGGAGATACAGATGAAGATGACCTTTTTGATATTTACGAAAAGGTAATTGATACCGACCCTCTTGATTATGACACAGATGACGATGCTCTTCCGGATGGTTATGAAGTTATCACATTAGGCACTGACCCACTTGAAATTGATACTGATGGTAATGGTGTATCTGATGCAGACGAGGATTTCGATACCGATAATCTTACAAACTTCGGCGAGTATCGAAATGGTACAGAACCGTTTAATCCCGATACAGATGATGATGGATATTTAGACGGTGATGAAGTTCACAAGTATGGAACACTCCCTCTTAATCCTGATACCGATGTCGACGGATTACTTGATGGTGATGAAGGTTATGACGGTACAATATATGCCAAGAGTGGGGTGTACTTCGATCCACTTAATCCTGACACAGACGGTGATGGAATACTTGACGGAGACGAAGCATTTGCACAGAGAAAGCAGCAGGCTGTTGAAACCCACGACAAGGTAATCACAGAAATCACTGTTGACATGACAACAAATGGCAACCTCGAAAGAAACCTCACAATCGAAAGCATGTATAACATTGACGCAATGACAACGAATGTAAATGCACTCGTTGGTGAGCCATTTAATTTTGAAACACCTACAAGCTTTGAAAAGGCAACAATTACATTCAAGATTGATAAGGCGATGCTTGGTGAGGGCGTCGAATTTGACAACCTTATTATACTGTGGTACAATGAAGAAAAGCAGATATTTGAAGAAGTGGATACAACCCGTAGCTGGGAATATTCTACTATCAGCACTACCACAACTCATTTTTCACAGTATATGATTGTTGATAGTCAGAAATGGTATTCAGATTGGAATACCAGTTTGGCGGAACTCCGTAAAATGTGGGTGAGTGATACTTCTTACACTAGAAATCTGCATACAATTGTCTTAATGGATTGCTCTTCTAGTATGGAGGATTCAGACAAATATGTATGGTCTTTAGAATCTGGATACAATGGTGTTACAGATGATAATATTGAAACGATTGGTAACTCTATTAGTCAGCAAGGTGAACAGGAATACTACTGTGTAAAAAGCTGTGATCGCTTTAGAATTTGTGACGGCATTATTGACAATAAAAGCAGTGGTGATTCAGTTGCTATCATTACATTTTCTAATAATGTATTATCAAATTCAGGTTTGATTTATACTCAATCGACTTTACGAGAGGTCTTAGATAACAGTATTGATAATCTTAGCGGAACTGCAAATTTAAGAAAAGCTTTGGATAGTGCACTGAATTTAGTAGTACCAGATACAACAGATCTTTATCGTATAATTGCCATTACTGATAGTAAAGTGAGTTTAGGTACAATTTCTTCGGATGAGTTTGCAAACAATGTTATTTTAAATATTGTTAATGTCGGTACAAGTGAAATTGGAGGTAATATTGAGACAGTAGCACAGGCTACAGGCGGCGATGTTTACATTGCTGAAAGTGCAAATTCCCTGACAACTCAGTTCGGAGAAACAGTGATCTCACCACCGAAATTTGCTGGCGTTGACAGTGACGGAGATACCATTCCCGATATTGTTGAGCTTTATGGCTTACAGCCAAATGGAAAGCCGATAGGAACATATATTAATCAAACCGACAGTGATGGCGACGGCCTTGACGACAATGTAGAGCTTGGATATGTTCCGTTGGAAATCTATTTTGAGTCACAGTCTGATTACTATAAGTATTTTTCATATAAGTCAGATCCATCAGTAGCTGATACAGATGGGGACGGACTGATTGATGGTAAGAGAGTATATGAAGACAACGGTAAGGTACTTTGTCCTATAGACCCTAATCCATTAAAATACGATGGTCCTACTGGTGTATGGAAAGCTCAATACGATATTGCAACGTCACAGCAAGAAAAAATTGCAACTCAGTATTCTGACAATAGACCAGTGTCTAATGTTGTAATGAAAGAGATTGCGAAACAGGCGGATACTTTAGTCGAAATTCTCTTGGAACATGAAGAGTTAGCTAATGAATGGGCGTTAAATAAATTCAAAGAACTTTTTAAGGAAAGCGCAGAGAATAAAGCGGCAGAAGTTGCAGGGGCTGAATTTCTTGAATTTGCTATGGATAGCAACGGTACAGCATATCATTCTCAGTTGGATATTTGGCAGAAAGCATTTGGATATAACGATATCTATGATAAAGTTTTTGAAAATGCATCGGATATGAACGTAAATAAAATGTCATTTGATTATAATGGTAAAGAATATATCTTATGGTCATGGAAGGGCGATTATTGGAACCTACAAAGTGGAGCAGAAACCGGATTGTATGTGGAAAATCAGGAAATGAATAATAAGGGATATGAAACAAAGCATTATGACGTTGTGGACTTTACGTTGCCAATGACATTGTCACTTTATAATTGCTATGGAGAGAGTGTTGAAAATGTGTTTACTTGGGCACCTGATGATCGACAGTGGTGGATAACAGGCTTTAATCCACGATATACTGAAGCTAATCCTTATAATATGATTACAGTTGGATCAGTAGATTTTACTGGATATGAGGAAATGTATAACAGTTTTAAATCTAAATACGATACTGGAGATAATAATATGATTTTTGATAATGAATTTCATACGGTTTGGATTGTATGGTGATAATGAAAAGATATGCATTAATTATTATGATTTTATCATTGCTTTTTATTTCATCATGTGGGTTTAATTCGCTTGATTTAAATACATCAAGCGAATATGATCCTCGTTATTCAAATCAGGCACAAGATAGAATTTATAATGAAGAAACTTTAATATTAATTCTTGAATGTTTTGATAATAGGGATTCTGAGACACTAAAAAAAATGTTTTCACCATATATACAATCTGAATATGATTTAGACAAGCAAATAAATGAAACATTTTTAGCTTATAACGGCGTATCAATCTTGTATGATGGTTTTTGGGACCATGGGATAAAATCAGAATATATAAATGATGGTGTGATTTTAGAAAAAAAGATTGGAGCTGCAATGGAGAATATAAAAACCGATAATGATAAAACTTATTATATTTCGTTTGAGAAGTATGTTGTTCATGATGCTAATGAGGATATGTTGGGATTATATAACATTGTTTTACATAATGAAAACTATTCTGTGATTTCTATAATTGGCTCAAACAAGCTTAACGAATGAAAAGAGGTTTTAGACAGTGAAAATAACAAAAATAATCATGTCGTTTTTGTGTTCTATTATATTATCTTCCTGCAGCTTGCCACTTGATTTAAACGAATCAAGCGAATATAACCCAAGAGATTTGTTTTCAAGAGACTATCCTTTTGCAAAAGAGACTGCATTAGAAGTAATCAGATGTCTTGATAGTGATGATAGTGAAGCTTTAAAGTCATTGATCTCTGATGATGTTGTTTTGGGATGTAATATTGATGAAAGAATAAACGAATTATTTGATTTTTATAAAGGAAAATCTGTTTCGTATGAACGTATAAGTAGTGGTATACAGAGTTCTGAGTATAGAAAAGACCATTACCAATATAAAGCGATAGAAATTGATATTGACGATATACTCACAGATGAAAATGAATCTTATAGTCTGGAGTTGTGGTATGTTCTGGTTGATGATGAAAATCCTTCTCAAATTGGAATATCTAAAATATTTTTTAGAAATGATGAGGGTGTAACATTATTAAAATTGACGGAAACTAAGAATGAAGGTAATTAAAATCATAGCATCAATATTATGTTGTATTACATTAACAGCCTGCAACTTGTTGTTTGATTTAAACGAATCACGCGAATATAACCCAAGAGATTTGTTTTCAAGAGACTATCCTTTTGCAAAAGAGACTGCATTAGAAGTAATCAGATGTCTTGATAGTGATGATAGTGAAGCTTTAAAGTCATTGATCTCTGATGATGTTGTTTTGGGATGTAATATTGATGAAAGAATAAACGAATTATTTGATTTTTATAAAGGAAAATCTGTTTCGTATGAACGTATAAGTAGTGGTATACGGAGTTCTGAGTATAGAAAAGATCATTACCAATATAAAGTGATAGATATTGATATTGACAATATACTAACAGATGAAAATGAGTTATATAATCTGGAATTGTGGTATGTTTTGGTTGATGATGAAAGCCCTTCTCATATTGGATTATCGGAAATAGTATTTAGGGATAATAATGGCAAACCTTTGTTAGATATATTCTTGGATGTATAATATCAATTCCCCGTCCTGCGAAAGCAGGGCGGGGATTTTTTTTGAAGGTTTAGCGTTAAAAGTATGGATTTCTGCAAAATTTACCATTTTGAGTGTTATTTTTACCATTTTAAAATTATTTGTCGAATTTTCTGTTATTATATAACCATCATAGACGAAAGGATGTGTTAATATGAAGCAGAAAATACAGAAGTTTTGTATGAAGTTTGGTGGAACATTTGCAGCATTAGCAGTTGTTGTAGCATCATTAACAGCTAATTCGGCATGTATTTGGTGTACTCATCAGCCTGAACTTCCTGAAGATGTTAAGAAGCTTCGTAAATTTTAATGTTTACTAATATTGCTGAAAAAATTGTAGGTAATATGGAAAAACAACATTTGATTCAGACCGATCGGAGAAGTATATATAAGTATGGCATCAATCAAATGCTGAATATGCTTTTGAACACACTTACATTTCTTTTGGTCGGCCTACTATTTCATAAGATAACCGAAACAGTTATATTCACTTCCGCATATATTCCTCTTAGAATATATGCGGGAGGTTTTCATGCGAAAACGCCACTTAGATGCTGGTGTATCTCTGCAATAATGATAATTGCAGTGATGATAATTATCAATTATGCAGATAATTATGTGTTTGTGTATGATATATTTTCATTAATCGCCGCAGGATTAATACTTGCTTTATCACCAATTGAGGATAAAAACAAACCTCTTGATAAAGTCGAGAAGAAAATATATAAAAAAAGATGTATAATTGTTTTGTTTATCGAATTTTTGTTGCTAATTGTTTTTAGATTTTTTCAGAACGACAACTTTTCAATATGCATTGAAATGACGTGGATAACATTAAGTTTAATGTTGTTGATCGGTATAGCTAAAAATCATATTATTGAGAAAAAATATGGAGGATACTAATGAAAAAGAAGATACAAAGAGTAATATCTGGTGTACTTGCAACGATGTTCGTAGGTCAGGTAATGATTTACGGCGACGGCAGTTCACAGGGTATCGTTCATGCGGAAACAATTACAGAGATTAAGGAATCTTTGCAGCTTTCCGAAAATGCAGATAAACTGCATGAGGAATATGAAAAAGCCGTAAGTGGTTTGGGAAATGTGGAATATTTCAGTTATCCTGACACAAGTCTTATGATGATAAATGAAACATCGGAAAACAGGACAATAAGCTTTGCTGATAGTCTTACTGTTACTGGATGCGTACAGAAAGGTGTAGTTTCGGGTTATGATACCAAAGATAATACACCTGTTTATGTACGCATTTTTAATGGTAATTGGGAAGAAATTACATATACCAAGCTTCCAAATGGCGGAGAATATGAAATTTCAGCAAGCGGCTCAGATGTATATCATGTTAAGTTCGAATGTGATGGTTATCTGCCTTTTTACCTTAAGGACTTTGGTACAGGTAAGTTCACAGTTGGCTCAGGCGAGTCACTTGATACTGTAACTCTCGTTCCGGGTGATACAACATATAACTACTACAATGCAAATCAGTGGAGCGATGATGTAATTGACGGTAATGATGCATCATATGTAGCAAGCTGTCTTGGAGCAACTCGTGGTGATAGTAATTTCAACCCAAGTATGGATGCAGACGGTGATAATGTAGTAAGCAATGCCGACCTCGACGCATTCTGTGCTTTTTATGAAAAGCTGGGTGAAGATGAATACTATGAGCTTTCGCAGCATACTCAGAATCTTGATATTAACAGAGATAATGTAATCAATGATTACGATTATGAAATTCTGAGTGATATTGTAAGTAGTAATGAAAATGTCAATGGTTACATACTTCCTGATTTAGCAGACGGTGATGGATATTTTACAGCTGCTGATCTGGAAGCCTTCAAAGCTGAACTTGATACAGCACGCACAGTAAATTCATCAGTGTATATATACAATCATGAAATGACAGGTGATATTTATGTAAATGCTGAGGATTTTACAGAAGGTCTTGACACAATTAATGCTATGTGTCTCAGAAAAGGACGTTCTGAAAACTATTTTGAATACATGGACAAGGATAATGATGGAATAATTTCAGATTATGATGTTTCATGGTTCAATGATGCATACACAGGAGATTTGTATTGGGATCATGCATTCAAGAGAAATCTTACTGTACTCGAAAGCGGCGCATTCCCATATAGCTTTAATCTGCATGATACGAATTTGAATCTTAATGGATGCACAGTTTTTGTAGGCGATTGTATGTCATTCACAACTGACATGCCTCAGTTCTGGAACGGCACAAACGGTGCTACACTTGATGTTAATGGTGGTAGTCTCATAATCACCAATAACCTCGTATTCAGAACTGCATCACCTGATGGCTGGAGTGGTAACGCAGGACAGCTGATGAATATTAACGGCGGTGAAGTAACAATCGGAAACTGCTTTGATTTCGGTCAGGCAAACTGCTATGATACAATTCTTATGACAAATGATGCTGACAGATTGTATGTAGGTGGCAACTGGACATATATCACACTTCAGGATATGGAAGGCAAATGGACAGCAGGCCAGATATGGTTCTGCGGCCCTCACTGGAATGTAAATGAAGCGTCAGGTGAAAAAGCTATCTATTCGTCGGGAACACAGTCAATCATCTTCGGCTATGAAGGCGGAAAGCAGACAGTTCTCTGGGATAATCCCGAAACATATATTGATAATGAAGATGGTTCTTTAAATACTCTTCGTACATTTAATTTTGATTATGAATACGGAATTCTTTTCCTCAAAGAATTTACAGCTGAAAATTATTGGTTCAGACCATGGTGGAGACCATATGATGAACCTGACTATACTCTCTACCGTAAGGGATGGGAAATCGGTGATGGTGTTCATATTGCAACAGGTAACTACTCAAAATCATTTACAGATTTAAGTATTGCTTCACCGGGTGTAAAGTCAGACTTCGTAAGAACATACAATTCTATGAGCGAAGAAGAAGGCTCATTTGGTATTGGTTGGGATTTCAATATTGATGTAAGCAAGATTGTAATTCCTGCACAGGGATATTATCAGGTAGTTCTCCCTGATGGCTCAAATACAACATTTAAGGATAATGGTAACGGCGGCTTTGAGTGCCTTAATGCTCACAGCACAATGACTAAGTCAGGCGATGAATATACGATCACAAATGCTGCACAGTCACAGTATCACTTTAATGCCGACGGCGAGCTTGACTGGGTTAAGGATGCTAATGGAAATATTCTTAAGATTTCTGCAAAGTCAAATGATCAGCGCACTGTAACTGATTCGACAGGCAGAACATACACAATTCAGTATAAGGATATTAACGGACATAACCGTATTGAATACATTAAGGATAATGCCGGAAACAGAACTGTTACATACTCATACAATGGCAATGCACAGCTCATTTCAGCAACAAGTGTATCAGGCGGTACAGAAAAATATGAGTATGACGGCAACGGCAGACTCTGTAAAATCACAAATTGCTACAATGAAGTTACAGACCAGATTTCATACAATGACAATGGTTCTGTAAACTGGCTTACAAATTCTGCAGGACTCAAGCAGGAATATACTTATGACAAGGCATTCAAGCAGACAGGTCTTAAGGAATATGACGGTGAAAAGCTTGTAAAGACTTTCACTTATGATTACGATGAAAAGTATGCAGTAAAGACAAATACAGTTGAAACAGACGGTCAGACATACGAAGTTGACAAAATCACATACAATATGATTGACGGCGAAAACAAGTATGATGAAATGTCTGAAAGCGTTGACATCATGGGCAATACTACAAAGTATGAACGTGACGCCAATGGTAATGTAACAAAAACAATTAACGCTGACAAGACATATACACTTGCAAGATACAACGATAAGAATATGCCGCTTGTTCAGGTTGATGAAAACAAGAACGTTGTAATATGTGAATATGATGAATCAGGCGTAAATGTATTAAAACAGTATCAGAGCCTTACTCCTGTTTCAGATGCGGATAAGATGGTAAGCAACAGCTTTGATTTAAGTACGATTGATTACACAAATTACGCAATGACAGTTTACACATATTATGCTGCAAGTGAAACAGCTTCAATTGCAGGTCTTGTTCGTACAATAACTGACCCTGAAGGTAATGTAACTGAGTATACATATGGCACATCAGGTTATGCAAAGGGACTGCCTGTTAAGGTTTCAGTCAAGGACGGTAATACAGTTGTAAACACTGTTGAGTATGAATACAATGCACAGCTTCAGGTTTCAAAAGAAAAGACAAGTGTTGATATTTCAAAGAATGTTTATGCTGTAAAGGAATACGAATACGATAAGTTCAATAACGTAACAAAGGTTAAGGACTACGGTACAGGAAGCACAGCAGCAGTTACTATTTCGGAATATGACAAGCTCAGCAGAAAGACAGCTGAATATTCACCAAACTTCTCTGCTGACAAGAGTCATGGAACATATGCGACATATTATCCAAGCGGTGCAGTAAAAACTCAGACTGACGCTCTTGGAAATGTAACATCATTTGAATATGATGCATATGGAAATGTTACAGCAAAAATAAATCCGGATGGTACAGTAAATATCGTTGAATATGATGGCTTACAGCGTGAAAAGGCAACATATTTCAAAGAAACTGCCGAAAGCGAAAAGCAGATTCTTACCTCAACAGGCTATGAATTTGAAAATCACAGCTTTAATATTTACACAGGAACAGATAATTCATATTCTGAAAGCTATAATGGTCTCAGAACCTTTAAGATTACATATATTTCTGCTGAAAAACAGGTGATGACAGAAACACTTGCTGATTTCAGAGGAAATACAGTAGAAGAAAAGGTAAATGATGAAGTAAAGCGTACAAACGCATATTACTCTAACGGTCAGCTTGCAAGACAGACTGACGCTCTCGGCAATACAACAAAATATGAGTACAATTTCCTTAACAAACTTACAAAAACCGAAACTCCGTTTGATAATGAAAATATTTCTGTTACAACAAATGAATATGATAAAAACGGAAATGTAATCAAGACAATTCAGAAAATTGACAATAATAAGAACAGCATTACTCAGAATCAGTACAATGCTATGGGATTGCTTGAAAAGGTAACTCTCAGCGATGGTACTGCAAACGGCGCAAAGAATATTTCAAAGTATTTCTACAACAATGCCGGTGTTCAGATTAAGATGTACACAGGTATGTCATCTGAAAGCGATACTTCATATCTGACTACAAATTATGAGTACGATAGCTGGATGAGAGCAGTAAGAACAACTGACAGTACTGGTTACAATTCTGGCACAATTACATATGACCTTAACGGAAATGTTCTTACAAACACAGACGCTAACGGCAATGTTACAACAAACACATACGACGCACTTAACCGTGTGATTTCATCAAAGACAGTTAATCCAAAGGATTCTTCAAAAAATGTCAGCAAGTCATATACTTATGACAACATGGGAAGAATTACTAAGGCTGAAAACAATGACCTGACTACAGCATATATCTATGACGCACTTGGCAGAAAAACAAAGGAAACTGAATACAAAAACGGATATTCAGCATTCAAGGGATTTTTCTATGAAGGTGTATCACAGTATACAAGACAGCAGATTGTCGGAATAGAAAAGCTTCTTATGTATTCATACACAAGCTATGAATATGACGATGAAATGCGTGTTGTAAAGGTTATGGAGACAGGCGAAGACACTGTATCCTACACTTATGATGCAAACGGCAACAAGAAAACCGAAACTCTTGCAAACGGCGTAGTTTCAACATATACCTACAACAAGGCAAACAGAATTACTAAAATCGAAAACAAAAATGGCAATAGTAACATATCAAGCTACGAATATTCGTATTATCTTGATGGTTCTGACGCTTGCAAAGTACGCAATGAAAATGGTATAATAGAAACAACGGAATATGAGTATGATGGTCTTAAGAGACTTACAGAGGAATCTGTAAAGGTTGGCAGTAACACTACAGACACTTATTCATACGAATATGACGATTATGGCAACCGTTCCAAGATGACGGCGACAGGTACCGAGGATTATGTAACTGAATACAGCTACAGCGATGCAAACGGCAGCTACACAGCGCTTCTGCAGAAGGAAGTAAAGACTGTTGAAAGCGATGAAAATCCGTTCACAAGCGAAACAAAGCAGACAGTTTACACATACGATGCAAACGGCAATCAGATAACAAAGACTGCCGAGGGCAAGACAGAAACTAACACTTACGACGGCTTAAATCAGCTTATCGGCTTTACCGACGGCGAGACTACAGCAAGTTACAAGTACAATGTAAGTGGTCTGAGATATGAGAAAACTGTCAACGGACAGACAATCAATCATGTCTGGGACGGAAATCAGCAGATTGTTGCGGATGTCATCGACAACCAGTTCTATGAAGCAAACTGTTATATCAGAGGCACAAACCTTGTTGCGAAGTACAACTACAGAAACGGCGAAAAGTCAGAATATACTTACTACACTCAGAATGCTCATGGTGATGTTGTAAATCTTACTGACGAAACCGGTAAGGTTACAAAGACTTACACATATGATGCGTTTGGTGTGGAAAAGAATATCGACGAAAATGATATAAATGCATTCCGTTACTGCGGTGAATACTACGACGCTGAAACGGGTACAATTTATCTCAGAGCTAGATACTATAACCCAAGCAATGGTAGGTTTACTCAGAGAGATAGTTATGCAGGCAAGCTGAATGACCCTCTTAGTCTGAATCTTTATACTTATTGTCAGAATAACCCATTAATTTTTACTGATCCAAGTGGGCATAACGCTTTCACTAAATGGTGTAAAGATCGTTTAGTAGATTTAATAGAAATCAGACTGAATGCAGATAGATTTGCCGAATCAGCAATTAAAAACACGGGAAAAGAATTATCAGATAATTCAGAGGGATTTGCAGTTGCTGGCGTAATGGCAACCTGTGATGGTATCTTACCAGTTGGTGATGTGGCTGCTGGTGTCAAAATTTCTTCAATATTGATAGCTGCTGGAATTGTTGGAACAGCTCGTACTGCTGGAAGTTTTGAGTGGATTGATTATTCTTCACGAATTAGAGCTAAAGATGATGCGGATGCCATTGAAAAAGATATTTCATTTCCAAGGCTTCCAGATGATACTGTAATATATAGATGGGGTAGTAATTCGCCCGGGAATTTAACTCCAAAAGACAAAGATAGAAATACAGGGTTGTCTTTTAGTTTAGTACCTCCTGTCGGAAAAGATTATGTGGAAACGACAATTGCTACAGTAAATTCAACTGGTATATTAATTGCAAATAGAGATGGGGCTACACATGTTAGTATTGTTCCTAATCCTTCGATAGCTACTTTAGATGAATGGATTGACGAAGGCAAGGAGCATATATGTACACAAACATTACAATCAATAGTTACAAAGCATAAGAAAAATGAATAACGTTATATGGATAGAGAAAAAATAATTGAGATGATGGATTGGCATCAGAGTGATAATATACAATTCTACGCTATAACTAAAGCAATGGAAGATGACGATATTGAATATTGGATTCAGCCAGGATATTATAAATATTCTTGGGAAAATTGTGCGAAAGTTGTAGCAAGTAAGGATGATATTTCTTTGTCGAATCATTTGAAAAAACTTTTGGAATGGTTGAAAGATATCAATTGGCCTGGGGCATTAATAATTCTCGAAAGATTAAAAAGATTCAATCCTGCTTTGTTAAAAAAAGATTTAGAAAATACAATAATAATTGCATATCAACAAAATGAAATTGAATGGCTATATTCTTTAGCAGAATTTTGGGATATTCAAGAAATTAGGAGTATATTGGATGATCCAGCGAAAAATATTTTAGAAATAGTTTATTCAAATTTAGAGTAAGTTAAGAGTACATTTGTAAATAGAAATATTCGTATTATCTTGATGGTTCTGACGCTTGCAAAGCCAAAGAAAAATTTAATATCTAAAGCATAAACAAAGCTTAGAACACAAAATACAGTCGTTTTGCTGAAAATACAAAGCGACAAATTCTGTGAAAAAGCTATGTGTTTTCCGCTTTCAGACTTTACAGAGTCTGCGTACATTAGTACGCAGGCTCTTTTTTTGTGTCCTTGGCAAGAAAGGACATGTATGTTTTTGAAAATAGAATGGCTATGTTTCATAGCTGAATACCCTTAAGCCGACCTTTTGATTTAAATAAAAATCGAAAGGTCGGCTTTAATTTTGAAAACTAAATATTATGAATATAACAAGCAAGGCGGCGAGAAGTATTCAGAATTCACGGAAAAAGAATTTCTTGTTGCCAAAGAAGACGAAACCCGCTGGTTCATAAGCTTCGGTAACTGTGTTTTAGAATGCGAAGAAGATGAATACAGAAGCTATTATTCTGAAAAAAATCACGCAGACTATATCCAAAAGGATAAAAGTGGAAAAAGAGTCATTCTGTTATATATTGAGGATTGTGCGTGTTCGGAAAAAAGGCATATAGACAATATGGTTATTCCGATTGAAGAAGCTGTGATTGAAAAAATATCTGCTGAAGAAATGAACTATAAATTATGTACAGCTCTAGAAAGTCTTAGTTCTTACGAAAAGGACATTATAAAAAAGCTTTTTCTGGAAAGTAAAAGTCAAACCCAACTGGCTAAAGAATATGGAGTTAAACAACAAACAATGCATGAAAAGCTTAATAGGATTTTGTTAAAACTGCTGAAAATTATAAAATCAGAAAAATAAATCCCTGTTATTTGTCATTTTTGTTGCTAG
Source organism: uncultured Clostridium sp. (assembly GCA_964621265.1). GTDB lineage: Bacteria > Bacillota > Clostridia > Oscillospirales > Ruminococcaceae > Porcipelethomonas. The sequence goes on along the minus strand of CAZULQ010000003.1, from coordinate 8,799 downwards.
TAGTTAGTGAAGGGATAATTCCCTGTAGCACCTTGAAAACTGAATATCAACTTTACAGGTACTTTAATCACACGGGCGGTCTGAAAATCGTCAGCCAAAGAAGCCATACGCCATGACCTCGAAAGAGCGAGCGATAAATATGAAGCTTCAGGACTAAAATAGCTTTTTAGGGGCAATGAAACGTGTGAGGATAATGATACTTCCGTCCAGTCACAGACTCAAGCAATGAGGGCGGCTCTGTGAGAACCACAGAGGGATGAGATTTCCATGAGGTCAGTAAGCTGCCGACTGCCTGTAAAGCTCCGTGTGCGGCGGGTATCGAGGATAAATACTGCACAGGCAAAACGAATTATAACTGCGGTTTGCGTTTTGCAGATCGCAGTTTATACATAATCAATGAGGTGAAAAATAATGGAATATAAGCTGAGACAAATACGTCGATTTCACGGAATAAGAGTAACACCGGCTGTTTGTATTCTGCCTGCAAACCACCCGTGCTATAAATGCGTTTGGTATGCAAGGAATACTAATGTTCTCTTTTGTCCGCTGCAGAATTGTGTGAGAAAAAAGTCAGGGAGTGATGAAAATGATAATTAAACGTGGTGATATTTTTTATGCTGATCTTGATCCGATAATCGGTTCGGAGCAGGGCGGCATTCGTCCTGTAGTTGTAGTGCAGAATAATGTCGGTAATAAGTACAGTCCGACAGTTGTTGTACTTCCGCTGTCAGCGGCGAAAAAAACGTATCTGCCGACTCATATACGAATATGTGGTTCGGATATACTTCCGAAAGACTCTGTTGTCCTTGCCGAGCAGATAAGAACAATAGACCGCAATAGACTGAGAAGCTATATCGGCTCAGTGGGATTTGAAATTATGGAAAAGGTTGATAGGGCTGTAAAAATAAGTATTGGAGTGAATGTTGATGACAAAATTCGGACAGGCTGAATATGCCTATGGAATTATGAAGAAGATTACAGAAAAACTATATGAAAATGGTATTATTACCGAACAACAGCTAAAACAGCTTGACAGCGAAAATAAGAAGTCCTGTTTTGATAATTTTTGCACAGCTTTGAAAGTATGATTTTGTTTAGTATGGTGATTACATTTTTGTGAAAAAAGTGATATTGTATGTAGTTGAGAGAAGGTGATGAGAATTAATCCGAATGTAACAATAATTCAGCCGATAAAGACAGCAGAAAAGATAAGTAAAATAAGAGTTGCCGCATACTGTAGAGTAAGCTCGGACTCATCCGACCAGTTAAACTCATTTACGGCTCAGATGAGATATTATGAAAGCTTTCTTGCAAACAGCGAAAAAGAAATTCTTGCAGGCATATACGCAGACGAAGGCGTGACAGGCACATGTGAGGATAAACGAGAAGAATTTCAGCGTATGATGAATGACTGCCGCAAGGGCAAGATTGACAGAATTTATACCAAATCAATCTCGCGCTTTGCCCGAAATACAAAGGAATGCTTGTCAACAATCCGTGAGCTGAAATCGCTTGGGATTACCGTAATGTTTGAAAAAGAAAATATCGATACTGCGAATGTGACCGATGAAATGATGATAACAATCATGGGTGGTCTGGCACAGGAGGAATCCACTTCTATTTCAATGAATATGAAATGGAGTTATAAAAAGAGAATGAAATCAGGCGATTTTTTTACCAATACACCGCCGTACGGATATATCATGCATAATAAATGTCTGGAAATAAATCCGAAAAAGGCTGACACGGTAAAAAGCATATTTGATATGTATTTAAACGGAAGTGGAATAAAGAGTATTATTAATAAGCTAAATGAAGAAAACTATGATAAAAGATGGACTTATTCAAGCTTGTATTATTTGCTTACTAACGAAAAATATGTGGGTGATACTGTGCTTCAAAAATATTATACTGATGATAATATAACGTTTAAACGCAAAGTAAATAAAGGTGAAATAGAACGTTATTACATTAAAAACTCTCACAATGGAATTATTTCACGAGAGGATTTTAATAAGGTACAATGCTTGCTAAAATCAAAAAAGCAATCAAGTGTTAATAATAAAAATATAACTTACAGAAAAATGATTAAATGCGGTAATTGTGGTAGTACGTTCATAAGAAATAAATGTCGGGATAAATATTATTGGGTTTGCAGAAATCATGATGAAAGAGCTTCAAATTGTAGTATTAAGCAAATACCAGAAATCTGTTTTGAACATTGTTTCATAAAGATGTATAACAAATTAAAATTAAATTATTCTGTTATCTTTTCACCTCTCATTTCACAATTACAGGAACTCAAAAACAGAAAATTCAGTGGTAACAAGCGGTATAGCGAAATTATGAAAGAAATTGCAAGTATGAAAGAACAAGTGCACGTCCTTGCAAGACTTAAAACGAAAGGATTTCTCGAAAATGATAAATACATAGAACAGACGGCAGAAATAAACTCTAAAGTCGAAAATCTTAATCGTGAGCTCCAGAAAATCTCACAATGTGATGATGAGGATGAGATAACTGAAAAGGTAAAAGAAGTTGCTTCAATAATCGAAAGCGGAACAGAACTGATGACAGATTTTGATGAAGTGATGTTTGAAAGTATTGTAGAGAAAATTGTAGTAAAAAATCAGCATGAACTTGAATTTCATCTGTACGGTGGATTGAAGTTAAGGGAGATGATTTAGTGGCAAAAAACAGAATAATCCCATTCGGATATATGATGAGAGACGGAGAAATAGAAATTGATTTTTCAGAACGTGAGGCTGTTGAAGAAATATTCAGTCTTTACCTTGACGGCAATTCCCTTCTTACAATTGCAAATTATATGAGCCGTAAAGGCGCTTCATATAACGGCGTAAATAATGTCTGGAATAAAAATATGATAAAGCGCATACTTGAAAATGAAAAATATCTTGGAACCGAAAAATATCCGAAGATAATAAGCGAAAAATTTTTCAATCAGGCAAATGAAAAAAGAAAGTCGAAAGCCACTTCCGTATACACGATTCCCGAAGATTTACAGACATTACGAAAACTTACATACTGTGCCGAGTGCGGTCATAAGCTGTCAAGAATCGGTGGCAATTCCAAGTATGAGCGCTGGGATTGTAGAAATCCCGACTGCTGTAAGCTTGAATACCGCCTTACTGACCAGATGATAATAGGAGCAGTTCTGACCGTGCTTAATACTGCAATTGCAAACCCTGAATTGCTCAGTAGTGATGCTGAAATCAGCACCTATATTCCAAGTATTGATGTTACCTGTCTGCAGAATGAAATTAGACGAATGTTTGATTCTACGCACTTTGATTTTGAAAGAATCAAGTCAGAAATTTTCAGACTTGCACAGATGAAATATGACTGCTGTACATATAACGATAAACAGCTTAAAACCGAGCATTTGACAAATATTCTTGCTGATAAACAACAACTGCATACGATAGATATCGGCTTGCTGAAATCCTGTGTTTCAAGGATTTTAGTAAGTCATTTTTATACGATAGAAGTTGAATTCATAAATGGAGTTACAATAAATAATATTACAGAGAGGAATGAGAAAAATGACAACAGCACCGAATGTAACGATAATTCCTGCGAAAGTTCAGACAACAGAAAACAGGGATAAGTATCATCAGCTTCGTGTTGCGGCGTACTGCCGTGTCAGTACCGAACAGGAAGAACAGCAGAATTCATATCAGGTTCAGATTTCGTACTATACTGACCTCATCAATCGAAAGAAGGAATGGACGCTTGCAGGCATCTTTGCAGACGAGGGGATTTCGGGCACACAAGCACGAAAAAGGCCGGAGTTCCTTAAAATGATACGCCTTTGCAAAAACAAGAAAATTGACTTAGTAATAACAAAATCTATATCAAGATTTGCACGAAATACAGTTGATTGCCTTGAATATGTAAGACAACTCAAAGAGCTTGGAATAGGCGTGATATTCGAGAAGGAAAACATAAATACTCTGACGATGACCTCGGAATTTATGATTTCGCTGTATGGCTCCTTTGCACAGGCAGAATCGGAGTCAATAAGCAAGAATGTTACATGGGGTAAGCAGAAAGCATATGCTGAAGGTAAAGTCTCAATTCAGTATTCAAAGCTTCTGGGCTATCGCAAGGGTGCAGACGGTAAGCCTGAGATTAATCCGGAAGAAGCAGAAACTGTTAAAATGATTTATGAGCTGTTTCTTGATGGTCACAGTATGACGAGCATTAAAAGAATTCTTGAAAGTAAAGGCGTTCTGACTGCTATGGGTAAGAAAGTATGGAATGAATCGCTTGTAAGAAGTATTTTGCAGAATGAAAAGTATGTCGGTGATGTGCTTTTGCAAAAGACTTATATTTCTGATTGCATTACCAAAAAGGTTGTAAAGAATAACGGAGAGCGTCCTATGTACCTTGTGTCAAATCATCATGCTCCGATTATTGACAGGAATACATTTAATCGCGCTGCACAGGAACTTGCCAGAAGAAGCTCAAAAAGAAAAATAAGTGATAAAACTACAACAGAGCAGGGAAAGTATTCAAGCAAATATGCGCTTTCGGAGCTTATGATATGTGGAAACTGCGGCACTCCGTACAGACGACAAATATGGAAATCGAAAAACGGGAGATATGCTGTGTGGCGGTGTATCAGCCGTCTTGATCATGGAAAGAAATACTGTATGTCTTCACCGACAATACATGAGGATAAGCTTCATAAAGCAATTTTACAGGCTGTGAATGAATATCTTGGATGTCGTGAAGAAATAGCCAAAATTCTGAAAGCCAACATAGGAAATGTCATTGAATGTAAAAGTCAGCATGAGATACAAGGCTTTGAAAAACGTCTTAAAGAGCTTGATAAGTCAAGGAATGATTTAATTATGCTGATAACAAGCGGAGCGTGTGACGAAGATACGCTTGATGCTGAATTTATGAAAATACATGAAGAAGAAAAGGCGATTAATCAAAGGCTGTCGGAGGTTCATAACAGCATACAGCGTTCGGAAGAAACGCAAGGTAAAATTGACTCAGCTATGAAAGCAATTGACGATGAAAGATTTCAGCTTGATGTGTTTGATGATGTAATAATACGAAAGTTGATTGAGTGCGTAAAAGTAATTTCTAAAAATAAACTGCTGATAATATTCAAAGGTGAAATCGAGGTAACGGCAGAAATAGAATAAAAAAACGGACTTGTGAGGAAACATCACAAGTCTTTTTGGTTGGGAGATGATTATTTGTCGGGAAACTTTGAAGGAATAAAAACGCAGAAATTCGGAGTTGAAGTTGAGTGTACGGGACTTACACGAAACATGGCAGCTAATGCGATTGCAAAGATTTTAGGAAATCCGTCTGAACATATCGGAGGCGGTTACGATAAATATATAATCCGTGACAGCAAGGACAGAAAATGGTCTGTGGTATATGATTCTAGTATACGCTGTGTAAACAGAAACGGCGGCTCGGCTTCAAGAGATTATGCGGTTGAGCTTGTCACTCCTGTGCTTGAATATGAGGATATGTCATTACTGCAGGAGGTTGTGCGTTCTGTCCGAAAGGCAGGCGGTGTGACGGGTGCTGAATACTGCGCAGGCATTCATGTACACATTGATGGTGCACCGTATACAGCGCAGAGCCTGAGAAACCTTGTAAACATATTTGCGAGCAAGGAAAATTTCCTTTTTGATATGCTACAGGTATCGCCCATGAGAGAAACCTACTGTCAGAAGGTAGACAGGGATTTCCTTGAAAAGCTTAATAAGCAAAAGCCAAAAACTATCGAGGAAATACAGAAGCTGTGGTACAGAGGCGATATGAACGAAGTATATCATCATTATTCAAACACTCGGTACAGAGCCTGCAATTTACACAGCTTTTTCGCTAACGGTAACTGGGAGATGAGAGCCTGCAACAGCTCACTTCATGCAGGTGTTATCAGGTCTTATGTAACGCTTGCTCTTGCAATAAGCAATGCGGCACTTACTAAAAAGTTCTGTTCACCTCATGTATCTCAAAGCGATAATTTAAGATACAGTGCAAGGGTCTGGCTTATAGGGTTGGGGCTTAATGGTGATGAATATAAGAACTGCCGCAAGCACTTGATTTCGCATCTTGAGGGAAATATAGCTTGGCTGCACCCCGAAGATGCAATAAAGCAGAAAGAAAGGCTGAAAGCTGAACGCATTGCAGCCCGTGAGCAAAATGCAGAGCCTGTGACAGAGGTTCGGGAGGAAATCGAAAATGTCCCCATCCAAGAGGAACATGCCGAAATAGGGCAAGATTTCGAAGAACAGGAAGAAGAATTTGTAATGAGTATGTAAGGAGAAAGTTATGCATAAGAAACAATTGTACATTGCCTATGGCAGTAACATAAATCTTGAACAAATGGCGTTCAGGTGTCCGCATTCTAAAGTTGTGGGTGTGTCTGAAATAAAGGATTATGAACTCGAATTCAGAGGCGTTGCAACGATAGTACCAAAAGAAAATGCAAGCGTTCCCGTCCTTATATGGGAGCTTGATGAAAGGGATCTGCCGACCCTTAACAGGTACGAGGGCTGGCCACGACTTTACAGACAGGAAAAGATGGAGTTTGAACTGGACGGAAAGACCTTCGAGGGCATGGCGTACCTTATGAACTACGGAGAAGTCGCTCCGCCCAGTCAGCAGTATTACAACACAATATTACAGGGATACAAGGAGAATGGCTTGGATGAATCCTACTTGCAAACAGCGCTTGAAAATTCAGTCCATCATGAACAGGTTATAGAGGAAGATTTTGATATTGATGAGTTTGAAGACTTGGATTTTGATGAAGATTTTCAATTGAATTTTTAGAAGGAGTATGACATGAAGTATAAAGGTTTTTTTGTAAAATTTACAGCGGATAACAATTTAATCAGAGAAAACAAAAAGCACTGCGAAGGCTTTATTATAGAGGTTTTCTCGGACGAGTCGAAAAAATATGAAATTGATATTTTTTCCGCTGCTATAGGATTTGAAATCAGAAACAACAGCATTGAAGAAGCAGAAGAATTTGCTAAGGATTATATCGACAGCGAGGAAAAGGAGTATATGAGAATGCTTGATGAATTTGGGCTGTGAAAATATCAATGCAAGCACTTGATTTTACTAAAGAAAAATGGTACACTTATATTAACAAGGGAAACAGGAGGTGCTGCACATGGGCATTTATTTGAATCCAGGAAATGTTGATTTTCAGCAAGCATTGAACTCAAAAATATATGTCGATAAAAGTATGATGATAGATTATGCGAATAGTGTTATATATACAGAGCAGAAGTTTATCTGCGTCAGCCGCCCAAGACGCTTTGGTAAGTCGATGGCGGCGAATATGCTGACGGCATATTACAGTCGTGGCTGTGATTCAAGAGAAATGTTTGCAAATCTTAAGATTGCAAAGTCTGACTCATTTGATAAACATCTTAATCAGTACCATGTAATCAGACTTGATATTCAGAAATTTTTAAATAAAACTGAAACTGTTAAAGAAATGCTCGGACTTCTCCAAAAAAGAGTTATAACCGAGCTTAAGAAAACATTTGAATTTGATGATGATGAAAATGATCTTCCGTTCGTTCTGGAGAAAATATTTAATGAGTATTCACAGCCGTTTATATTTATTATAGACGAGTGGGATTGTGTCTTAAGAGATGATAAAATCGGTTTCGATGAGCAGAAAACATATCTTAATTTTCTGTGTGACCTCTTCAAAGGTCAGAGTTATGTCGCACTTGCATATATGACAGGTATTTTACCAATAAAAAAGTATGGCAAGCATTCTGCAATAAATGTTTTTTATGAATTTTCGATGATAGATGCTGAACCGATTTCTGAATTTACCGGTTTTACTGAAGTTGAAGTAAAAGAACTTTGTCAAAAATACAATAAATCATTTGTTGAAATGAAAAATTGGTATGATGGATATAACTTAAATGGGGTTTCGATATATAATCCAAAATCAGTTGTAGAATCAATTCATCGTAGTCAGTTTAATAACTACTGGTCATCGACCGAAACCTATGAAGCTTTACAGGATTATATCAAAATGAATTTTGACGGACTAAAGGATAAGGTTACAAAACTAATTGCAGGCGAAAAAATTGTTATTAATTCAGGAAAGTTTCAGAACGATATGACTACGCTCAAAAGTTCAGATGACATATTTACCTTATTGGTTCATCTTGGATATTTGACATTTGATTTTAATACAAGCGAAGTGTGGATTCCAAACAGCGAAGTTGCTCAGGAGTTTATAAATTCAATTGAAGATGGCGGCTGGGAAGAAGTAATGAATGCTATAAAGTCTTCGGATAAACTTCTGAAAGCTACTTTAAGTTGCGATGAAGAAAAAGTCGCAGAACTTATCGATAAAGCACACAGCGAGAACACTTCAATACTGAAATACAACGATGAAAATTCACTTTCATGTGTGATTTCACTTGCATACTACTGCGCAAGGAAAACATATACAATGGAAAGAGAACTTCCTGCGGGTAAGGGTTATGCTGACATCGTTTTCAAGCCGAGAAGAAACAACAGTAATCCTGCGATAATCGTTGAACTTAAATATGATAAAACAGCAGAGGGTGCGATAACACAGATTAAGGGAAAGCAGTATGCTGACTGCCTTAATGACTATACAGGCGAAATTCTCCTTATCGGAATTAATTATGATAAAGAGGATAAGAAACATACATGCAGGATTGATAAAATAACTAAATAAAATTATTATGCAGCAGGCTTAAGCAATATTAAGCCTGCTGTTTTTATATATAAACACTA
>CAZULQ010000002.1:0-180590 GCA_964621265.1 uncultured Clostridium sp. | reverse complement strand
AGCAGCTGATTTGTAATCAGCAGGTCGGGGGTTCGAGTCCGTCCACCAGCTCCAAACAATCCTACCGGCAACAGTCGGTGGATTTTTTAATGGGAGAATTCCCGAGTGGCCAAAGGGGGCAGACTGTAAATCTGTTGCGTTTAGCTTCGATGGTTCAAATCCATCTTCTCCCACCAGAAAGTGTCCTGCATTATCATGCAGGACTTTTTTTATGCAAAGAAAAAAACGCTCTTTAAACAAAATGTAAGCTTTATTGTGAAAAGTTTTGGAAATAATATCGCTAAGACAGGAAGTGTTGCTATGATTAAGGCAGATTATTTACCGAGCGATCCCGAAGTTGTCAAGGATATGTATAAGCTGCTTAAGCTCAACAAATCGTTAAGAAAAAAATCAACTCTTATTATTCTAACAATAATTATTTTCATTGTGGCAGTATGTGTGTACATTTTTAATGTCACACCTTATATACAATGGTATCTGGGATTTGTTTTTTTAACCTTTATATTCAGAGAAAATGATAAAGAGAAAAGGCTTCTCAATCAGTGGCGTGAGGAATCGCCATACACAAGAGCCATTCTCGAGTTTCACGAGGATAAATATATTACCAGCCTTTTAGGGAATGGGTGCTGCTGTTTGACGGAATGTAATTATAAGAGATTTAATAAAGCAATTGAAACAGAGGAATATTTTTGCTGGCTTCATGATAATACAAGTTATATCATCAAAAAAAGTGCTATTACTGAGGGCACACCCGAAGAACTGAGTGCGCTTTTCAAGGAAAAGCTCGGTTCACGTTTCACAGTCAAATCCTGAGAAAAGGAGAACGCAGATAATGATAATATGCAGAACCCACAAACCCGAAAGAATACATCTGCGCTATCTTTTTGGGGCACCATTTATGGCGTTCGTAGCGATGCTTGTGATAATGCTGCTTGTAATCGGTATCGGCGTTGCCGAAACGCTTTTCTTTGACAGCCATCATGAAATAATCGTTATCTCACTTCCTTTTATAGTGGCTTTATTTGCGGTTTTGTTTATAAGAATTATAACGCTCAGCTTTTCGCATATAACCGCTTATGTCGCAACCGACAGGGACGGTACTGCTGATACGCGTATTTTCTGCATATATCTGCATAATACTTTTCTTTACTCGCCTTATTTTAAAACTTCACGCAGTATGAAAAAAGGCTTTTACAGCGTTTTTATAACAGCAAAGCGTATGAGAGAATATGCAGATGCACAAAAGCTTGACACCTTTTTGTCAACGCATGACCTTATAGGCTATGAGATAAACGAGGTTCTGTCCCTTAAAGAAAACAGCAAATATCTTATCGCTAAGGTGAGAATGAATGAGCGCATTGTAAGAGGCAGGCGCAAAAGAGGCTTTTCAAAAACACTTTACATACCCAGAAGCTTTGAAAATTTTGACAGACTTGAAAGCATGCTCAGGGTTATGAACATGAACTAAACTACAATTTATATTCCGCAAGGAACATAAATTCACATAAAAAATCATATCCTAAAATTTCAGGAGGAATGAAAAATGGTTAGAGAAGATTTAAGAAACGTTGCGATTATCGCCCACGTTGACCACGGTAAAACAACACTCGTTGACGAGATGTTAAAGCAGGGCGGTGCATTCAGAGAAAACCAGGTTGTCGCAGAGAGAGTTATGGACAGCGGCGATATTGAACGTGAAAGAGGTATCACAATCCTTGCGAAAAACACTTCCGTTTGCTACAAGGGTACTAAAATCAATATCATTGACACTCCGGGACACGCTGACTTCGGCGGCGAGGTAGAGAGAGTTCTCTCAATGGTTGACGGCGTTATTCTTCTTGTTGACGCTGCTGAGGGCGCAATGCCACAGACAAGATTCGTGCTTTCAAAGGCACTTGAAATGAACCACAAAATCATCATTGTTGTAAATAAAATCGACCGTCCTGACGCACGTCTTGACGAAATCGGCGATGAAGTTTTAGAGCTTCTGCTTGACCTTGACGCTAACGACGAACAGCTCGAAAGCCCGATTCTTTTCTGCTCGGGCAGAGCCGGTACAGCGTCACTTAGCCAGTATGAGGAGGGCAAGGACTTAATTCCGCTTTTCGATACTATCATGGACTATATCGAGCCACCAAAGGGCGATGAGGACGGTCCATTCCAGATGCTCGTTTCTTCTATTGACTATAACGAATATGTCGGAAGAATCGGTATCGGACGTATTCAGAGAGGTTCTGTAAAGGTTAACCAGAACGTTGCTGTGTGCAACGCTCAGAACCCTGACAAGAAGGTTACAAACGCTAAACTCGTTTCACTTTTACAGATTGAGGGACTTCAGAGAGTTCCTGCTGAAACAGCAAATGTCGGCGATATTATCTGGGTGAGCGGTATTGACGGAATCACAATCGGTGATACTGTCTGTGCTTCAGACTGCATTGAACCAATCGAATTTACAAAAATTAGCGAACCGACTGTTGAAATGACATTCGCAGTTAACGATTCTCCTTTCGCAGGCAGAGAGGGCAAGTTCGTAACTTCACGTCAGCTTCGTGAAAGACTTTTCAAGGAAACATTAAAGGACGTTTCACTCAGAGTTGAGGAAACTGAAAATACTGACGCATTCAGAGTTGCGGGCAGAGGTGAAATGCACCTTTCAATCCTTATCGAAAACATGCGCCGTGAGGGCTATGAGCTTTCAGTTTCAACTCCGAGAGTACTCTTCAAGGAGGACGAAAACGGTCAGAAGCTTGAACCTGTTGAAAGACTTGTTATCGACGTACCAGAAGAATGCGTTGGTTCTGTAATGGAAAAGATGGGTACAAGAAAGGCTGATATGCTTGAAATGCACCCACAGGGCTCAAGAATGAAGCTTGAATTCCTTATCCCTTCAAGAGGACTTTTCGGTTATAAGAGCGAATTCCTCACAGATACAAAGGGTGAGGGTATCATGTCAAGCGTGTTTGACAGTTATCAGCCATATAAGGGCGAAATCCAGAAGAGAAACACAGGCTCACTCGTTTCATTTGAAACAGGCGAAGCTGTAACATACGGTCTCTTTAACGCTCAGGAGCGTGGCTCACTCTTTATCGGAGCAGGCACACCTGTATATGAGGGTATGATTGTCGGTGCATCTCCAAAGGTTGAAGACCTTGTTGTAAACGTATGTAAGAAAAAGCACCTTACCAACACTCGTGCAAGCGGTTCAGATGACGCACTCAGACTTGTTCCGCCAAGAAAGCTCAGCCTTGAAGACAGCCTTGAATTCTTAGCTGACGACGAGCTTCTCGAAGTTACACCTGAGAATATCCGTATCAGAAAGAGAATTTTAAGCAACACAATGAGAGCTAAGCAGAGAGCAAAGCAGTAATATTATATAACACAGGAGACCGAAAGGTCTCCTTTTTGTTTTGCATGTGTGATGCCTTCTGACACTTTATAGAAATTTTTTCAGAAAATTCCTTGACAAGAAAGATTATGTGTGCTATACTATATACAGTTAGTTATCGCTAACTGAAATGAGGTGACAAAATTGAGTATTGTTGTGGTTGGCGGCAACGACCGCATGGCAACACGCTATAAGGATATATGCAGGTCTTATAACTGCAAGGCAAAGGTTTTTACACAGATGCCGTCAGACTTTGAAAATAAACTGGGAACGCCCGATTTAATGGTGGTTTTCACGAATACATGCTCGCACAAGATGGTAAACAGCGTAAATCATAAGTCGCAGAAGCATGATATTCCTGTTGCGAGAATACACAGCGCAAGTGCAAGTGCGCTTAAAAGTATTCTGGAGCAGTATTGTACAAACTGAAAACAAGATATATTTTTTTGAAATATAGTTAGCTTATGCTAACAAGAAAGGAGAGCAGTATGTCATATAAAGAGCATTATAATTTCGGAGAAAAGCTTGCGTTTCACACAGCCCCGACACTTCTCGGGATAAAATGTGCGAGCCTGATTTCGATGTCTCCGAAGGAATTTGCACTTGAACAGCACTCGGCAATTTTCAATGAGAAAATGCAGGCAAGGGGCCTTAAAAGCCGTATACTCTGCAACTGCGGAAGACGTACACTTTTGCTGGTATACAACGAAAAAATGCTGACAGAGCGTCTCTCCGACCCGATAATTTCAGCGATGCTCAGAAGCTTTGGCTATGATATGGAAAAACCGCTCGCATCCCAGCTCGGATTTTTGGCGGAGAGAATAAGACAAAACGGTGATTTCCCGCATGAAATCGGACTTTTCCTCGACTATCCTGTTGAGGACGTTATCGGGTTTATTAAAAATAAAGGTGAAAACTTCAAGCTTTGCGGATGCTGGAAGGTGTACGGAAGCGAAGAAGCGGCAAAAAGAACCTTTGCGAATTATGATAAGTGCAGAAGGTTTTTATGCAATAAATTAACTCAGGGTGCGGATATTTATTCGGCGCTGAAAATTGCTTAGGAGGAAACATTATGAAGACAGCAGTTATTTACTGGAGCGGTACAGGCAATACAGAGGCTATGGCGAAGGCTGTGGCAGAGGGCGCAGGGGCTGAGCTTTTCAGCGTTGCGGATTTTTCGGGGGATATCGCTGAATACGATGCGATTGCATTCGGCTGCCCTTCAATGGGTGCTGAGGTTCTGGAGGAAGATGAGTTTGAACCGTTTTTCACCGAAAACGAATCAAAGCTTTCGGGCAAGAGGGTTGCTCTTTTCGGTTCATACGGCTGGGGCGACGGCGAATGGATGAGAAACTGGGTTGAACGTGTTAAGAATGACGGCGCAGTACTTGTGGCTGATGAGGGACTTATCGTGAACGAGATGCCGTCGGACGACGACCTTGAAAATTGCCGTGAACTCGGCAAAAAGCTTTTGTAATTCTCTTTTTTCATCATATACATTTTGCGGAAGGGCTGTACGGTTTCAGTACAGTCCTTCTGCGTGTGTTATAAAGTGCGCAAAAAAAGGAGACCCTTTAAGGTCTCCATGTTTACATATTCTGTTTTTTAAGTCAAAGCTTGTGCGGAATTACTGTGCAGTTGTCCGCCATGCCCGATTTGATAAACGTCAGTATTGCGTGGAATTCACGGCTTAATAGATCCGAGATTTCATTAATGCTGAAAGCACACGCCCTTGTTGCAATCAGAACGCATATGCCAAAGGTGGATACCCAGCAATGCTCAAAGACTGTTTTTGCATTTTCGGCAGAAAGCCCGTATTCCTTCTGTAAAACATCAAGACAGAGAGTTGCTGTTTCACCCAGATTATTGATTACGTCATCAAAGCTTCTCGCCTCAGGCTTTTCGCTCATGAATGTGAGACGGAAAAGCTTTGGCTGTTCCTGTGCAAAAAGAATCATCTGAAGTCCGATTTGCTTGAAAACGGGTGAATATTCTTTTGCTTTTTCTGCGTATTCGTTAAAGCGGGCGATTGCGGCAAGCCTCACTTCTGCCAGAACATCGTCCATGTTTTTGAACGCTGTGAAAATCGGACGTGTTGAAATGCCGAGTGCGGCTCCTAAATCCCTTGCTGTCAGGGCTGAAATTCCCTTTTCGGCAGCAAGCTCAAGCGCAGCGGCAGTTATTTCTTCTCTTGTGTATTTCGGCTTTGGGGGCATATAAATTCTCCTGTTTCTGAATGTGACTTTAATTCATTTTATCATGTAAAACGGGCGGTGTCAATACATTAAACGAAAAAGAAATAGAATATATGAGCAGTTGATTGTGAATTTTATAACAATTTATTTAATGATGATAAAATAATGTTGCGCATAATGCCGTGATTATTGAAAAACGTTGATTTGTGCAGTTTAATGTGATATAATAGTAATGTAATAATTCGGGAGGAATGGTGCTTATGAACGTTATGACGCAATGCTGTGGAATAGTAATTCTTCTTACGCTTTTTATTTTCTACGTTGTACAGAAAAAGCTTTTTCTGCGAACCGAAAAAACCTTTCTGTTCATGTTGTTTTTCTCCTTCCTGACGCATGCACTCGACATTCTCTCGCTCTGTGCGATTGATAACATGTCTCTGCTTACATCCACAACGCTTGAACTTTGCTGTAAGCTTTATCCTGCTTCGCTGATTGTTGTGGTTATGTGTGTTCACTGGTATATATGCGAGGACATTTTCAGAGATGTAAAGCAGTTTGTAAAACATGTGCTCTGTTATACCGTTGTCGGTGCGGCAGGATTGATATGCGTGTTTGCACTTCCGATTCATATTTATTCTCAGGGAAACACCATTTACACCTACGGACCTTCGGCGTATGCCACATATATAACTGTTTTCATAGGGATTGCGGCAATTCTGTATTACGCAAACATGTACCGCAAAAACATAAACCCCGACAGACGTACCGCAATACACATCTGGATGTCACTCTGGACTGTGGCGGCATTGATTCAGCTTGTGTTCCCGAATCTTCTGCTTGTAAGCTTTGCAGTTAGTATCGGCGTTATGATTTTGTATATCAAGCTCGAGGACCCTTGCATGAACATCAATAAGCAGAGCGGACTTTTCAGTCAGAATGCGCTTATTGAGTATATAAAGCAGAAATATGTATCGGGCAAATCCTTTGCGATTGTGATTTTTCAGCTTGACTCGACTGTTGACATTATGCAGGGCACAACCTTTGCATGGGAGAGAGCCCTTGATATGTTCTCAGGCAAAAATGCGATTGCGTTCCGCAAATCTGCCGACGAGGCGGCGCTTATTTTCCAGAGCAGGGAAGAGGCAATCGAGTGGGAAAACAGCCTTTCAGAGAGACTTGAAAAAGACAATGACCCGAATGCATTATGCCTTAAAAAGGCATTGTGGATAAGCATTTATGATTCTTCGGCGTTTTTCGGAATAGATGAGCTTTTCTATTTCCTGAGACGTATAGTCGCATCACAGCGCTTTGAAGCGGACATTATGGCAAGCAATCATATTGTTGCTGACGAAAAGCTTCTCAAGGAATTCTATGCTGAAAGAGATGCTGAAAAGCTTATTGATGACGCACTTGAATACGACAGGATAGAGGTGTTCTATCAGCCGATTTTCTCAAACCGTGCTGGTAAGTTCACAGCCGCTGAGGCGCTTGTCAGAATAAGAGATGAAAGCGGAAAGATTATTCCTCCGGGAATGTTTATACCTGTTGCTGAAAAGACAGGTAAAATTCTGCCGCTCGGAAACGCAGTTTTTGAAAAGGTGTGCAGATTTATAAACGAGCGCAAGCCTGACGAGCTTGGGGTTGACTATATCGAAGTCAATCTTTCGATGGTGCAGTGTTCAGACGAAAATCTCGCAGACATAATTATTTCAACGATGGAGAAATATAACATTTCCCCGAAGTATATAAACCTTGAAATCACAGAATCCGCCACATTAAAGCGCAAGGATATCTTCATGGCGAACCTTGACCGTCTGAGAGAATACGGCATAAGCTTTTCACTCGATGATTTCGGAACAGGCCATTCAAACCTTAACTATATCGTGGACATGCCTGTTGACATTGTCAAGTTTGACAGAGACATGACCAATGCGTTCTTTGTGGACAAAAAGGCTTACTACGTTATGGAAGCCGCTATGCAGATGATTCACGGAATGGGACTTGATATTGTCTCTGAGGGAATCGAAACTGCTGAGCAGTATATGAAAATCAGCAGTATGGGTATTGCCTATATTCAGGGCTACTTCTTCTCAAAGCCGATTCCGCAGGACGAGTTCTATGCGTTTGTATCAGTTAAAAACGGCGTTAATGTATAAAACAAAAAAAGGAACCCGAAAGGGTTCCTTTTAGCCTGTAGATAAACCCAAAAATAGCGGGAGACCACTGGTCTCCCCTACATGCTAACAACACATTTAAGCCATTTGTAGGGGTCGATGCCCACATCGACCCGTTTAACGTAGTTATATCAGGACAAAAAGAAAGTCCCTTTCGGGGCTTTCTTTTTTATATGCTCTTATTTATCGGAGGACTTGCAGCTACAGCAACCGCCGCCGCAACTGCTTTGTACCTCTTTGCTGCACTTGCCGCCCGACGGGCAACCGATGCATTTTTTGCCGCTTTTCTTGGCTTTGTAAACATAAAAGCCTGCAAGACCCAGGATTATTAAAACTACCGCAATAACAATTACATTTTCCATAAAAGCTCCTTATCAGCTGTTTGCTACAGCCTTTGCCTTTTTACCGTTTAATGCGTATTCTTTCTTAAGACTGTTTCTTGAGCAGATGCTTGCGTAAACAACGAGTGCCGCAATAACTGCAACTGCGATAAGTCCAGGGAAGAAGCCTTCGCCGAGCTTGCCTTCTGTTACAAGTGTACCAATCTGGTATACGAGGAAGCCAACAGTAAAGCCTGTGCCGAGCTGAAGTCCGATACCGCCCCAGAGCCACTTAGCACTCTTCATTTCTGAGTTCATAGCACCGATAGCCGCAAAGCAAGGTGGTGTGAAGAGGTTGAACATAAGATATGCCATAGCCGCCGCCTTTGTAAGACCGAACACAGCCGCAACCTCTGTGCCTTCGCCGATGAGTGCGAGTTCTTCTGTGTCAATAAGACTTGAAATACCAAAGCATACTGCAAGTGTACCAACAACGTTTTCCTTGGCAATAAAGCCTGTAACAGCCGCTGCTGCAAGCTGCCATGAGGCAAAACCGATAACAGGAATGAGAAGGTATGAGAATGGGTCAGCGATTGATGCGAGGATTGATGTGCTTTCTGCACCCTCTTCAACAACCTCAAAGCTCCATGTGAATGTCTGCATAATCTGAACTGCTGTGTTGCAAAGGAGGATAATTGTAGCCGCCTTTACTATGTACGCCCAGCCGCGTCCGCACATTGTTACAAACGCTCTCCAGAGGCTTGGTGCCTTATACTCAGGGAGTTCAATGATAAAGAATGATTTTCTTGGCTTGTAAGCCGCAACCTTGTTGACTAAAATTGCGCCGAGGAGAATGAGCACGATACCTGAGAAGTACATGAGAGGGCTTACCCACCATTCGTCCTTGAAGAATGCACCTGCGAAAAGTGCGATAACAGGGAGCTTGGCACCGCATGGCATAAATGGTGCGAGCATTGCTGTTGCTCTTCTTTCACGTTCGTTACGGATTGTTCTTGAAGCCATAACGCCAGGGATTGCACAACCTGTTGTGATAACAAACGGAATGATTGACTTGCCTGAAAGACCAACCTTCTTGAAAATCGGGTCGAGTACTACCGAAGCACGAGCCATATAGCCGCAGTCTTCGAGGAGGGCAATAAGGAAGTACATAACCATAACGAGTGGGAGGAAGCCTACAACGGCAATTACACCGCCGATTACACCGTCAATGAGAAGTGCGTAAACGAGAGGGTTTGCATCTTCTACAAATCCGCCTACCCAGCCCTGGAATGTTTCGAGCCAGCCGCAGAGTGTGTCAGCGAAGAACGGGCCAACCCAGTACTGTGAAATCATGAGAACGAGTCCCATAACAACGGCGAAAATCGGAATGCCGAGGAACTTGTTTGTGATAACGGCGTCAATCTTGTCGCCGATGTTTCTCTGTGAAGTTAAAACCTTGCGCTTTTCAACCTTCTTGACGATTCCGTTTACAAATTCAAAACGCTTTCTGTCAGCCTCTGTAACAACAGCCTTGTCAGTCAAGTCGATGTCGCCCTGAACGTAAGGCGCTGTCTGTTCCTTGCCAACGCTTGCAACTGCCGCCCTGACAACGTCTTCAAGACCTTCGGCAGTTGTTGAAGTTGTGTTCACAACAGGACAGCCGAGCTTTTCTGAAAGTGCCTGTGCATCAATCTTGTTTTCCTTTTTCTTGTTTACGTCTGACTTGTTGAGCGCAACGACGACAGGAATACCAAGCTCTAAAAGCTGAGTTGTGAAAAACAGGCTTCTGCTTAAGTTTGTAGCGTCAACGATGTTGATGATTGCATCAGGATTTTCGTTTTTAACGTAAGAGCTTGTGATGCTCTCTTCCGATGTGAACGGCGACATTGAGTATGCGCCCGGAAGGTCAACTGCAATTATATCCTCTCCGCCGCAAAGGCTTTTCTTAATCTGATGTTCTTTTTTATCAACGGTAACGCCTGCCCAGTTACCAACCTTCTCATTACTGCCTGTAAGAGCGTTGTACATAGTGGTCTTACCGCTGTTCGGATTGCCTGCTAAAGCAATTCTCATATAAATCTCCTCCTAAGTGAAAATTTCTATTTAAACAGTTAATTACTGCAAAATATTCATTTGTCATCATAGTTAGTATAGCCTAACCGATGCTTAAAAAAGAAATCGGCAAATATCAAATCTGCTGATTGCTTTCCCTTGAATAATCAGATGGTAATAGCTTCCGCAAGCTGACTGTCAATACTGTATCTTCCGTCCTTGATTGCAACAGTCATGTTCTTTTTGAGACGTGAAATAACAGTGATTTTTTCACCGCTGTAACAGCCGAGTGAAAAAAGGAATGAGTCAAGCTCCTCGTCATCTGTTTCAATACCTGTGATTGTGTATTCTTTTCCTAATTCTGCATCGAGTAATGTCATAATAAACCTCCTACAGATATTGTTTTAATGTGATTAGAACAGGCTAACCGTAAGCGAAATAATATAAGTTAGCGCTTACTAACCCATATAATGATACCATAATCTGTGCGATTTGTCAACAAGCTTTTGGAAAACTGTTTGATTTTTCTTTTATAAACAAGCGTTTCCATGATTTTGAGCAAATTTTTGTTCAAAAATACATTCATAAGCTTATACCATGTCCCGCATGTCGCAATTACTGCGTAAAATCGGGAATAAACGCACAAAAAAGTAGAAAAATAATCTTGACATATAAAAAAAAGAGTGGTAAAATAATATTTAGTATATAAATGCCACGACGGAGAGAAGTAGCAGAGAAATTCGCTTACAGAGAGTGCGGATAAGTGAGAACCGCATATCAGAGTCTTTGTGAATAACACTCCCGAGCAGCAAACTGAAAGCCGTGAAGCTTCATGGTTATTAGGGGCGCCGTAGCTTTCCGTGCGTTAAACGGATAAGAGTGACCGTTTTTATAAAGCGGTAATTCAGGTGGCACCACGGGTAAATTCACGCTCCCGTCCTGTTTTTATGGCAGGACAGGAGCGTTTTTGTTTTAACGACTTAATTAAAAAATGTAAAGGAGACTATCATGAAACATATTGACATTAAAGAGATTTTTTCAAATGCTGACTATATCGGCAAGAGTGTTACAGTCTGTGGCTGGGTAAGAACAGCGAGAAACTCAAAGAACGTAGCTTTCATCGAGCTTAACGACGGTACATCACTCAAGCACTTACAGATTGTTATTGACAAGGCTAACATGACAGATTTTGAAGAGGCTTTAAGACTCGGCTGTTCATTAAAGGTTTCAGGTACAGTTGTTGAGGCACGTCAGGGCTCAGTTGAAATCAACGCTGAGGCAATCGACGTTATCGGCACATGCCCTCCTGAGTATCCTCTCCAGAAGAAGAGACACACTCTCGAATTCCTCAGAACTATGCCACACTTAAGAGGCAGAACAAACACATTCAATGCAGTTCAGAGAGTTCGTTCTGTTATGGCACAGGCTCTTCACAAGTATTTCCAGGACAAGAACTTTGTCTACATCAACACACCGCTCATCACAGGTTCAGACTGTGAGGGTGCAGGTGAAATGTTCCAGGTAACAACAATCGGTTACTCAACAGATTACAAGAACGAAGAAGAATACTACGCTGACGATTTCTTCGGCAAGAAGGCAGGCCTTTCTGTTTCGGGACAGCTTGAAGGTGAAGTTGCGGCTATGGCTATGGGTAAGATTTACACATTCGGCCCAAGCTTTCGTGCTGAAAACAGTAACACTCCAAAGCACTTAGCTGAATTCTGGCACGTTGAACCTGAGATTGCTTTTGCTGAGCTTCCTGAAATTATCGAAGAAGCTGAAAGCATGATTAAGACAGTTATCAGAACAGTTTTAGATACATGCCCTGACGAAATGAAGTTCTTTGACGCTCACTTTGAAAACGGTCTTATCGAAAGACTCGAAGAGCTTGTTTCAAACGACTTCGCAGTTTGCGACTACACAGAAGCTATCAAGCTTTTAAAGGAATCAGGCGAGGATTTCCAGTACCCTGTTGAATGGGGCTGTGACCTTCAGACAGAGCATGAACGCTATATCTCAGAAAAGGTGTTCAAGAAGGCCGTTTTCGTAACAAACTATCCAAAGGAAATCAAGTCATTCTACATGAAGCAGAATGCTGACGGAAAAACTGTTGCGGCAGTTGACCTGCTTGTTCCTGGCGTTGGTGAAATCATTGGCGGCAGTGAAAGAGAAGCTGATTACGACAAGCTCGTTGCGGCAATGAACGAAAGAGGCATGAACCTCGACCTTTACAAGGACTATCTCGACCTCCGCAGATACGGTTCAGTACCACACGGCGGCTTCGGTCTTGGTTTCGAAAGACTTATTATGTATGTAACAGGCGTATCGAACATCAGAGACGTTATTCTCTATCCAAGAACAGTCGGCAGTATCAGATAAATAAATACGCTCATTTGAAAGGAGATTTCTATGGCTAAAACGCTTTATATACCGAAGGACTATAAATCAGTCCTGACGCTCAGAGAAACTCAGCATGCCATTAAATATATAAAGGACCTGTTTCAGCAGGCGCTTTCCTTTGCGCTTACTCTTGACAGAGTTACAGCACCACTTCTCGTTAAAAAGGGAAGCGGTATCAACGACGACTTAAACGGCGTTGAGCGAAAGGTTGAGTTTTCTATAAAGGAAATCGAAACAGACGCTGAAATTGTGCAGTCGCTTGCAAAGTGGAAGAGAATGGCTCTTTACAGATATGGCTACAACGCAGGCGAGGGCATTTATACTGATATGAATGCCATCAGACGTGATGACAACACAGATAACACTCATTCAATTTTCGTTGACCAGTGGGACTGGGAAAAGGTTATCACAAAAGCTGACAGAAATATTGAGTTTTTAAAGGAAACCGTAAAGTTTATCGTCAAGGCGATTGCCTATACAAAGCGAAAGGTTAATCTGCGCTACGGCCAGCTTACAACTCAGATTTGCGAAACTCCTTATTTTATCACAACTCAGGAGCTTGAAAATCTTTATCCTGACAAGACTGCCAAGGAACGTGAGCGCCTTATCACAAAGGAGCACAAGACAGTATTCCTCATGCAGATTGGCGGAAAGCTCAAAAGCGGTGAAAAGCACGACGGCCGTGCCCCTGACTATGATGACTGGACACTCAACGGTGACCTTTTATTCTGGGACGAAGTTCTTGACAATGCGCTTGAAATTTCATCAATGGGTATCCGTGTTGACGAGGAAACACTCAGAAAACAGCTTCAGGAATGCGACGCTGAGGACAGATACCAGTTCGAATACCACAGGATGATTGACGAGGGAACTCTCCCGCTTACAATCGGTGGCGGTATTGGTCAGTCGAGACTTTGCATGCTCCTTCTCGAAAAGGCGCATGTGGGCGAGGTACAGGTTTCTGTATGGCCTGATGAAATGGTTCAGAAGTGCGCTGAAAACGGCATAACATTATTATAAAAGAAACGGAGACCTTCGGGTCTCCTTTTTATACTATAGAAAAACTTTGTTTTTATTTTTGCCGATTAAATCGGCAGATTTTAAACAAGAGGGAAGCAAGTAAAGGGACGCTTTTTCTTGCAAAGCGTCCCCTCTTGAAAAACAGCCCACCGGGCTGTTTTGTCAATTCACCCCTCGTAAATGCGCAGACGAGGCAAAGCGTTTCGCTCACTGCGGTGAGCGACGAGTGGCTCTGCCCCTCGACCCCGCAAACTTTTGAAAAAGTTTGAACAAAACTTTCGGATTCATTTTTTCCAAAGACTTTTTCGACAAACCTGAAACAAAAACCGGACTGAATAAAACAGTCCGGTTTTTCTTGATTTATGAAAGATAAGTATGGAAATTACTTTATCAGCCGAAGTATCTCTTGAGGAGACCTTCAAAAGCACAGCCGTGTCTTGCTTCGTCCTTAGCCATTTCGTGAACTGTGTCATGAATAGCGTCGAGGTTTAATTCCTTAGCTCTTGCAGCAAGCTTCTTCTTGCCTTCGCAAGCGCCGTTTTCAGCCATAACTCTCATTTCGAGATTCTTCTTTGTTGAGCTTGAAATTACTTCGCCAAGAAGTTCAGCAAACTTAGCTGCGTGTTCTGCTTCTTCATAAGCTGCCTTTTCCCAGTAAAGACCGATTTCAGGGTAGCCTTCTCTGTGAGCAACTCTTGCCATTGCGAGATACATACCAACCTCTGTACATTCACCGTTGAAGTTTTCTCTTAAACCTTCGATGATTTCAGGGTCAACGCCTTCAGCAACGCCTACAACGTGCTGGTCAGCCCATGCCATTCCGCTGTCGCTCTGAGCTTCGTTGAACTTTGAAGCAGGAGCCTTGCACTGTGGACATGCTTCCGGTGCTGCATCGCCTTCATATACGTAACCGCAAACTGAACAAACAAACTTCTTCATAATATAAATCCTCCAGATAATAAACATAAATTTAATTTAGGTAACTGAGAGTCATTCCCGATTACCGTAATTATATTATAATATATTTTTTGCGTAATGTCAATAGTAATTAACAAGAAAATATGAAAAATTTTTTCTTTACATGTAAAATATGCAATAAGTAGTGATAACAATTATCAGTTATGAGTAAAAATAAAGAAAGACGTTAAACGCCTTTCTTTATCGAAATTCACAATTATTTTTAGATGTTGATGATTGAGCCCCAGCTCTTGTCTGCTGCTAAACCATACTTACAGATGTTGATAACGTCATAAAGATCGATTTTGCCGTCTTCATTTACGTTGCCGAAGAAGCTCTGCTTAGCGTCGAGTTCTTCGATTGACATCATCTGCTTAGCAACTGCGAGTGCATCATAAAGGTCAACCTTACCATCGTTGTTAACGTCGCCTCTCATGCCAACTACTGTAGAAGTTGTTGCGCCTTCTTCAACGTATACCATGTGGTCAGTTACGCCCTTGTCACCAGATTCGAGGATTTCGATTGTGCTGTTGTTGATAACAACGTTTTCGAATTCTTCAGTATCTGTGCAGAAGTTTGTGATGCCCTTAACTCTGACATCATATTCTTCGCCTTCTGATGCGTCTGCAGGTACTTCAAATGTTAAAGTTGAAAGAACCTTATCATCCTTGAAGTATGTGCCTGTGAAATTAACGAGTGAAACAACATTATCAACTGTGCAAGTTGTCATAACGCCTTCAACGTTCTTGAGAACGAGGTCATCATCAAACTCGATGTCGATGTTGTAACCAGCGCAAAGATTGTTTGTGTTAACCATGAGGTCAACAGTAACTAAGTTACCACCGATTGCTGTTGCGTCTGTTAATGTCATTGAAGCTGTACCTGCCTGAGCAGAAGCCATTACTGTGCTGCATGAAGCAGCGATTGCTGCTGTCGCGAAGATAGCTGACAGTCTCTTAAAAAATGTGTTTTTCATAACAATTACCCTTCTTTCAATAAATCAAGGGCAATCTCATTGTTTGGAGACGGATAATTCACCTGAATTATCACGGCAGCTGGCGATCATGCCGTTTTATTAAACGGTTTAGACCCTATAGCTTTGCGTCCTTAACTTTCGTTAAGTTTGCTAAGGTGTGCAGCTGGCGATCATGCTATTCTTGCGAACAGGTTAGACCCTATAGCTTTGCGTCCTTACCTTTCAATAAGTTTGCCAAAATGTTTTTTTGTTTGTGTGTGTTTTTTGTTTCTTTGCTATTTAGCATATATGCCTCTTTGCTATGTCTACATTGTACCACAACTTTCCTGATCTGTCAACAGTTTACGTCACATTCTACGTTTTGTTTAACGTATATCGAGACGTTTTGTGCAAAACGCATAAAACGTTTTCTGAAAACGGCCCGAAAACGACTTTTTCGGGGCTTAAACCCACGTTTTTAGGCACTTTGAGTAATTGATTTACACCCGCCCGTGTGTTTACAGATTTCTGAAAATCGGTTTTCTTAAAACGTTTCAGTATATATTTCGTGAATGTCGTTGTGAATAGTCACAAAAAATACGGGACGATATGTTTTCGTCCCGTATTTCATATTTACTGTTCTGAAACAATTCTGCTGAGCGCCTCGATGTCCTGTGCGTCATAACTGCCGTCGCCGTTGATGTCTGCAAGATAGAGCCTGTCGCTTGAAAATTCGCATTTACCCTCGTTTGCGAGACGGTTGAGCAGAACCAGGTCAAAAACGGTTCTCATTCCGTCGTCGTCAACGTCTCCGGGGAGCTCATACATATCAGGCTCGTTGACAGTAACCTCAAATTCCGTCTTAAAGCCGTTGTAGGCGATGGTTATTGTCTGAGGGCCGATAATCTGCGGATTGTAACCGTCAAATGAATATGCCGTCACCTGATTTTTGCTGTTGTTGTCAAAGTGTGCATAGACGATAAGTCCTGTAAGGTCAAGCTCCTGCCCGATGATATACTCAGTTTTGTCTGGGAGCTTTGTTATAACAATCTTTGTCATCTGTCTTTCGGTCACTTCAACCGTGAAATTCTCTCTGAACTGACCGTAGGACACTTCAATCGTTTTAGTACCCGCTGTCGAATCATATCCGCTGATTACGAAATCCTCAACAGCCTCCATACTGCCGTTGTCGTAAACCGCCATGACAACCATGCCCTTAAGGTCTATTTCCTCGCCCTGCTTGTAAATCGTTTTTTCAGGCAGGGAGGCAATCTGAATACCCGTCAGCTCCTTTTCGTGAACAAGCACCTTAAACATCGCTGTCTTTTCCATATATGTGACTGTTACGGTCTGTTCGCCGGGAGTCGACTCAAATCCGCTTACTGTGAAGTCCGTAATCGTTTTCTCTGTTTTGTCGCTGTAGGTCGCAACAACCTCAATTCCGTCAAGACTTAACATTTCGCCTTCGTTATACTCAGTTTTCTCAGGTTCTTTTTTTATGTAAATTCCTTCAAGTACGCTTGTGTCAAATTCCTTCTGACCGACTCTTTTAGCGTAAGTCAGCGCAATCCAGCCGTCCTGACCGTCATAAGCGGTCTTTCCCCATACATGCTCATCCGCCTCGATAGTTGCCGTAACGGTAAATTCCGTGCCGTATTCAAGAACATCGAGTATGTCATAGCTGTACCCAGGACCTTCTCTTAAATTTACACCGTTTTCGGAAGTGATTTCCCATTTTTCGGTGTCACCCGTTGAGCCGGTACCGCCTTCATAGTCAAGAGGTCCGCCGACAATATATTTGGAGTATTCAAGAATGCCCCACTGTTCCTTGCCGTCAACAACCGTCTTGCCCCAGAGTGAGCCGTCAACATTAATCTTTTCGGTCACTTCATAAATAGTGTTCATGGCGAGCATACCCGTCTTTTCGCTTGATGAATCGGGTCTTTCACGGAGATTGATTCCGCTGTCTGTGTTAACTCTCCACACTTCAGCGCGGCTGTCGCTCCTGTCTGAGAGGAAAAGCCTTGTCTCGTCTGCACGACGGTTTACAAGCCCCTGCAGAACCTCTCCGCCCGCCTTTCTCCATTCACCGAAGCCCTTTGCGATTTCAAGAAAGCTGTGGCTTGAAGCACCGTCTATGAGATAATTCTTAAGGTCAAATTCGTCATATGCACTCCAGATGTTGCCCATATTGTATGAGAGCGATACGAGTGCGTCAAACTGATTCTGCTTTAGGTCTATGTTGTATTTGTCCGCAAACTTGTTGACATAGCCTTCGTATGTACCCATAGCCTTTTTCAGAAGCTTTTCAGCTTCCTCTTCTGTAATGCCGTCGGGATATTCGTCGGCGTCAACGCCTGTGCCGTAGCCGATTGTCCATTGGCTGTAGTCCCAGTATTTATACTGTGTAAAGCCTTCAACCTCTTTTATAAGGTCAAGGCAGTCCTGACTTGCCGTCATGTCGGCGTCCGCCTTTACGACAAAAAGCGGTGCAAGCATCAGCACGGAAGTCACGGCTGAAAGAATGCGTCCAAAGATTCTTTTCTTTTTCATTACTGCACCTCCGTTATCATCGAAACGTGATTTATGAGGCACACGCTGTCGTCAGCGCTGATTTTTTTGTCGCCCGAAACTTCACAATTTGCCTGAATTGTATAGGAGATGCTGTCGGACATGCCCTCTAAAAGATACATGTTAAGCGCAACAACGTCCGACACATCAACGATTCCGTCCATATTGACATCTCCTGTGTTTATGTCGCCGCCTATTCTCAGCTCGCTGTTTCGTACGTCAAATTCAGCGCTGCTAAGGTCGTCACTTATGGTCGAGTGACCGATTGAAAGGGGCGTTTTTGTACCCTCTGTTTCATTTGCTGTCTTGAATCGCAGAACTGCGAGTGTTCCGTCCCCTGACCTGTTTCTGCTGTCGGACCAGACAAGTCTCACACAGTCCTCTGAAAATTCGCCGTTTGAATAAAAGGTTCCGCTTCCGATTGCATCACCCTGTCTGGCTTCAACAAATTCAAGCGTTTTCGGGTCGTAGTTAACCTTTACCGAATAAGCGGAAATACCGCTGTTGTTTTCTATATTGAGTTCAACCTCTGTTATGTCGTTTTCGCCGCCATAGCCTGCGTTAAGACAGATTGTCGGCTTGTCCTGTGCAACGGCGGTGGTGCTGCATAACGCAAAGCACGCCATAACCGCTGCAAGAACAGCTCCGGCTTTTTTCAAGATATCATCTCCTTTTAACATCGCATGTGTATATTTCCCCGTCTGTATCTACATATAATAATTTTATCATAAAAACGTTTTTTTGTAAACAGGGTTGGCATGATATTATAAAAGCTGTATAATAATAAAAAAGGGTGACTGCGATAAGCGGTTCTCCCTCTATGTTTAGGTTAAAAAATAACTGCTACATTTTGGTCGATGGGGCGGTAATTTTTTCTGTCCTAAGGGATGTCGAAGGCGCCGTCCCCTACAAAATAAATGGTCGGAACAAAAAGAAAACCGCACTTCACAAAGTGAAGAACGATTTGTCCTGTGCGGTCACGCACCCGCCTACCGTTTTATGCAGACACCCATAAGCTTATTATATCTCAGAAATTCACAATAGTCAATAAGTTTGCCCTGATGCTTTTGCTTCAGGGCTTTATTTTATCCTGTATAACATATGCACAATTGACAAAATCGCAATAAAATGGTATACTAATATGGATTGACGAAAATAAAAATTGAAATTTAATAAGTTTAAAAGAGGTAATATTATGTTATGCAGAAATTGTCATCGTGAAACCGATGAGTTTGCAACAGAATGCGTTCACTGCGGCGCAGACATAAAACCCGACTACAACACACTTATTACAGAGGTTTTAAACAATAACATCAAAGCAAATGAGGTTTTATACAATGCAACCTATAAGCAGGTGTATTTCATAGCTTCAAAGCTTTCAAATGTAATGCAGAGCCCTGACGATATTGTTTCAAAGTGCTATGAAACAGCGCTTGACAATCTCCATGTTCTCTCAAACAGAAACAATTTCCAGAGATGGATTAACTCGATTGCCGCAACTATAATCGTTTCAGGTATAAGAAAACAGCGTCCTGATTTCCTTCGTGAACAGGGCGGTCCTGCAATTCTGCCTGAGCATCCTGCGGGTGATTACAAGCCAGTTATGAACAGACTTGCCTCAAACCCTAACATTTCACAGGCGGCGGCAAACTTTATCTATAAGCTTACAGATGAAGAAAAGCTGTTCTATCTTATGTATTACTACAACGGCATGTCTGCGGCTGAAATCTCAAAGATTTTCAAGATTTCGCCTTCTGCCGTTACAACTCACATAAGCTCTCTCAATCAGAAAATACGAGATGAGCTTATTGTTTCTCCAACTGCTGACAGCAGTCCGCTTGCATGCACAGCATTTGCAAAGCTTGGTCTTGCACACCAGTTTGAAGAAGCGTTCCCGAAAAAGCGTCCTGTGAAAATTCCGCAGGAAAACATTCCTCTTGCAGACGATGTAAGAAGAATCAGCGCAAATCATGACAGAACACAGGTTATGGGTGCCTATAACGACGGCTTCGGCGTTCCGCAGCAGCAGACTCAGCCGAGATATCCGTCACAGCCTCCTCAGAACCAGGGCTACGGACAGCCGCGTATGCAGGCTCAGAACGGACGTTACGCCCAGGGGTATGATGACTATGATTACGAGGAACAGCCTGTTCAGAGAAGGCGTCCGCCAAGACAGCAGCCTGAGAAATCATCATCACAGGACACAGGCTCAAAACTGAGAATGGCGCTTATTCTTTCAGCGTGTTCTGTAATTATCATTGCGGCAATTATTATTACTCTTGTACTTTTCAAAAAGGAAAATTACGATAATCAGCCTGTTGACCCGAGCATTTTCGACAGCTATGAGGAAATTGAGCCGATTATGCCGACAACTGAGCCGCCGACAGAGGCTCCGACTGAATCACCTGACAGAGAACGTCCTGAGTTTGACTATGACAGACAGTCTGAGGACGCTGAGTATCTTATGGAATATGCTGAGGACTTTATGTTCGCTGACAGCGACGAGGAAATCGGCTGTTACTACATTCTCGATATCGACTTTGACGGTGGTATGGAGCTTGTAATCAGAGAAGATACTGGTGATGATACATATCGTCATGAAATATTTGACATCACAAGCGACGGCGACGTAAACCTTTCTAAAACTCTCAAGAGCAGCGGAAAGTCGTATTATGAAATCCGTGAAATTGTCCGTGAGGACGGCGAAGGCAAGGACTATGAGTTTATAAAGGTAGGAAAAACAGGTACTGTTTATTCATATTCCCTTGAAACTGAGGATACAACAGAGCTTGAGGAATATGATGAAGGCGACTTTTTCTGTGGCGCAGACGAGCATGAGCCGAGAACAATCTTTATTCTTTACAGCGACGGAAGTGATGAAGATGTAGAAATCGAAGTGCCGACAGAGCCTGAAACAGAGGAAGAAACCGAACCTGAGGAAGAGGAAACAGAAGCCGAGGACGATGATGACGAGGATTCTGAGGACGACAACAGCAACTCATCGGGTTCAACAGGTACAGTCAAGGTTGATGACTCGTTAAAGCTTCGTTCTTCACCGAGCACAGCCGACAGTTCAAATGTTGTTGCGAAAATGCCTAACAAGTCAAAGGTTACTATCACAAGCGACGGTAAAATCACAGAAAACGGCGTGACATGGTATAAGGTGAAGTACACCGACAAGGACGGAAACACATTTGAGGGCTATGCTTCAAGTGATTATATTACAATTGACTAAATGAAAAAAGGACTGCGTGTTTGGCAGTCCTTTTTAATTGAATTGCTGAGGGGATGAATTATGAATAAAACGTATACTATAGGATATTGCCCTGTATGCAGTACTCACGGCGTAATGGAACTTATGGTTGATAAAACAACAAATAAAGTGGTTGCTGTGTGCGATGAATGTGATTTAGAGTTTTCTTGCATCAGTGATTATCTAAGCAATATAAATGGGCAGAGAAATTTTATAAATATTGAGAATTATTCTGAGTTACCAATTGTCAGGCTAGCAACGTTAGATGAAATCAAAAATACTGAATGGTATCCTTTTATAATATCTGATTAAACTAATTATCTGAATATATCTTGTCATACTTAAAACCAAAACCTCCCGATTCCTTGCGGAAAAGGGAGGTCTTATTTTTGATTTATACATCAGCCAGGCTCAGTTATAAGCCCATGCTGAGTGTATGAAAGGCGTACGCCTATCTTTATCTGAGCGCAGCCTGTGCAGTAATCTGCGTAGGCAGTCAAAATTGACAATGCAGATATTATGTACATCGGAAGCGGTTTTGTCCGCTTCCTCGCCGTATAAATACACATACGGTCTTTCCTTGGAGTTTGCTCTGCCTTTGACTGCAAGGTTTGTCTGCGTTTCGGAGTCAGCTCCTGTGGATAAGTGCCATTCATACACGCCTTCGCTTGTGGGAATAACAGATGAAACAATATCTTCCAATACTTCGCGTCCGAGCTCTGTTTTGCTGTCGGAAATGTCATTTAACGCCGAGATAATCTTATCAAGGTCAAGTGTATCAGTTGTAGGAGTTGCAGGGGATACAGATGTCGCCTGACTTCTGAGGTTTTTGATTTGTGCTTCATATTCTGCACGTTTCTTTTTATATTCCTCTTTGGTTATCTCTCCGTCAGTACGCATATCAATCAGAGCATCGAGCTTTCGTTCAAGCTTTGTAATTTCAGCTTCATAATCAAAAGTCGGAACAGCTTCGGGTGCACTCTGCGTATAATATTTTTTGATATATTCAAGTGCATCCTGCATATCCTTCGCTCTGTTTGCCCAATGCTCATTGAAAATAAATTCGCCCATCATATCCATTTTCCACTGAAGAACCGTCTTGTTATCGCAATATCCTTCCGTTTCAAGTCCTGCTTTTTTGCGATTAGCCGCATTGCCGTGATTGAGCTTGTTATAACAGATGTAGCAGAAGGTCTTACTGCCGTCATCGTGCTTATGATAAACATTCTTTCTGAATTTCGAGCCACAGGTACAGCGTAATTTTCTCTGCCATAAGTCCGCAGAAGGATTATATCCCGTTGAGGTAGTATTGCCGAATTTGTCCTTGCTGACAATTCTTCTTTTCGCAAGAAGCTCGTTGCATCTGTCCCACTGTTCTTCGGTAATAATCGGTTCAAAGTCGCCCTTTTCATAGATATAACTATCTCTGTCACGATTGGTGATACGCTTCTGTTCTAAGTAGTTGTTGCTTCGGCTCTTGTTGTAGCATACACAGCCTTTGTAAGTAGCATTCGCAATAACACGGGTGATATAGGATACATCCCAGCGGACAAGCCCCGACGAATTTTTACGTCCACGCTCAGTCAGCACCTTTGCGATTTTAGCACCGCCCAAGCCCTGCTCATAGAGGTCAAATATCATTCTGACAGTTTCAGCCTGTTCAGGATTGATAGTATAACTTTCACCAGCCTTGCGGTCATATCCGAGAATGTTTCCACTTCCATACAGCATTTTATTTTCACGACTTATTTTCTGTCCAGCCTTAACACGCTCCGACACCTTTCTGCTTTCTTCCTGAGCGAGAGTTGCCATAAGGGAGAGACGAAGTTCTCCGTCGCCTTCCATTGTCCAGATGTTGTCCTCAACGAAATAAACCTCAACGCCGATATTTTTGAGTTCACGGGTAAAGTTGAGAGTGTCAACAGTATTTCTTGCAAATCTGCAAACCTCACGGGTAACAATCAAATCGAACTTTCCACTCTTTGCGTCCTCTATCATTCTGAGGAAAGAAGGTCTTTTCTTTGCCTGAGTTCCTGTGATGCCTTCGTCAATATACTTGTCAATGACATTCCAGTTCGGGTGATATTTTGCTTGGTCGGAATACCACTGCATCTGATTTTCAAGAGCCGAGAGCTGAGCTTCGTGTTCCGTTGAAACTCGTCCGTAAAATACAACTGTGCGTTCACGATTTCTGTCGAGTGTGCTTATATCAAAATAATTATTTCTTGTCATTTTTAAATCCTCCAGATTCAAATATTTTAACACTTTAAAGCGATTATACACGAATAGAATATTTTTGTCAAGTCCCTTATGGGATGACGCAGATTTTTCAGAAAATCATTCAAGGGGTTTGGGTTCTCCCAACAAGTTTTTGTATTTGTCTGCGTTGGCGATTTTCGTAGAAAAGTGGGCAGTGTATAGACAAATGCTATGCTTGCTGTCAACGAAGTTGCAGAAAGCATAGCTCACAAAAAAGTGACGATGTGGCTACAAAGGCGATGCTTGCTCTCATCAAGAGGGTAAGCATTTATTTTTCAGACTTTCTGAAAAAACGCCGAGTGTGGCCACAAGTCATATGCTTGCTCTCAATGATAATAACAGAGAGCAGGCATACAGTTTTTGCGAAAACGTGTCTGTGTCTTTACACAGGCTATGCTTGCTGTCAACGTAAAAATAAATTCAGCCTTGATAGCTTTTCCGAAAGAAAAAATTTTCATTTCAGTTTAAAACCCTGCGTACGTACGTACCATAAGGCTTCGGATTTTTCTTTTACTAGGTACGTACGTACATACCTTTTTCACTTGGAATGAAAAAATTATGCTGCCTTGCTTCTGTAAGAAACGCTGATACCGACATAACCTCTGACGTAATTTCTTCCGTTGTGAGCTTTGTTCGTAGGGGAGAGATTATAGCTTTCACAGTTATGATACAGCCAGTCGTAAAAGCTTTTCTGTTTGAGTTCCTGCAAGCCGTTGCTCTGGCACCAGTTTACATAGGCGTTGTAAATATCAACGGAACAAGTTGTGCTGTCGGGAGAAAGCTGAACTGCCTGAGCGTCGTTCATAAATTCTGCGACATTACAGTTCTCTTGCTTTAAGTTCTCCATTATTTCTCTGGTCTTGTTGCTGACTGTGAAAATAAAATCATTTTCGATAAGTCGCTTTAGTCCTTCAAGTGCCCAGAAGAAAATTCCGTCAAGCTCTGCGATAAGCTTTTCCGAAAGATAGCGGTCAGGCTTTCTGTCAGGGGGAACAGGCTTTGTGTCAAGAACAATAAGTCGCCTGTGCCAGCCGTCCGTCTTGTCATAAAGAGAGTTCGGATTGCTGTTTGAGAATACAACTGCCCTCGCACAGAGCTTTGCCTGAATAGCCTGAACATTTTTCTTTTCTACGGAAATACAGGTTTCTGCTGTTACAAGACTTTTCAGGAATGACGTATCCTTAATTCCCTCGAAACTCATATCGTCATCAACAAGAACGCACTTGCCTACAAGGTTGCCCTGACGAAATTTGTTTTTCGAGAGCGCTACGATACTGTCAAAGTAGCAAGCCTTTCCGAACAGCTTTTCAAGGATAACACCGATACGGCTTTTACCTTCGCCGCCTCGTCCCACAAGAAAGAGCATAGCCTGTGCCTTTGTGGTATTCAGCAGGCAGTATCCGATAAATTCCTGCAACGTCTTTACATCATCAGGTTCAAGGAGTTCGTTTACAAACCTTTCCCACACGGCAGCTTTCTTTACTGCTTCCTCTGTGTAGCTGACATTAATTCTGTTGCGGCAATGCTTCTTTTCGGGAGAGAATGTCCCGTCAATACGATAAGTTCCGTTAAGGATATGGATTTCGTTTAAATCTGTTTCCATTTCCTCGGTAAAGCAGATATGCCTGAGAGCGTTCATCAGATTTTTGATTTTATTCGCAAGTCCGTAGCGAACGCCTGCGTCCTTCAGCTTTGTTGTGATAAGGCTTTCAACATAAGCGTCCTCCTGCACTCCGTCAAGATTGTAGAAACAGCCTTCGAAATATTTGAAGTTGTACTGCTTTACAAATTCCTCACAGAAAGCAAGCTCGTCGATTTTCTTTCCGTCAAACCAACCGATAATTTTTTCATCAGCAGGCGATGCGGGTGTCGGTGTTGTAGTCATTGTTTCTTCTGTCTGCATAATCGATAACCTCCTTGCGGTTTTCCATAAAGTCTTTTCTTTCGTCTGTTGTACCTGAGATAAAAATATCACAGAAATGCTCATACATTTCAAGCTGTGTAAGGCTTTCGGTGAATAAAGGGTGGAGAGCTTCGCTGTCGCTTTTGGGAGCATATTCAGTCCGAAATCTGCGTAGTAATGAGCAATAATCGGAGAGAATGCGAAATACCCTTTGCTCCTTTTCTCTCTGGCTTTGCACGCATATTTTCTGTCTGATAATCGGTTTATCTCTTGAATGGATAATACCGAAGTCAGAGCAGAGCTTCTTTGCGGCTTCATATTGCGTTAAGCCGAACAGCCTTGCGGTAAGCTTTACAACGTCGCCGTATTCGACGCATCCGAAGCAGTAAAAGTGGTCGTCGTACAACTTCATAGACGGATTTCTGTCCTCGTGGAAAATGCAAGTGGTCATTCCATTGCGTACGCTCATACCGTAATATTCTGCGGCAGAGGGAACGCTGACGGTTTCTTTGACTTCCCCGAAGATGTCCCAGTTTGGATTTCTCATAGGAAATTCCTCCTTAAAATGTGATACAGCGTAAAGCTGACATACACTTTTCGTATATGTAAAGGACATTCGGGGTGGAGGTATATTAAATTTTCAAGGTACTGCGAACGAGTGCACTCTTTTTGTTCGCACTTCCATTATACTACGAAATGTATGTTCGGCACAATTGACAAAATACCAGAAATATAGGGTCTGAAAAAGCCGATTTTCCGGGGGTATATTGCTGTTAGTAATAGGGATTATTCGACTGGCAATGTGCTGTGTTTCCTGTTCGTCTTTTGTTGCAGTTTACATAAAAAATCCCGAAAAAGAAACTTATCGAAGCTTCTTTTTGGGAAAAGACAATAGCTGTTCGTGTGCAACATACACAAAAACAGCTATCTGAAATATTCGGTTTTCCGGCAGTATAGGGGTGGAGGTAAATCACTTTTTTTAGAGCATTACTGCCTTCTGGATAAGCTTGCTCTTGTCTTGTTACTTCTTCCAGAAGTAACGCAAAGATACTTTTGACAGCGGGGCTATCATAAGTCTTTGCGCTCTGCGAGGGGATGAGGCAATGCTGCTTCAGAAAAAGTGACGAATTCGGGAAGAAAAACGGGGATTTTTTGCGTTATGCAACGTAGCGAAAAGCAAGGCAATATAGGATAATATCCTTCAGACTCTGATGACACTAAATAGGCTGTTTTTCTTTTGGTTTTATCAGCACTCTTGAACTTTAAAAGTGAGAAGATTTTTCGAAGAAAACAACACATAGCACAATTAATATATTAATTCGTAACTGGGATTTTAATTTCCATAGATACTTTTTCTTGAATGTCTTTAACAAATTTCTGTATTTCTTCTTTGTTTGATTGGCACCAAACATTATAGAATGCTTCTATTACAATGTCCTCTTTTTTATCAATTTTCTTACAAAGCTCAAGAAACCAATCATGATGATCCTCGCCTTCTAAACTCTCTAAAACGGCATAAAACAGGGAACTATCGACATCTAATTCTTCTTGTAATGTGATTATTCCATCTTCGCTTTTTACAAATTCCTGTATTTCAATCTCAATACATTGATTAATAGGTAGAAAACAATATGGCAATTTAGCTTTTTCATCAATTTTTTCACTTGACACTTTTGAAAGCATATCGCCATCAAATACTCCTATTATGCGATGAGCCATGTGTTTGCCAATATCAAATTCTAAGATTTTTGTTATCTCAGATTCTCCGTTCAAGGATACAACATCTACTCTATCGCATAAATCGGGGGCTTCTTGTTTCAATATGTATGATAAAAATAATCGTGCAGCATAATCTTCTACAAATAGAGTTGCAATCTTAGTATCGTAGTTTATTATTTTTTCATAAACTTTATATTCCATCCCGAGCAACTTATCTGTAACATCTAGTTTGTTGGGAGTCTGGATTTTCATTTTTCCGGCTCTATTGGTAATCATCCTAATGTTCATAGGGTTTACTCGGCTTAATATAAACGGTGAATGTGTTGTTAAAATTACACTTATACTTTTTTCTGATATTATTTTAGCAATATAATTCAATAATTTTTTTTGTGAATGTATGCTGATATATGATTCCGGTTCTTCTATTATTACAATGGAATTGGATTTTACCTCTCTCATTATATGATAAATATATAATAGAAAGTGTTCTCCTATACCCATTTCTTGCGAACTATATTCGATATCTCCAGTTTTAATCTTAAAATAAACAGGTGTAAAATTTTGCCCCGAGTCTTCTATATTGTATGATATACATTTAGAATACTCTTTTCCTACTATTTGATTGATTTCATTTAGTTGCTCTGAAGTGAATTCATATTCTTCTACACCATTTAACAATTCGGGTACGTTTTCCTGTTCCCAGTACTTTATGCAATCTATCGCTAAATCACTGTCAATATAATGAATTAAATCGCCGTCAAGACCATTTTCTATTGCAGATGAAATTTCAGAAATGTTAGAAACTATATTTCTATTTATTATTAGTTGAGCTGTTATTTCACCTTGAAATTTGCTTTTTCTTATTACGGAATCATCTCCAATGCCAAGTAGTTTTACTATTGCGGAGATAACAGATGATTTACCTACACCATTTAAACCACATATAGCAGTTAGTCCAGGTGCAATTTTAACATTTTCAGTAAATCCATTACAATCAATAAAGCATAACTCATCAATATAATTGGCATAGCGTCTCGGATCGGAATACACGCTTCTCCAGTAATCATTTGATTTTGCACTTCTCATTAGAATATTTCTCCCCAAAAATAATAGTCATAAATATATTCCAATGCAACCGAAACACCTTTCTCGGCTTCTTTTTCAAAAACTTCTGTAATTTCTGTTCTCATATTCAAAACCCAACAACTAAAAATATAAATAATAATATCTCGATATATAATTGATAATGCATCTGTACTTCCCATAGATGCTCTTTGATTAAATATCATCATAAGTGATTCAAGATGTTTACTGATATCATATATTCTCTCAGTTATATCTACTGCTACACATTCTGCATTATAATTATTTATTTTTCCTTTAAGGAAGTCTCTGCAAATCTCAAAAGAGAAAATAACTTGTGAAAGCATTGAATCTTCAATTTCCTTATGTTGCTTTATATATATAAACCAACTGAAAATAGTTGCTTTGTTCATTTTTAACCTATAATCTGAATACTCTACTTGATTAAAAACATTCATGAATCTTTCTAATACATACTCGCATTCTTTTATCGTATTGTCAGAAAATGTCTTATCGTTACTGCGGTACATATTAGAAATGTCTGTGGAAACTATTTTTTTCTTTAAGGTTCCAATTTCGATGCAATAACAGAATTTTGCAATTATTTCGTCATAGGCTAATCTTGAATTTGAAAATCCTATTTTTTCTGCTGAAGCACCTAAATCCTCGAATTTTTCCACCAGTTTTTTAATTTGATTTCTTGTTTCGCCTACATATGCATTTCGTTGCTCCGCTGACGTAAGTTTCATAGGTTGGTTAAGCCTATCAAACAATTCCGCTGGTTCGGACGGTTCATAATCTGTAAGAGTAATAAAAGTTATTGCATAACACAAAAAACGATTCTTTACATCAATAGGAAGTTCTGAAAATCTCATACCATGTAAGGCATTAATCTCAACATTAAAAGGTGCTATATTTCCATTTATCTTAAACTTATCCTTACAGAAGTTTTCTATTGATCTCAAACGTTGTTGTCCATCCATTACTTCAGATATTCCATTGTTTGCTGGAATAATGTGTATCGGAGGCATACTCCAATTCCTTAAAATAGTATCAATCAACTTTTGCTGTTTAGCAACACTCCATACTTCACCGCGCTGGAAGTCAGGTTGAAGATTGAGTCTGCTATCATCAATTCTTTTAATAATAGTTTCTATTTCTATATTAGATGTTGCGCATTTCATTATTTACACCTCACAAATTTATCATCATTTATAATTTTTAATATGTATGTTATATCCCACATAATAGTGTTTATTTCCTGAACACAAACAAATACTCGTGTGCAATCAGTAGAAAATTATATTTCACGCTGTTAGTTTTCCAGTATCCCGTTGCCTTACAGTTATGCTGTTCCTTGATGATAAGCTCTTTTAGCGTAAAACCTGCGTCCTGAAAAATCTTCATAACATCAAAACTCATCGGGATCATACAGCCTTTCTGACGGGTATCTCCCATAAGAACTGCACAGAACTTACCTTTCTTAAGAACACGATAGCTTTCCTCAGCGACAGGCTTCATCTGCTCAAGAAAATCCTTGACTTTAAGCTGAGATAAATCGCCATCAATGCCCTCACTGTATTTAATAATATCAGCGTAGGGAGGATGAGTGCAGATTAAATCTATACTCTCATCAGAAATACCATCAAGATTACGAGCATCGCCCTTCTTGATATAAACCTTGCCCTTTGCAGGCTCATAGTCGAAAGAGGTTTTCTCCCGACAGCGTTCAAGAGCAACATCGTTTATATCAATACCGATTATATCTCGGTTGAGCAGTTTGGCTTCAACAAGAGTTGTTCCGCCGCCTGCGAATTGGTCGAGAACCAAATCACCCTCTTGAGAATAGCGGAGAATGATGTTTCTTGGAATATATGGCGACCAGTTTCCTCGCCATTTTGCATCGTGGGTAGCCCAATCTCCACGCTTTGGGAATGACCAGTGTGTAGTCATTTCAAGCTCGAAGTCATCGGGTTGCCATTTGGTTATTTTCTTTTTCATTACTTACTCCAAATCTTCAGGAGTTACATCAAATGCGACTAATATAGCTTCCATAGACATCCATCTACCTTTTTTATTAGGATAGTTGCAATCCTCCTGTCCCCAAATCCATTTGTATACCTTATAAATAACATCGATTGGTAAACCTACTGTGTTTTTGAGAGAAAGTTCATTTATTACATCATCAGGCTCTGCTCCGCAACAAACTGCGAAGAGTCCCTTTACAATTTTCAAAGCGGAATTAAAGTCATATTTCTTTTTGTACATAAGATCATCGTATAATTCAGAATGACTTATTAACCACAAAGTTTCTTCTATAGTATCATATATAAACACCATAAAATCATCTCTTGATAAACGTCCAAAATTACGTTTTCCGCCTGGTTTGTTTATAACTATCTTGTTGCCGTCTGCAAGTGTTTCTACTTCGTATAATAAATATGGTACATTATATAATTCTTCACGAAATAAGTCGGGTCTATCATTAGGAATGTTCAAAGGAACTAAGTTTACTTTATATTCAAAAGGTTTGTTAGCCATAAAATACTCCTTAAAGTGTCGAAATAACCCCATTCTCCAAATCATCAATGGAGTAAATATGTTCCATAGCGTCAAATGTTTCTTCAAGGTTGTGCCTTGCGCTTGTCCAACCAGAGCCGTCTGTAAACCACACAAACTCAAAGCCGTCAATAGTTGCCGCTTCCTGAGCAATCTGCTTATAGCTTCGTGCGGTTTCGTTGAGCTTTGAGCCGCCACTTGCGTAGAAATTCGTTTCAATGCCGTAGATAACCTTGTCGGTCTTTATTACAAAGTCAAAACGCTTTTCAGCCTTGCCCTGATTTGAAATCGCAGAAAGGTCAATACTCCATTTCTCTGTGATTTCGTGAATATACATCTCCTTGAAATAGGTCTTGTCCTTTTCAAAACCTGCCTTAACAATGAAACTTTCAACCAAATCTTCCATAAGATGTCCACCACGATTCTTGCGACCATTGGAATCAAGTCCTGTTTCAACACCCGTTACATAGTCGACGAGATTATTGATTATATGATTTTCAAGTAGGTCAAACAGCCCTGTTTTACGCATAAACACCACATATTGTTCAGGGGTACAGTTTGAATTTTTGAAGTTGTATGTAAAATCTCCGTCGCCATCAATGGCGTAAATCTCGTTTGCTCTGACGGCAAGCAAAATAGGAATACATTTCAGCGTTTCGGGATATTTTGCAATGATATTCTTGAAATCGCCCTCGATATTCTTTGAGCCGATGAGGGAGTTGAGGATATTAAGCTCAACCTTGATTTCATTGACATTACGGTATACCTTGTCGAAATCTATGTAATATCCGTAATTGGCGATACTGCCACGGAATTTTGAGAGCCAGTCTTTAAAGTTGCGTTTCATAGTTAATCCACCTTATATCTGCGAAAAATATACTTCATCAATATCATAATCAGTTATTGGTTTTACACCTATCTGGAATTCTGCAAGACGGTTCATAAATTCTTCACCATCAATCAAGTCGATTTGAATTTTGCCTTGCGTCATAGCTTCTTCCTTTGCTGGTTTTGAAAATGAGCCAGTAGTTATAAATAAAGCTTTTTCAACATCTGTTGTAAGCGAGCCTCTAAAATCTCGAATATCACTCGCAGGAACAGTACCGTTATAACGCTTGCATTGGAAAGCAACCTTGAAACTGAATAAACCATTTATCATGAGCTTACCGAATCCGTCTATGCCGCCATCACCAGATTTTTTAGTTACCTCTACTTGTGAAAACCCACATTCTCTGAGAAGTCTTTGGGTAAGACGTTCAAATGCAAACGGGTTCATATTCAACAGAATATCGTGTAGTTTAGTACGCCAAGGCTTTATTTCTTCAGGTAAATCTATGCCTTCATCTTCTAAATTGTCATCGTTCTGCGTGATAGTATCAGGTTTCTTTCCGAACATACTTCTTACTTTTGTAACACAATCATCAACATCTACAGACTTAATATCCTTATGCTGAGGAAGAACAACCCATACGCTTCGTGAAGAGTTGTCAATAATCCCGTAGTTCTTTAAATAAGTGCGTGCCCACGCTAATCTGTATTGAAGTTCACTTTGACTGGACTTTTCAGAGTGCTGAAAATCAATGATTTCATCAGGCAAAGATACTATTTTAAGTACTTCATTATAGATTTCATCAACCTTTCCAGAACCGCCGAGATTTTGAAGGGCTGTTATGGTAGGGTTAATCAAGTCACTATATGCAGGCATACCCTGTGGAATATTTTTTCTTTTAGCCATAACAATTCTCCTTTAACAATTACAAATCAAAAGTTCATTTACACTACCTCTGCCAGTAGCCTTGCTGTTAATCATACGTTTGGCAGAAACACGCATAATCGTATAGCTTGAATACAAGTCATCGAAGAAGCTGTCGCTTTCATCGCTATTCTTTGGGTCGGAGTTGCTGACAACAACCTTTGCACCTTTTGCAGAGATTTCATCAACAAACTTACCAAGTTCAATCTGCTGTTTATCGCCGAATTCGTTCTCTGAATAGGAAGTGAATGAGGCTGTTGCAGTAAGCGGGCGATAGGGAGGGTCGATGTAGACAAAGGTGTTCTCATCGATAAAATCAGCACATTCGCTATAATCTCCGCATCTTATCTGAACATTCTTAAGAAGTCCGCTTATAAGTCTGAGGTTTTCAGCATCACAGATAGGCGGTTTTTTATATGAACCTATGGGGACATTGAAAAGCCCTTTGCGATTTACACGATATAATCCGTTGAAACAAGTCTTGTTAAGGAAAATGAACAATGCCGCTTTTTCAAGATTAATCTGCTCGTCGCCGTTAACTTTCAGGTCATTAAAACGCTCACGCTTTGCAAGATACATAATCTTACGGTCTGTATCATTTTTCTCCCAAAAAGTTTTCTGCATTTCAGAAAGCATTTCAATAAGCTCATCAACGCTATTCTTAATCTGGGCATATGTGTTGGCAAGTTCGGCGTTTATATCGTTAATCAATACTTCTTTTGGCTTACAATTTGCAAGCACATCAAGAAGAACTGCACCGCCGCCAACGAACGGCTCACAGTATTTATCTATCTTTTCGGGATACTTTGCCCGAATGTCATTGAGGAGCTGGCTTTTTCCGCCTGCCCACTTTACAAATGGTTTTACAGTTTTATATTTCATAAAAACTCCTTTCAGAGCTGTGGTTATACCTATACATTATAATTATAGCACACTTGGTAGGAATTTTCAATATTTTTATGGATACAACAAAACGCCCCTGTTCATAATCGAACAGGGGCGTCGTTTACTTTATTACCCAACATCAAGACAAACCCTTACAGTCAAGTCTTTCCATTGGTTTTGTCGGAGATAGGCATTATGTGCTTTTCTCCAGTTTTTCGCCATTTCGTATGTGATTTTGAAGTCCCATACGAGTGCGAATTCAGGTTTGACTACCTTAGCGTAATGCAGCCTGAGCAGCAGCGAGTCTTGCGATTGGCACACGGAATGGTGAGCATGAAACGTAAGACAGACCGATCTTGTGGCAGAATTCAACAGATGAAGGGTCGCCGCCGTGTTCACCACAGATACCGAGGTGCATGTCAGGACGAACTTCCTTACCCATCTTAACAGCCATTTCCATAAGCTTACCAACACCTGTCTGGTCGAGCTTAGCAAATGGATCGTTTTCGAAGATCTTAGCGTCATAGTAAGCATCGAGGAACTTACCAGCGTCGTCTCTTGAGAAGCCGTATGTCATCTGTGTGAGGTCGTTAGTACCGAAGCAGAAGAATTCAGCTTCCTTAGCGATGTCATCAGCTGTAAGAGCAGCTCTTGGGATTTCGATCATTGTACCAACTTCATACTTGAGGTCAGAACCGAGCTCAGCGATAACAGCGTCAGCAGTCTTAACAACAACGTCCTTAACATACTTAAGTTCCTTGATTTCGCCAACGAGTGGGATCATGATTTCAGGAACGATTGTCCAGTCTGGGTGGTTCTTCTTAACGTTGATAGCAGCCTTGATAACAGCCTTTGTCTGCATAGCAGCAATTTCAGGATATGTTACAGCAAGACGGCAGCCTCTGTGGCCCATCATTGGGTTGAATTCGTGGAGTGAAGCGATAAGAGCCTTGATGTCAGCAACTGACTTGCCCTGAGCATCAGCAAGAGCCTTGATGTCAGCTTCTTCTGTTGGAACGAATTCGTGGAGTGGTGGGTCGAGGAATCTGATTGTAACTGGGCAGCCTTCGAGAGCTTCGTAGAGAGCTTCAAAGTCAGCCTGCTGCATTGGTTCAATCTTAGCGAGAGCAGCTTCTCTTTCTTCAACTGTGTCAGCACAGATCATTTCACGGAATGCACCGATTCTGTCTGGTTCGAAGAACATGTGCTCTGTACGGCAAAGACCGATACCTTCAGCGCCGAGTTCTCTAGCCTTCTTAGCATCTGTTGGGTTATCAGCATTTGTTCTAACCTTAAGAACTCTGTACTTGTCAGCCCAGCTCATGATTCTGCCGAATTCACCTGCGATTGAAGCGTCAACTGTTGGGATGATGCCGTCGTAGATGTTACCTGTTGAACCATCGATTGAGATGCAGTCGCCTTCGTTGTATGTCTTGCCAGCGAGTTCAAACTTCTTGTTTTCTTCATCCATCTTGATTTCGCCACAGCCTGATACGCAGCATGTACCCATACCACGAGCAACAACGGCAGCGTGTGATGTCATACCGCCACGAACTGTGAGGATACCCTGAGCAGCCTTCATACCTGTGATATCTTCAGGTGAAGTTTCGAGACGAACGAGAACAACCTTTTCTCCTCTTTCGTTCCAAGCAACAGCGTCATCAGCTGTGAATACAACCTTACCGCAAGCAGCACCTGGTGAAGCGCCGAGACCACGGCCGGCAGGTGTAGCAGCCTTAAGAGCAGCAGCGTCGAACTGTGGGTGGAGAAGTGTATCGAGGTTTCTTGGGTCGATCATAAGAACAGCTTCCTGTTCAGTTCTCATGCCTTCGTCAACGAGGTCACAAGCGATCTTAAGAGCAGCCTGAGCTGTTCTCTTACCGTTTCTTGTCTGGAGCATGTAGAGCTTACCGTGTTCAACAGTAAATTCCATGTCCTGCATATCTCTGTAGTGGTTTTCAAGAGTCTGGCAAACTTCTGTGAACTGCTTGAAAGCCTCTGGGAACTTTTCTTCCATCTGAGCGATTGGCATTGGAGTTCTAACGCCGGCAACAACGTCTTCACCCTGTGCGTTTGTTAAGAATTCGCCCATGAGCTTCTTTTCACCTGTAGCAGGGTCACGAGTAAATGCAACACCTGTACCACAGTCATCACCCATGTTACCGAATGCCATCATCTGAACGTTAACAGCAGTACCCCATGAATATGGAATATCGTTATCTCTTCTGTAAACGTTAGCTCTTGGGTTATCCCAT
Organism: uncultured Clostridium sp.; assembly: GCA_964621265.1. Lineage (GTDB taxonomy): Bacteria > Bacillota > Clostridia > Oscillospirales > Ruminococcaceae > Porcipelethomonas. Next base: position 144,892 of record CAZULQ010000002.1, on the reverse strand, counting down.
GAACGGAATACAGCCTTTACAGCGCCCATGAGCTGTTCTACTGGATCTGTTGGGAAGTCCTGGCCGATCTTTGACTTGTATTCAGCCTTGAACTGTGAAGCGAGTTCCTTAAGGTCGTCAGCTGTGAGGTCAACGTCCTGAGTAACGCCCTTCTTTTCCTTCATTTCGTCGATAAGTTCTTCGAAGTACTTCTTACCAACTTCCATAACTACGTCAGAATACATCTGAATGAATCTTCTGTAGCAGTCCCAAGCCCATCTTGGGTTATTTGAAGCTTCAGCCATGTAGTTAACAACGTCTTCGTTAAGACCGAGGTTGAGGATTGTATCCATCATACCAGGCATTGAAGCACGAGCACCTGAACGAACAGAAACGAGGAGTGGATTTTCCTTGTCGCCGAACTTCTTGCCAACTGTTGCTTCCATCTTCTTAATATTTTCCATGATTTCAGCGTGAATATCATCATTGATCTTTCTGCCGTCTTCATAGTACTGTGTACAAGCTTCAGTAGAGATTGTGAAACCCTGTGGAACAGGAAGTCCCATCTTAGTCATTTCAGCAAGGTTTGCACCCTTACCACCGAGGAGTTCTCTCATATCAGCGTCGCCTTCAGAGAACTGATAAACAAATTTTTTGCTCATTGGTTTATACCTCCAGATATTTTTTACTTCAGACCGTCAAAAGGGCAGAAAAACACCCTCCTCAGTCTGCCTGATTACTATTATACCATATAAATAAAAAAATTGCTATATCTTTTTGAAAAAAATCTTTATGTTATTTTTGTAGCAATATTCACAAAAATTATTAAATTTAGAAAAAATTTCAAAAAAGGCTTGAAAAAGTTGCGTTTTGTTGTCATAATATATTAATGTGGAGGGTTAGCGGCTTGTGCCGATCAGACAGCTTCACGTTTATTACAAAATGTATTAAAACTTTGTTTATATACATACAGGAAATACAAGGAGAAACAAAATGAATAATGCTATAATACTTGCAGGCGGTCAGGGAAAAAGAATGAAGGCCGATATTCCAAAGCCTATGTTCAAGGTGCTCGGCGAGCCTATGCTCGAATGGGTAATAAAGGCGTGTGAGGGTGCGGGGCTTGAAAAGCTTTGCATCGTAAAGGGCTTTATGTCGGAGATTATCGACGAATACCTCGGCGACCGCTATGAGACAGTCCTCCAGAGTGAGAGACTCGGAACAGGCCATGCCGTTATGCAGGCAAAGGACTTCATGACTGAAAATTCAGGCGGAAATACACTCGTACTCTGCGGTGACGCACCGTTTATCGACAGCGAGACAATTAAAAAATCACTTGAAATGCACATGGCTGAAAACAATTCAATCACAGTTATCACAGCTGTTTCGGAAAATCCTAAGGGCTACGGCAGAATTGTAAGAGGCGACAACGGCATCACATCAATCGTTGAGGAAAAGGACGCAACGATGGCACAGAAGGAAATCAAGGAAATCAATTCGGGTGCCTACTGGTTCAATACAGCCGACCTTATGGAATATTTAGGCGAGCTTACAACAAACAACTCACAGGGTGAATATTACCTTACAGACAGCGTTTTCATTGCGCTTAACAAGGGCAGAAGAGTTGACGCATACATCTCAGAAAATTCTGACGTTGTGCTCGGTGCAAACGACAGAAAGGGACTTTTAGAGCTTAACACAATCGCAAGAATGGCGGTTATTGAAAAGCACCTTGAAAACGGTGTTGAATTCAACTGCATTGACGGCGTTGTAATCGGCAGAGACGTTGTAATTGGCGAGGGCACTGAAATCATGGCAGGCACTCACCTCAGAGGAAACACAGTCATTGGCAAAAACTGCCTTATCGGTCCTAACTGCATTGTTGATGCATGTGAAATTGAGGACGGAGTAAGCCTCAACTACGTTCAGGCGTTCAAGTCAAAGATTGACGCAGGCGTTAAGATTGGCCCCTGGGTACACATCAGACCTGGCAGCCATATCAAGAGTGGCGTTAAAATCGGCGACTTTGTTGAAATCAAGAATTCTACAATCGGTGAGGGCACAGCTGTTGCACATCTTACTTACGTCGGCGACAGTGATGTCGGCAAGAAGGTCAACTTCGGCTGCGGTACTGTAACAGTAAACTACGACGGTATTGTAAAGAGCCGCTGTGAAATCGGCGACAACTGCTTTATCGGCTGTAACACAAACCTTATCGCTCCTGTCAAGCTCGGTAAGGGTGTATACACAGCGGCAGGTACAACAATTACAAAGGACGTACCTGATTATGCGCTTGCAATTGACAGAGGAACAGTTCAGATAAAGGAAGGCTACAGCCTCAGAAAACTTAAGAAAAGACTGGAAAAAGCGTGATAGAAAATGAGTATATTCGATAAATTCAAGCTGATTTCAAAGGAAGAGAATGTGCCGTCGGGCCCCGTTGAATACCTTATAGTGGGACTTGGAAATCCGGGGCTTCAGTATGAGGGGACACGTCATAATGCGGGCTTTATTGTGATTGACGCACTCTCGGAAAAGCATGGCTTTGAAATCAAAAAGATGAAGTTCAAGGCACTCTGCGGTGATGTATCAATCGGCGGAAAGCATTGCGTTGTGCTCAAACCGAACACATATATGAACAACAGCGGACAGTCGGTTGAGGAGGCAATGCATTTTTACAAGCTCGACATCGACCATGTTATAATCGTGTATGATGATATTTCGCTCGACCCCGGAAAAATGCGTATCAGACGCAAGGGCAGTGACGGCGGTCACAACGGAATCAAGAGTATCATTCACTTAACAGGCGAGGATACATTCCCGAGAATCAAGATGGGCGTTGGCAAAAAGCCGCACCCGAAATACGACCTTGCAGACTGGGTGCTCGGCAAATTCTCCGATGAGGACAGGGAGAAGATTGACGAGACAGCGAAAAAAGCGTGTGAGGCGATTGAGCTTATTGTTTCGGACAAAATCGACGAGGCGATGAACAGGTTCAACTCATAAACTGAGTGCGTGACCGCACAGGGCAATTTCGCTCTGTTGTTTTAGGGGGGGCCTGTAAGAGAAGGCCCCCATTGATTAACATTCAATTTGATTTTACACAATATGAGGCATTCCCCCATATATCGGGGGTATGCCCTTTTGTGCGTTATACAGAAAAACGTTCATGGGAAACGGAGGATAAGGTGGATTTTTTCAAAAAGACATTTGCGGAGCTTGACGGCTGGAAAAATATCGAAAACTGCATTGATACGGGTATGTCGCCTGTCTGTGCGGCGGGGCTTTCGCATATTCACAAGGCACAGCTGCTTTATACTTTAAGCGAAAAGGGAAAAATAGTTGTCGTTGCCGACACCGAGGCGGAGGCAAAAAAGCTTTGTGATGACATAAACATGATGGCGCAGGAAAACCGCTTTGCTCTGCTGTTTCCGTCGAGGGAGATGGTTTTTAACTATGCCGAGGGTATGTCGAGGGACTATGAGCATAAGCGTATTGAGGCGCTTTCTGCGTTTCTTGGCGGCGAATGCCGTATTCTTGCGGCGTCAGCCGAGGCTGTCATGCAGCCTGCAATACCGCCGAAGGTTCTCTCCGACTACACTCTTACAATAAAAAGCGGCGGGACTCTTGACCTTGCGGCGTTTAGGAAAAAACTTGTCGATATGGGCTATGTGAGGAGCGAAAAGGTTGAGGGACCTTCGCAGTTTTCAGTGAGGGGAGCGATTGCGGATATTTTCCCTGTGCAGTCGGAGCTGCCTGTTAGAATCGAGCTCTGGGGCGATGACATTGACAGTATCTCGTATTTTGACCCCGAAACACAGCGCAGAACGGACGGTATTGACGAATTCATGATTGCCCCTGCGGTTGAGACTATAACCGACAGGGAACAGCTTGCCGAAAAGATAGAAAAGCTTATGAAATCGGTTCGCAGTAAAAAGGCTGATATCATAAAGCAGAACCTTGCCTGTGATCTTGAAAAGCTCAGAGAGGGCAATGCGCTTGAATGCATTGACAAGTACATTCCGCTCATTTACGACGAAATACCGTCTGTTTTTGAGTATTCGGACGGAATTGTCGTGTTTGCCGAGTATACAAATGCTGTCGAGCGTGCCAAGGGCGTTACAGCGCAGTATAACGAGGACTGTAAGATACTGCTTGAAGAGGGTGTGCTCTGCCGCGGACTTGATGGGCATATGTTTGAGTTTCCGCAGGTGGTGGAAATGGCAGAAAAGAGTAACTGCCTGTTTGTCAGCAATTTCGTGTCGGGACTCGACAGGGTCGGCTATAAGAAAATCCTGAACTTCGAGGGCGTGCAGAATGCGCCGTGGGGCGGCGAGATGCGCCAGCTTAACGAGGATTTGCTGAGCTACTGCGAAAGAGGCTATCGCACAATGCTCATTGCGGGAAGTGAAAAGACACTTCCTATTATAAAGGAAGACCTGGAACAGGCGGGCATAAAGTGCGATATCGCAAAAGAGGGGAGCGAGTGCGCTCACGGACGGGTACTGCTTATGACGGGCAGTCTGTCGGGCGGCTTTGAGTATCTCGAGAACAAGACTGCCGTTATCACACAGGCGAAGGCGACTTCCTCGAAAAAGAAGAAGAAAAAGCATAAAAAGGGCGAGGAGATACGCAGTCTCTCGGATATTACGGCCGGCGACCTTGTTGTACACTCGCTTCACGGTATCGGGCGCTTTGCGGGTATCAGAAAGCTTGAGCTTGAGGGTGTCACAAAGGATTATATCACGATTCAGTATGCGGGCAAGGACGTTTTATACGTTCCCGTAACACAGCTTGACATGGTGTCGAAGTATATAGGTCCCCGTGATGATACGGGCGTAAAGCTCAATAAGCTTTCATCGGCTGAGTGGCAGAAAACGAGAAACAATGTAAAGAAAGCCGTCAAGGACATGGCACAGGAGCTTATAAAGCTTTACGCCAAGCGTGAACAGAGCAAGGGCTTTGCGTTTCTGCCTGACGATGAGCTTCAGCATGACTTTGAGGCAAGATTCCCTTATGCTGAAACAGACGACCAGCTGCAGTCGATAAACGAAATCAAGGACGATATGGAAAAATCCCGTCCTATGGACAGACTGCTTTGCGGAGACGTAGGCTTCGGCAAGACGGAAGTTGCGCTCCGTGCGGCAATGAAATGCGTCATGAGCGGAAAGCAGTGTGCAATACTTGTCCCGACAACTGTTCTTGCGATGCAGCATTTCCAGACAGCGCTGAGAAGATTTGAACAGTTCCCTGTAAACATTGAGCTGATATCAAGATTCCGTACACAAAAGCAGCAGCAGGATATTCTGAAAAGACTCAAAAAGGGTCTGATTGATATTATAATAGGTACTCACAGACTTGTGCAGAAGGATATAGAGTTCAAGGCGCTCGGTCTTGCGATTATCGACGAGGAACAGCGTTTCGGCGTTGCCCATAAGGAGAAGTTCAAGGAATACTTCTCGGGCGTTGATGTGCTGACGCTCTCAGCAACACCTATTCCGAGAACGCTTAACATGGCGATGAGCGGTATCCGTGATATGTCGGTTATCGAAGAACCGCCGCAGGACAGATATCCTGTACAGACCTACGTTGTGGAATACAACATGGGCATGATTCTTCAGGCGATTACAAGAGAGCTTAAACGTGGCGGTCAGATTTACTATATCCACAATCGTGTTGACAGTATTTCAGCCGTTGCGGCAAGACTTCAGGAGCTTGTGCCCGACGCAAGAGTAGCGTACGCCCACGGACAGATGACGGAGGAAAAGATGTCGGAAATCTGGAACAGTCTTGTGGAACACGAGATTGATATTCTTGTCTGCACTACTATTATAGAAACGGGCGTTGACGTCCCGAATGTAAACACTCTTATTATAGAGGACTCCGACCATTTCGGTCTGTCACAGCTTTATCAGCTCAGGGGACGTGTCGGACGTTCAAACAAGAGGGCGTATGCCTACTTCACGTTCAAGCGTGAAAAGGTGCTGACGGAGGTTGCCTCAAAGCGACTTAATGCCATGAGGGAGTTTACTCAGTTCGGAAGCGGGTTCAGAATTGCGCTCCGTGACCTTGAAATCCGTGGAGCGGGAAGTATTCTCGGCGGAAAACAGCATGGTCATATGGAGGCTGTCGGATATGACATGTACCTCAGACTGCTGACCGAGGCGATAGCCGAAGAAAAGGGCGAGCCTGTACAGAAAGCGGCAGACTGCTCGGTTGATATCCGAATTGATGCGCATATTCCTGAAAAGTATATTGAAAGCACATCACAGCGAATTGATATATATAAGAAGATTGCGGCGATTGAAAACGAGGACGACAAGCTTGAACTGCTTGACGAGCTTATTGACCGCTACGGTGAACCGCCGAAGTCGGTCGTCGGACTTGTTGAAGCGGCACTTCTGAGAAATTCTGCGGCACTTCTCGGTATAACTGAAATCCAGCAGAAAAAGGACAGCATGTATTTTTACGTTACCCACCCGAAGCCTGAGCAGATTGCGGCACTTTCAAGCGGTTTCAAGGGGAGAATACTCTTTAACAGTCTTTCAAAGCCTTATATTGCGGTAAAGCTTAAAGGCGGTGAACGCCCTGAGATACTCATGAGGGCTGTTATCGAAACTATGAGGAGTGCATAGAAAAATTCGGCATATTGTACACTTCGGGGCAAACAGGTTTGTTTTAGTTATAAATAATGTGTGAAAACGCTAAACAAAAAGCATTATTTGCATGATTTTTTGCAACAATTGTGCAATGTGAGCATAAGTTACAAATAAATTACAAAATCTTTGGATGTTATATATATAGACTTTTTGCCGCCTGAAATGTTATAATTAAGACGTGAAAATATGCTTTTAAAAATAAGAGCAGATAAAAAATATAAAATAAAGAGGTGCTTAAAAATGAAGAATTTTAAGAAAATTATCGCTTCATTCGCAGCTGCGGCAGTTGCTGCAACAGGTATGTTCTCAGCAATCCCTGCATCAGCAGAAATGGTTGAGGTTCCGATTGAATACATCGAAAAATCAGAAGGTGCGCTTGCATTCAACAATGATGGTTCAACACTCAGACTTAACCTTTATAATGTATGGGGCAACGAAATCGAAGACATGAATAATGTCGGTACATTTGAAGAAAAGATTTCAGTTGACTTCACTATTACAGGTCTTGGCGACACAACAGGCAATATGGCTGAAGACGGAACAGTAACTCCATACACAGCATACCTTTCGGGTATGGCAGGTACAAACTCATTCTGGGGCGAAGGCGAAGCTGATAATACAGTTGAAAACGAAGTAATCACAATCACAGGTGATGGCGACTATACAGCTGAATTCATGCTTGCAGATGCAACAGGTACAGTTGAATGTCTCTTCCTTACAACAAACATCAATGTTTTCCAGTTCTCAGAAACAGGTTCAATTGCAGAATCAGGTCTTGACATCACAGTAACTGATATTACAACAATGGGTGAAGATGTAACAGACCCTGATGCTCCTGTCGGAACAATCGGTACAGCTACACTTATCGGACAGATCGGTGCTGAACAGGTTTGGGCTGCTGACGAAATCACAGCAGGCTCAACAGTTGCTAACGTAAACGGCGACGCTAAGTACATGGTTGAATGGGTTTGCGGCGAAGGCGGCGGTACAGAAGGTATTGAATTCCTCGTAGTTCAGATTCCTGGCCTTACATCAGACACATATCCTGACCTTGCAGTTACAATCGACGAAGTTTATGTTGACGGCGCTCCTGTTGCAGGCTACAAGCCAAGTGCTGGTGCTGTAAATCTTGCTTACTATGAAGGCGCAGGCGCAACAAGACTTAACCTTATCGATAGATGGTCAGGTGCAGACGTTGCTGACCTCGCAGCTGATACAACAATCACACAGAGCGTTAAGGTTGTATTCACAGTTTCAGGTACAGGCGTTGAAGGTACATCAAATGTTCCTGCAGCAGGCGGAAACCTCCAGGGTGACGCAACACTTGACGGCGTTGTTAACCTTTATGACGCAATCGCAATTGCAAAGCACATGATGGGCATCCTTCTTGAAGGCGATGCATTTGCAAACGGTGACTGGGACTCAAACGGTGTTGTAAACCTTTATGACGCTATTTCAGTTTGTAAGTATATGATGGGTTAATTAAAAATCAAATATTAAAATGAGGTGCGAAAATGAATTTTAAGAAGTTTTTTGCAGCTGCAGCAGCTTGCGCAGTAGCAGCATTTTCATCAGTTGCTATGACAGTAAGCGCAGCAGAAGTTGCTTACACAGGTCCAAGTGCAGGTGCACTTTCAGTTGACAATAACGGTACAGACGTTAGAATGAACATCTTCAACGAATGGGGTAACGACGTAAGAGACATCAACAATCAGGTTGTTGCTGAAAAGAATATCCTTGTAACATTCACAATTTCAGGTCTTAACGGACGTACATCAAACGTAGATGACGCCGGTAACCCAACAACAGCTTATGAAGCTCGTCTTATGGGTCAGGCTGGTTCAAACCAGTTCTGGGCTGAAGGTGACTCAGCAAACACAGCTGAAAACAAGCCGGTAGCTATCACAGGCGACGGTCAGTACACAGCAGAAGTTGTTCTTTCAGAAGCAACAGGCTCAATCGAATGCCTCTTACTCCAGACAAACATCAACTTCTATCAGCTCGCTGAAAACCCAGCTGACGTTGCAGCAAGTGGTGTAAATATCACAATCGACAAGATTGAAGTAGATGCTGATGCAACAACTGCTCCATCAACAGACAGCACAACAGACAACACATCAAGCAGCACAACTGATAACACATCAAGCAGCACAACAGACAACACATCAAGCTCAACAACTGGTGGTACAACAAACAGCACAACATCAGGTGCAACAGGTGGCTCAACAGCTGGCACAACAAGCAGCAGCTCAAACGGCGCTATCCTCGGCAGCTCAACACAGGTTAACTCAACAACAACAGGCGATGCCGGTATTGCAGTAGCAGTAGCAGGTCTCGCAGTTGCAGCAGGCGTTGGCGCAGCAGCAGTTGCTCTTAGAAACAAGAAGAACTAATTCTTACAAAAGCTTAACCTCTCAGGGATTTCCCTGGGAGGTTTTTTGTGTTGTTTAAAGTATATTAGTCCATCTCGGGATTTCGCTTTCAACAATCCACCGGAGCGCTGACCTTGCGCAGTCAAGCTCGGCGTTGAGCTCGTCAACGTCCTGTTCAATCAGAGAAATGATTCTCGACATTGAGCTCTGAGCCATGGTTATCTTGTCGTTGTTGACGAATATGCTCGCATAGATGTGATACTCGTTCCACTCCTCAATAAGCTTTTCGGCACATTCAAGTGCCGCATTTTTCTGCCCTGAATCCGAAAGATACTTCGTCTGGTCGATGAGTGAAATGACCCTGTCGGTCTTGCGGTCGAGCAGAAAAAAGCCTGTAATGCCGAGTGTTATGATTACGAGAATGATTCCGATGCTGATTTTAATTCTTATCATCCATATTCCTCTTTTTTATAAGATTATATCTGCCGCTCTGGTCAGCAGTCAGCAGAAAAACATCGTTTACATCAAGGTGCTTCCGATTGAGTATGTCATACACCCATTGCCTTGTGAGACACGCCTCCTCAAGCCCGTGAGGGATAATCTGCCCGTCTGAAATTATAATGACAGGCGGGTCACAGGTGTGCCCCTCAAGCCCGAGAGACGCGTTTGTAGCGGCTCGCTGGGTAAACTTCTCATAGACGGAAACACTTCCGTTTGTCTCAACAACTGCATACTGCACTTCGGAAATATCAAAGATATTGTTGCTCCTGAGCGCTGTCATCAGGTCGTCAACAGAAAAGCGCAGTTCCTTCAGTACGCTCTGGTCGAGCACTCCGTCACGGATTATAACCTTAGGACTGCCCGAGACAATATGGCGCAGTTTGCGTGATTTGAGCGACAGCCATGACATGAGAACCTCAAAGCAAACAAGCGAGAGAATGGGGAGTATCCCCATTACAAGAGGGATGTTGAGGTCTTCGAGAGGGAGCGTTGCTATGTTTGATACGAGTATTGTGATGACAAGCTCGGACGGCTGGAGCTCACCGATTTGCCGCTTTCCCATAAGCCGTACAGAGAAAATGACAATGATGTATAGAATTATCGCACGGATAAAGACAATGTTCAAAAAATCAATCCTTTCAGGCAGTGTCAGAATTATATTGTGCATTTTTTGGGCCGCTATTCCCGAATGCAGTAAAAATTGCAGTTTGTATTGACATTTGTGCGATTTTAGAGTAAAATAATATAGAATAAATACATTTGTGAAAGGATAAAAAATATGTTAGCCAATAACGAAAAATCAATGGACAAAATTGTAGACTTATGTAAATCAAAGGGCTATGTTTACCCGGGCTCTGAAATTTACGGCGGTCTTGCCAACACATGGGACTATGGTCCGCTCGGTGTTGAACTTAAGAACAATATCAAAAAGGCATGGATGAAGAAATTCGTTCAGGAAAATAAGTATAACGTAGGTCTCGACAGCGCAATCCTCATGAACCCACAGACATGGGTTGCTTCAGGTCATATCGGCGGCTTCTCAGACCCTCTTATGGACTGTAAGGAATGTAAGACACGTCACAGAGCCGACAACCTCATCGAAGATTTCGACGGCACAAACGTTGCAGGCTGGTCAAATGAACAGATGATGGAATATATCCGTGAAAAGAACATCTGCTGTCCTGACTGCGGCAAGGCAAACTTCACAGATATCCGTCAGTTCAACCTCATGTTCAAGACATTCCAGGGCGTAACAGAAGGTTCAAAGTCTGAGCTTTACCTCCGTCCTGAAACAGCACAGGGTATCTTTGTAAACTTCGCTAATATCCAGCGTACAACGAGAAAGAAGGTTCCTTTCGGCGTTGCACAGATTGGTAAGTCATTCAGAAACGAAATCACTCCAGGTAACTTCATTTTCCGTGTTCGTGAATTTGAACAGATGGAGCTTGAATTCTTCTGCAAGCCTGGTACAGACCTTGAATGGTTTGCTTACTGGCGTGAATTCTGTAAAAACTTTCTCCTGAACATCGGTCTTAAGGAAGAAAATATCCGTCTCAGAGACCACTCACCGGAAGAACTCTGCTTCTACTCAAAGGCTACAACTGACTTTGAATATCTCTTCCCATTCGGCTGGGGCGAGCTCTGGGGTGTTGCTGACAGAACAGACTATGACCTTACTCAGCACATCAACACAAGTGGTAAGTCACTCGAATACTTCGACCCTGAGACAAATGAAAAGTATATCCCATACGTTATCGAGCCATCACTCGGTGTTGAAAGACTTTTCCTTTCAGTCGTAACAGAAGCTTATGACGAGGAAGAGCTCACATCTGTTGACAAGAACGGTAACGAAAAGAAGGAAACAAGAACAGTTATGCGTCTGCACCCTGCTCTTGCGCCATATAAGGCGGCTGTACTCCCACTCGTTAAAAAGCTCACACCAAAGGCTGAGGAAGTATTTGAAATGCTTTCAAAGAAGTTTATGGTTACATTTGACGAAGCGGGTACAATCGGTAAGAGATACCGTCGTCAGGACGAAATCGGTACTCCTTTCTGTATCACATATGACTTTGACACTCTCGAAACAGACGGCTGTGTAACAGTTCGTGACAGAGACACAATGGAACAGGAAAGAATCAAGATTGAAGACCTCGTTGCATATCTCGAAAAGAAAATGGAATTTTAATAAAAATAAAGGGCGACTGAAAAGTCGCCCTGTTTTTATACCCATATACAACAAAAGCGGCGGAAAAACCGCCGCAAAAAAATCATCTTTGTTCGCAAATAAGCTTTATAGCTGTTCTTTCTTCTCCGTCAATCTGAATGTTCGCAAAAGCCGGGATACAGATTAAGTCAACGCCGATTGGTGCGAGATAACCTCTTGCAATTGCGATAGACTTTATAGCCTGGTTTGCAGCGCCTGCGCCGACAGCCTGAACTTCTACCGCTTTCTGTTCACGGATAACTCCTGCGATTGCTCCTGCTACCGAGTTAGGTGAAGAGTGTGACGAAACTTTTAAAATTTCCATTGTTTTGACCTCCATGATTTGTTTGTGGGATTGTTTTAAATTTGGTTGTTCATTTTATGTCACTTCTATTTTTTATAATGTAATTATACAACATAATGGTCAATTTTTCAATAGATTTTTCATAAAATTGTGGATTATCTCTCAATAATTCTTGAAATTTTAGTACATTTGCCGGTTTTCTCATCAAATGTAACTACAACACCATTTATGAAACAAGGCGATTCAGCCTCTTTGAATCTTGTCGGAAAACGGAATCTCATACGGTCAACAGCAGGCTTGATATCAACGCCGAGTACTGACTGTTCAGGACCTGTCATGCCCGCATCGGTTATATATCCCGTGTGCCCGTCGATTATTGTTTCGTCCGACGTCTGAACGTGTGTATGTGTTCCCATAACAGCAGTAACCTTGCCCGCAAGGAAATAACCCATAGCCTTTTTCTCGGCAGTAGCCTCAGCATGAAAGTCGATAAAGATGTTCGGCGTATCAAGCGTCGGGATAAGCTTTTCCGCAAGCGTGAATGGATTGTCAAGCGGGTCGAGATAAACAGTACCCATAAGGTTGACAACGGCGATTTTAAACGAGCCTGCGTCAACCATGCATATACCTTTTCCTGCGCATCCGTCAGGGTAGTTGGCAGGGCGGATAATGTTGTCCTCGTCATAGATTGAAAGCGAATCACGGCGCTTGAAGCAGTGGTTGCCCGTTGTGATAACGTCAGCGCCGCAGTTTCTTACAAGCTGCTGTGCGGAAAAGGCAGTGATGCCGTTGCCCTGTGCCGAGTTTTCGCCGTTTATGACTGTGAAATCTATGTTGTATTTCTTTTTTATGCTGTAAATGCGTGACTCTAAAAAGTCACATCCACTTTTTCCGACAACATCGCCGATAAAGAGTAAATTTTTCATTAATGTCTCCGTTCTGATTCTGAAATTAGCGGGGAAAAATCAAAGCTCTGCGCTTGCATGACGTGTAACATGACATCCGATGTTTACAGCAACAGGAAGTCCTGCAATGTGTGTAGGTGCTTCTTCGATGTTAACGCAAAGAGCTGTAACCTTTCCGCCAAAGCCCTGAGGACCGATACCAAGCTTGTTAATTCTGTCAAGCATGATTTTTTCAAGACCTGCATAGAGCTCCTTCTGGTTTCTGACAGCAACGTCACGGCAGAGCGCCTTCTTTGCAAGGTATGCACACTGTTCAAAGTTTCCGCCGATGCCAACGCCCAGCACCATAGGAGGACATGGATTACTGCCCGCCTTAGAGGCTATCTCAACGACGAAATCAACGATATCATCAAAGGTTGCGGACGGTGTGAACATTTTGAGTGCCGACATATTTTCGCTTCCGAATCCCTTTGGACACACATCAATTTTCACCTTGTCGCCCGGAACGATTCTTGTGTGTAAAACAGCGGGAGTGTTGTCGCCCGTATTCACTCTTTCGAGAGGGTCGCCGACAACCGAACAGCGCAGGAATCCCTCTGTATATCCTCTTGAAACGCCCTTGTTTACGGCGTCTTCAAATCCGCCGCCGACAAAGTGAACGTCCTGACCGACTTCTGCAAAAATAACAGCCATACCTGTGTCCTGACAAACTGGGATATTTTCATCAGCAGCGGCCTTGATATTTGCCTTAAGGTCGTCAAAAACGCCCTTGCCCGCAGGTGAAGTCTCCTTATCTGCCATTTCGCAGATGCAGTTTTCGAGATTTTTCGGAAGAAAAATATTTGCTTTTATACACAAATCTCTTATAGTATTCTCAATTTCGCTGACATTAATCTCACGCATTTTCTGGTTTATCCTTTCGTAGTAAATTTAAAGGTGCAAAAAATGCACCTTTAAAACCTTATGTATTATTTTACAAATGTTGCAAGACCGCCGATAATCGGGAGACGCTTTGCCTTGCCCTGTGATACGTTAAGCATACCGATAACAAGAAGACCGATTACTGCGATAACTTCAATTGCCCATAAAAGGATACCAACGATTGTTCCGAGGATTGGAATAAAGCCGAGAACAAATCCTAAGATACCGAATACAATGCCAAGGAGGAATGAGAAGAGTGTGAAGATGATTCCCTGGTTTGCGTGGAACTTAGCGTATGGTGAATTTGAAGCTGCAAATAATGGGATAAGGAAAAGAAGTGGAACATAAGCCACATAAGAAATTCCCTTGTTCTGCTGAATATCAGCTGGGTTAAACATTGCTGTCTGGTCATCCTGGTCGAATGAATTAAAATTGTTGTTCATAATAATTTTCCCTCTTTCTTATTTTTCATAAAATTTATCTGCGTCGGAATATGGAGTATCACCAAGCTCGCTGATTGCGTTTATAAACTCCTCAACGCTTGTGAACGCCTTATAAACCGAAGCAAATCTTATATATGCAACATCGTCAATATCTTTCAAAAGCTCTAAGGTTTTGTTACCGAGTTCCTCAGAGGTAATTTCGGTTACAGCCGTGCTTAAAAAAGAGTTTTCGATGTCGTCAACAAGGTCATTGACACGCTCGAGTGTAACGGGGCGCTTTTTTACTGCATTGAATACGCCTCTCATCAGCTTGTTGCGGTCAAACGGCTCAAAGCTTCCGTCACGCTTTATAACCATAACAAGCGGACGCTCAACAACTTCAAACGTCGTGAAACGCCCTCCGCAGTTAGTACACTCTCTGCGTCTGCGCTTTTTTCGCTCACTTGAACGTGAATCGATAATTTTTGTGTCCTCTTTACCACAATACGGGCACTGCATAAATTATTCCTTTCTCAGTTTTGTTGTCTCTTTATTTACTATCTTTTTCTTTTTTCTCTGTCTATATCTTGCTTATCATACTGACAAGCGTATTGTAATTATTGACAAGGTCTGAAATCCCGTCAAAATTTGTTCTGTAAAGCTCCAGCATAATTGAGCAGTCAGGAGAGCTTTCGTTTATAAGCGTTAAAAACTGCTTTATATTGAATCTTCCTCTGCCAATCTGAAGACAGTCGCCAAGCTCGCCGTGGTCGCTGATATGAACATGGACAATATGGTCACCGAGCGAACGCACAATATCAAAATTGCTTTCTCCCGCACGGACAGCCTGTTTGGTGTCGAGGACGAATTTTGCGTCATCACCGAGATTCTTCACCATTTCCTTCATAAATGAAAGCGAACCGCTTGTGCATCGTGAAACATTTTCCTGAGCAACTGTTATGCCGAATTCCCTGCCTGTATCGACAAGGCGCTTAAAGCTTTCAAAGTAAAGCTCATTTGGAGTACCTGTGCCTTTTTTGTTTCCATGAAAAACAAAAATTTCCGCACCAAGAATATTCATAGCCTGAAAATATTTCTTGTAAAATTCCAAAGCATCATCAACACGTCTTTTATACCCCGAAAAAAACAGCATAGGCTCAATCGGGCAGGAAAACGGATGAAGTGAGCGACATGTCATCTCAAAGCGGTCCATTGTCTCTTTAAGACCGCTTACATAGCTTTTTTCAAGCTCACTCGTTGTGTTAATAAAAATTTCGGTATGAGCGATGCCGTTGACAGCTAAGTCATATACCGATTCTTCAAGCAATCTCGGATAAAGACATGCGGTTGAAACTCCTGCTTTCATCACTCATTCACCTCAATTCAGAAAGCGTTAAAATAATACTGTGAAATTTTTCACACCATACTAATTATAACAAAAATATCTGTATAATTCAATATCTGTCAGAAATTTTTTTATAAAAAAACAGCACATCTTGCATGATGTGCTGTCAAATGTATTTAATCTGATTACCTGAAAACTCAGATTAGCCTGCTGCGTTAAGCTTCTTAGCGAGCTGAGCCTTCTTTCTGGCAGCACAGTTCTTGTGCATGAGACCCTTAGCTGCTGCCTGGTCAACCTTCTTTATAGCAACTCTGATTGATTCTGCTGTGCAATCAGCATTAGCCTTCTTGAGAACAGTCTTGAGGTTTGTCTTGCGAGCCTTGTTAGCTGCTGCCTTTGTCTTGTTAACCTTAACTCTCTTCATTGCAGATTTAATATTTGGCATTTTATTGCACCTCCTTATAATTTTAGAAAAAACTCCCGAATTATTATTTACTGTTTTATATTAATAATTCAGAAAAAACAGCATAATATAAAAACAGCGCATGCTGAAAATCAGCAGGACACGACCGCTGCTTTAAAAACCGGACGTAATGAGCATCCGGACGGTGCAGATTAATGCACCAACGCTACTAATTATTTTACCATTTTGCTGCACAAATTGCAATAGGTAAATTCTAAATAAAATCACGAAATTACACGGTTAAATTAAAGCATAATGCACAATAAGGGCGTGAGCTGCTAAAAAAGGAAGTGAATTTACTTATATGAACATCAGAACAGACCTGGCGCTTGAGGCTGTCAACGCCGAAAAGCTGAGTGAGGGGATAACAAAATATAAGCGTGGCAACGCCTTTGACATTACGGAAATTCGCATTGCCGAAGACAGACACGGTGAGGCAATAGGGAGGAAAAAGGGGAGATACGTCACACTTGAGGGCTCATCGCTCGGGCGTGTTTCGGAAAATTTCCGTACAATGGCTGAGGAATTTTCAAGGGAGCTTTCCGTTTTTATACCGAAAGGGGACGTGCTTGTAATCGGGCTTGGCAACAGCGATATCACGCCCGACGCTTTAGGTCCGCAGACAGCCTCAAAGGTTCTTGCAACCCGTCATCTGAAAAGTGAGCTTGGGAGTGAAAACGAGTTTCTTACATCGCTGCGCCCCGTGAGCGTGCTTGCAAGCGGTGTGCTCGGGCAGACTGGCATTGAAACGGCGGAGATTGTCTCAGGGCTTCTGGACAGGCTTTCGCCCTCGTGCGTGATAGCGATTGATGCGCTTGCGTGTTCTGATGTGAGCCGTCTTGGCACGACGATACAGCTTTGTGATTCGGGAATATCTCCGGGGAGCGGTGTTGCCAACAGCCGCAGGGAGCTGTCGCAGGCGTCTCTCGGGGTGCCTGTTATAGCGATTGGTGTTCCGACGGTTGTTGATATGTATACGATTGTTGAAAACCTTTGCGGCGAGAAAAACGGTGACATGGAGATTCCGAATATGATGGTGACGCCAAGAGATGCCGACAGGCTTATAGAACGCTCGTCAGCGCTGATTTCCATGGGTCTCAACCTTGCGCTTCACCCTGAGCTTTCCTTTGAAGATGTGGAAACGCTTATGTACTGATTTTCAACAGCGTGTTGAAAACGGTGTTGAAACCAATATGGAAAATGTTAGAAATCGTTTGAAAAACGCTGTTTTATGCGCATTTGCGGCGTGTTGAATTGTTGAAAAACTTTCAAGAGCGAAGACGTGTGTTAAAAAGCTGAAAAATTGTTGAAAATGTCAATTGACGGAAAATATATAAAATATTAATGGATAAAACCCGTTTTAACGGGCAAAACTAAGATTGTGTTGCAGAAGGTGCAATAGCAAAAATGAAAGGATTGAAAAATATGAAAAAGACTCTTCCTATAATTCTGGCGCTTACAATGGTATGCGGCTCTTTCACAGCCTGCGGTGACAAGGATAAAAACGGCGATGAAAACGCAACCGACAATATTGCAGCGACTGATGAAAGCCGTGCGGAAAGCGAAGCCGAGACCGAATCCGAAACGCACGATAACGGTGTGCTTGGCGATGTTGTAACAGATGCAGAAAGCCTTGTTGATGACCTTGTTTCAAGAGGCGAGGAAATGGTTGACGATGCAGGCTCTGTTATTGAGGGCGATACTACTGAGCCTTCAACAGACGGTGTACAGTAAGGTATATATGAAAAAAGGCGGTCATATGACCGCCTTTTTTTCGTGTGGTTAGTTTTTATAGTAATCGTCTTTTTTCTTCTTCTTTTTCACAACTACAATGACTGTTATAATTATAGCCACAGCAACAACTGCGCAGCCAGCTACAATCGCAATGATAACAGGTAAATCCTTGTTTCCGTCGAGATAGTTGATGTCAACGCCGTATTCGTCAGCGTAATCCTTAGCGGCAGTTTCAAAATTCGCATTGATTATAAAGTTGTCCATTTCGTGGAACTTGCCTTCCTCATCGTCAGTAAAGCCGAGAGCGTATGCGCCGATTGTCTTGACTGTATCAGGGATTGTGATTTCCCTGAGAGATGTACATTCGAGGAATGCGTAATCGCCGATTGAAGTTACGCTTGCAGGAATTTCGATTGATTTAAGAGCTGTGCAGTCGCAGAAAGCACTTCCCTCAATTGCCTGGAGATTATTTGAAAGTGTGATACTTTCAAGAGCTGTACAGTTTGAGAATGAGCCTTCGTCAATTACCTTGACGCTGTCAGGCATAGTAATATTTTTCAGATTCGGGTTGTCGAAGAATGCGCCCGCGGGGATAAATGTTACAGAATCAGGGATTGTAAAATCTGTTGTGGTTTTACCCGATGGATAAACTTCGAGAATAGTTCCTTTTTCGCTGTAAAGAACGCCGTCAATCTCACTGAATGTAGTGTTTTTCTCTGAAACAGTAAAGTTTTCAAGCGACATACAGCCGATAAAGGAAAGTGTGCCGACAGATGTAAGTGTTGACGGAATGGAAACCGTTTTGATTCCCGAGCAGTAGTAGAATGATGATGAACCGAGAGTTTCAAGACCCTCCCAGAGCTCAAGTGTCTCGCCGAGATTTGCATACGCAAAGGCATATTCGCCGATTGCTGTTACCGATTCAGGAATTTCAAGGTCAACAAGACTTCCGCATCCGACAAAGCATTCCGCTGGAATCAATTCAAGAGTTTCAGGGAGAGTGATTTTTTCAAGCTTTTCACAGCCCGAGAATGCGCCGACACCTATATAAGAAACGCCGTTGTCGATTGTTACTTCCTTGAGGTTTGCACACTGTGCAAATGCGCCGTCGTAAACTCCGAGAATCTTGTAACCGTCGATTTTTGCACCGATTGATACAACTACCGCGTTTGCGTTGCATTTTGTAACATAAACGCCGCCCTCAGCCTTGTTGTAGGTCAGAACCTCGTCTGTAAAGGTTTCGCCTTCGTAAAGCTGTGGTGTTGTGACAGCATGTTCGGAATGGTCATGTTCGTGCTCCTCATGCGCTGAAACAGAAGCAGCCGAAAGAGTAAATGTACAGAGCATTGATAATGCTGTACACAGTATTTTTTTTGTAAAATTCTTCATTATTCCTTATCCTCCGTTTCAGAGGCATTTTCAGCGTCCTCAAGCAGTTCGCTCATTGTCTTCATGTCAACTTCGATATCATCGTCGCTGTCGTCTTTGTCGGTGTCATCAGTGCCTTTTGATTTTTTCTTCTTCTGTGTAACTCCGACTATAACGATAAGAAGAATCAGACCACTTGCGCCGCCTGCACAGATTGCGATAATCTGTCCTGTTGACAAGCCCTCGTCATAGACGTGTGAGTCAGCCTGTACCTGTGCAAATTCACTTTCAGTCACTTCTTCAGTCGGGAGTGTTCCGTCATCAAGAGCCTGGAATGTGATGCCGTTTTCTGTGCAATATGTTTCAGCGTAGCTGCCTGTATTACCCATGATTACAAAATTCTCAACAGGAACATATCTTTCCTCTTCGGCATTTTCGGGTATATAATTAAAGCCGAAAGCCAGATAGTCAATAGATGAAACTGTTGCAGGGATTCTGATTGAAGTAAAGCCCGTGTTACAGAATGCGGCCTGTCCTACGTTTGTGAGTGCTTTCGGGAAATCGAATACTTCAAGTGATGTACAGCCCGAGAATGTACCGTTTCCGATTGAAACAAGTCCGTCAGGGAGAGTTATGTTTTCAAGTGATGAACAGCTTGAAAAAGCAAAGTTTCCGAGCGCTGTAACCTTTTCAGGAACAACAACATTGTCAAGTGATGTACATTCAGAGAATGTGTAGTTACCGATAAACTCAACTGAGTCAGGGATAGTTATTTCCTTAAGGTCTGAACACATTGCAAATGCAGATGAGTTGAGCGCAACAACGCCGTCAGGGATAGCGTATGTTTCAGGGCAGTTACCTGCCGGGAAAGCCATAAGTGCGAGACCGTCACGTCCGACGATTGCACCGTTTTCATCTGCCATGTAGATTTCATTTTCTTCTGAAACCTTGAATTCTGTGATGCCTGTACAGCCATAGAAACAGAAGTAGCCGAAGTCGCCGAGCTGTGCTGGGATTGTGATGTCGGTGATTTTATCGTTCATGTAGAATGTTCCGTCGCCAAGTCCCACAACAGGATAGCCGTCGATTTCATCAGGGATTACAACAGAAGTGTCGCTGCCGAGATATTCTTCAAGGTATGCGCCGTCCTCGCCGTAGTAGCTCCTTACTGAATATTTATAATCGCCGCTTGTTATGTAGCTGTCCGAACTGCCTGCTTCTTCTGCCATAGCCTCCGCTTCCTGTTCCAGAAGCTTATCGGCAGCTGCAAGCTCGTCTTCGCTTATAGCAGACGCTGTAAGTGAAAAGCATGAAACCGACAGAAATGCCGCTGTCAGTACTGCAGTAATTTTTTTTGTGAAATTCATAAATTTTCTCCGTTATCCTTAATTTGCCGCAGAGCTTTTAAAACTCTGCGGCATTGTTTTTTATTCAACTGTAACCGATTTTGCGAGATTTCTCGGCTTGTCAACGTCGTTGCCCTTGAGTACAGATGTGTAGTACGCAATAAACTGAAGCGGAACAACAGCTGTCATAGGCATGAGTATGTCATCAATCTCAGGGAGACCAAACTTGAAATCTGCAACATCAGGTTCAGGCTGATATTCATCACGGCAGACCATGATAACCTTAGCGCCTCTTGCCTTTACTTCCTTTATGTTGCTTACAGTCTTTTCAAAGAGCGCATTCTGAGTTGCAACTGCGATAACAGGCATTCCCTCGGAAATCAGGGAGATTGTGCCGTGCTTGAGTTCGCCTGCTGCGTAGGACTCTGAGTGGATATATGAAATTTCCTTGAGCTTGAGTGAGCCTTCCATACTTAATGCATAGTCAAGACCACGTCCGATATAAAGGAGACTGTCAGCAGTAATAAGTGATGAAGCGATATACTGTGTTTCCTCCTTGTTTTCGAGAATCTGCTCGATATATTCAGGAGTTTTCTGAAGGAGCGCAGTAAGTCTGCGGCACTCAGCCTCATCAATTGCACCGACTGCAAGCGCAAGCTCAAATGCGAAAAGATACATAACCGCAATCTGAACCATGTATGCCTTTGTTGAGGCAACTGCAATTTCAGGACCTGCATGAGTGTAAATGAGCATATCTGCTTCTCTCGCAATAGAGCTTCCCTTTGCGTTTACGATTGCAAGTGTCTGTGCGCCGAGATTTTTTGCAAGTCTCATAGCGGCTAAGCTGTCGGCAGTTTCGCCCGACTGTGAAATGATAATTACCAAATCCTTATCTGTGATAAGCGGGTCACGGTATCTGAATTCTGACGCAATGTCAACGATAACCGGTACTCTCGCAAGCTTTTCGATAACGTATTTTCCTACCATTCCCGCATGCATAGCAGTACCGCAGGCAACAACGTAAATCTGATTGAAGCTCTTGAGTTTGTCAAGTGTGATGCCGCATTCCTCGAGATTCGGAAGACCGTCAACAATTCTCGGAGAAATTGTTGTCTTGATAGCTGTCGGCTGTTCGTGGATTTCCTTGAGCATGAAGTGCTCATATCCGCCCTTTTCAGCAGCGTCCATATCCCAGTCAGCAGTCTTGAGTTCCTTTTCGATAACCTTCTTGCGCTTGTTGTAAACTGTTATGCCGTTCTTGTCAAGCTTTGCAATTTCGTCATGCTCCAAAAGGTAATAGTCCTTTGTGTATTTGAGGATTGCAGGAACGTCTGATGCGATAAAGCTTTCGCCGTCGCCAACGCCGACAATCAGCGGACTTTCACGTCTTACAGCATAGATTTCGTCCTTGTAGTCCGAGAATACGATACCGAGCGCAAATGAACCTGTAACCTCGCTCATAACCTTTGTAATAGCGTCGAGCGGATTGCCCTCGTAGTAATAGTCAAGAAGCTGTGCAACAACTTCTGTGTCAGTTTCGCTCTGGAATGTTCTGCCCTGCATTACAAGGAAGTCCTTGAGCTTTTTATAGTTTTCGATGATTCCGTTATGTACGAGCGTAACTCTCTTACCGCTGTGTGGATGTGAGTTTACGTCTGACGGTTCGCCGTGAGTTGCCCATCTTGTGTGGCCGATACCGGCATGGCCTGACGGCTTTTCTGTCTGAGCCATTTTGTCTTCCAAGTCCTTGAGTCTGCCCTTTGACTTGGCAACCTTTATTTTACCGTTTTCAAACACGGCAATACCTGCTGAATCATAACCTCTGTATTCAAGCTTTGAAAGTGCGTCGATGAGAACATCAGTACATTCTCTCTGACCCACATAACCAACTATTCCGCACATATCATTAATTCGATTCACCGCTTTGTTTTACGGTAAATCTTCTCCTTTCGTCTGATTTGAATAAATCAAATTTTCATACATTACATTATATCATAACAGCAAGAAAAATGCAACAGATAAAGGCGTGTCTTTGTGGCAAATGTGTGAAAAACTGCTAAAAATATAGTTGTCCTTACAGCTATCTATCCGAAAAGTCGGAATCTGAGGATAAAATTTCCCTGTATAGCGGGAATATTTTTAAAAATAGGCTTTATTTTTCTATTAAAAAGTAGTATAATAAAAGAGTATGGGCAAAAGAAAAAATCCAAGAGGGAGACGAAAGATAAAATGAAACCATATTTAAGAAGGGCATGGGCTGAAATCAGTCTTTCCGCTCTTGAACATAACATAAAAGAAATATCGTCCCTGCTGAGCAGTAACACTCAGATTATGGCAGTTATCAAGGCGGACGCCTATGGCCATGGCGAAGGGGATATTTTAAGAAAGCTTTATGAATGTGGAATACGTCATTTTGCCGTTTCCAATATTGACGAGGCGATAAGCGTAAGACGTCACTGCGAGGACGGGGATATTCTGATTTTGGGATACACTCCTCCCGAATACGCTCCCGAGCTTGAAGAAAACAATATCATTCAGGGCGTTCTGAATCTTGACTACGCCCAGAAGCTTAACTCATTTGCCAAAACTTGTGTCCGCTGTCACATCAAAACAGATACAGGTATGGGCAGAATCGGGCTTAAGTTCAGGACACCGACAGAGTGTGCCGACGAAGCGCAGAAAATAGTGTCACTCCCGAAGCTTGAGGTTGAGGGGATTTACACCCATTTTGCCGTTGCGGACACTCCCGATGAGGAATGTGAAGAATACACAGAAAAACAGACTGAGTTTATAACAGCTGTCTATGATGAGCTGGAAGAACGCGGAATACATCTGCGACACCTGCATTTTTTAAACAGCGCAGGGCTTTGTCACCACAACAACGAGCGCAGTACGCTTGCAAGAGCGGGCATTATCATGTACGGACTTCTGCCGAATTATCCTGTAAATGTTCCGATTGATATAAAGCCTGTCATGGAGCTTAAAGCGGTTGTTTCACAGGTGAAAACGCTTGACGAGGGCGACTCGGTAAGCTACGGAAGAACATATCGTGCCAGAGAGGGCGTTAAGGCTGCGACTGTCACGGTCGGCTATGCTGACGGTTATTCAAGACTCCTTTCGGGCAAGGCTGAGGTTCTTGTCGGAGGAAAGCGCTGTCCGATTATAGGCAGAATCTGTATGGACCAGTTAGTGCTTGACGTTACAGACGCTGACAATGTAAAAGAGGGCGATATTGTAACGCTTATCGGCAGGGACGGCGATGAAGTAATCTCCGCTGATGAGCTTGCGGCACTTTACGGCACAATCGGGTATGAGGTTGTCTGCGGTATCTCAAAACGAGTGCCGAGAATATACATACACTAAAAAAGAGAGGTTACAGACCTGTGTAATAAACAAAAAGTAATTAATGCATAAAAATATACTTGGAGGATAAAAACTTGAGCGATTTACAAAAGGAAATAAACAAAAGGCGTACCTTCGCCATTATCTCTCACCCTGACGCGGGTAAAACAACACTTACAGAAAAGCTTCTTTTATACGGAGGCGCAATCAACCAGGCGGGTTCTGTAAAGGGTAAAAAGTCGGACAGACACGCCGTTTCAGACTGGATGGAAATTGAAAAGCAGAGAGGTATTTCTGTTACGTCATCAGTACTCCAGTTCAAGTACGACGGCTTCTGCATCAACATTCTTGACACTCCGGGACACCAGGACTTCTCTGAGGATACCTACCGTACTCTTATGGCGGCTGACTCAGCGGTAATGGTAATCGACGCTTCAAAGGGTGTTGAAAATCAGACAAGAAAGCTTTTTAAGGTCTGTGTTATGAGAAACATTCCGATTTTCACATTCATCAACAAGATGGACCGTGAATCGAGAAATCCTTTCGACCTTTTAGAGCAGATTGAAGAGGAGCTCGGAATCAAGACTTACCCTGTAAACTGGCCTATCGGTTCGGGTAAGGAATTCAAGGGTGTTTATGACAGAAAATCTAAGCATATCATAAGCTTTTCTACCAACGGTAACGGCAAGCAGGCTGACGCTGTTGAAGTCGACCTCAATGACAGCTCACTTTCTGACCTTATCGGTGCACAGCTTCATGAAACACTTCAGGAGGACATTGAGCTTCTTGACGGTGCAAGTGAAGAATTTGACATGGAGCAGGTAAGACAGGGTAAGCTTTCACCTGTATTCTTCGGTTCTGCGCTCACAAACTTCGGCGTTGAGCCGTTCCTCGAAAACTTCCTTGCGATGACTTCATCACCGCTTGCAAGAACCTGTGTCGAGGGCAAGGCAGAGCCGTTTGATGAGGAATTCTCAGCGTTCGTGTTCAAGATTCAGGCAAACATGAACAAGGCTCACCGTGACAGAATTACTTTCATGAGAATCTGTTCGGGTAAGTTTGAAAGAGACATGGAAGTGCTCCACGTTCAGAGCGGAAAGAAAATGCGCCTTTCACAGCCACAGCAGATGATGGCACAGGAAAGAGAAATCATCGAGAGTGCGTATGCAGGCGATATCATCGGCGTTTTCGACCCGGGTATCTTCTCAATCGGTGATACTGTATGTTCACCAAGAAAAAAGGTTACATTTGAGGGTATCCCGACCTTTGCGCCTGAACACTTTGCAAGAATCAGACATAAGGATACACTCAAGAGAAAGCAGTTTGTAAAGGGTACTGAACAGATTGCGCAGGAGGGTGCTATCCAGATTTTCAAGGAACCATACACAGGTATGGAAGAGGTTATTGTCGGCGTTGTCGGCGTACTTCAGTTTGAAGTTTTCGAGCATCGAATGAAGAATGAATATAACGTTGAGATTATCCGTGAACCGCTTCCGTATTCATATATCCGCTGGATTGACAAGACACCATGTGATGTAAAGGACCTCATTATAAGCTCTGATACAAAGCTTGTACAGGACTTTAAGGATAACTTCCTGCTTCTGTTTTCAAGTGAATGGAACATCAACTGGGCGCTAGATAAGAATGAAGGACTTGTTCTTTCGGACTTCAATAGGGAATAATATAAACCAAAAGACCGCTTTTACAGGCGGTCTTTTTTATAGCTTATCTATATTTTCGGAAAGAATTTTTACTGCATTTAAAAATTTTTCAACCTGTTTAGGGTTATAATTTTTCAGATTTGTCTGAATACTGTTAAAAAGTGCTGACTCAGTAGGTATTGCATCAAGTAACAGATAATCAAGGCTTATGTTTAACACTTGTGAAAGTCTTATCGCAGTATTGAGCGAAAGGTTTCGTGACGCCCTTTCTATATGCCCTATATATGAATAGGAAATATCACAGGCTTCTGCAAGTTGTTCCTGTGACATACCGAGTTCTTGACGTTTAATCTTTACCTTTTGGCCTATTTTTGCAAAATCTATTTCATCATTGTAAATATCCATTATTCATCACCACTATAATTATACAATATAAACAAACAACTTATACACGAACTGTATGTGCTGAATATTGACATATAGTAGTGCTTGTGGTATAATATAGAAAATAATTATTGGAGGTTTAAATTATGTATTGTAAAAATTGCGGAAACCAAGTCGATGCAAATGCTGCTGCTTGCTTGAATTGTGGATTTGACCCTAAAAGAGGCTCAAAATTCTGTATGAATTGCGGTAAACCTGTAAATGAAAATCAAGCAATTTGTTTAGGGTGCGGTTACCAGATTTCAAATAATAACTCATTTAGCAATAATGGCAGTTCTTTTATGAATGATTTTAAAAGAGTTGCAAATGGCAAAATATTGGCAGGTGTTTGTACAGGCCTTGGAAAATATTGGAATATTACTCCGTGGGCTATTAGACTTGCTTTTGTATTTTTACCGGTTTGGCCGGTTTGGCTTGTTATATATATAATCTTAGCTAATAAGCCTTTTGAATAATTACATTAAAAAAAGAGAGACCCTCGGGTCTCTCCTTTTTTATTTATATAATCAGTGACAATGTTCACATTCGCCGATTTCACCGACGATTGGCAGTGGGTCGATGCCCTGTCTTGTGTAGTAGTCAGAAAGCGCTGACTTGATAGCCTGTTCAGCGAGAACTGAGCAGTGGAGCTTTACATCAGGAAGTCCGTCAAGAGCTTCAACAACAGCCTTGTTTGTAAGCTTTAAAGCGTCCTCAATAGGCTTGCCCTTTATAAGCTCTGTTGCCATTGAAGATGTTGCAACAGCCGCACCGCAGCCGAATGTCTTGAACTTTACGTCTGTGATGATTCCACCGTCAATTTTAAGGTACATCTTCATGATGTCGCCGCACTTAGCGTTGCCGACTTCACCGATACCGTCGGCATTTTCGATTTCACCGACATTTCTTGGATTTGAAAAATGGTCTAAAACCTTTTCACTGTATAACATTTTTAAGTTCCTCCTGGATTTTATATACTCTGTCGCCTGTTTCGATTTCAGGACAGCCTTCAGGTGTTTCGATAAGAAAATCCGCGTTAAAACCGCCCGTAATTCTGTTTACTTCAACAAGCGAAGTTTTTATATTTATAATAACTGCCTCTGCTTTCAGAATACTGCCCGTCGGATTGTAAAGAGCAATCCTGTCGCCCGTTCTGAAAACCCCTCTTTTTATCTTTCCGGAAATAATGGTTTCGTGTTCCTTAATATTAACTATATGCTCGATTTCAAAAATCGACTTGTCATCAGGGACATCGGGCTGATTTATGGGCTTATTGTGCATAAGCTTATCCTTGTCAAGCACAACCGTATTTGAACGGCGTGAAAACAGCCTTTTGAAAATTTCCGTAAGCTTCAAGCTAAATTGATTCCTCCTTGCAGATACGTTCCCAGAGCGGTGACATTTCACGGAGTCGGTTTACAACCTTTGGTACAACCTCGAGAATATAGTCAACGTCCTCTTCTGTTGTATATTCGTCAATTGAAAGTCTGAGTGAGCCGTGTGCAATTTCATGCTTTAAGCCGAGTGAAAGGAGGACATGTGAAGGGTCGAGCGAACCTGATGTACAGGCTGAACCCGATGATGCGCAGATGCCGTTTAAGTCAAGCATGAGAAGTAAGCTTTCGCCCTCGATGCCCTCGATTGAAATGTTGACTGTTCCCGGAAGGCGCTTTTCTCTGTCACCGTTTAAGCGTGTGCGTGGAAGCTTTAAGATACCGTCAATAAGCTTGTCACGCATTACTGCTGTTTTAGCGGCTCTTTCCTCGATATCGGTATTGGCAATTTCCATAGCCTTTGCAAAGCCTATGATTGCAGGGAGATTTTCTGTTCCCGCACGCTTGTTGCGTTCCTGAGCGCCGCCGCAGATAAAGTTTGTAACAGGAATCCCTTTTCTTACATAAAGCGCACCAACGCCCTTCTGAGCGTGAATCTTATGACCCGAAATCGAGAGCATGTCAATGCCCTGTGCCTTGACGTCAATCTTAACGTGGCCGACAGCCTGAACAGCGTCTGTGTGGAAAAGAACGTCCCTTTCATGACAGACAGCCGCAATTTCCTCAATCGGCTGGATTGTACCGATTTCGTTGTTTGCATACATGATAGTAACTAAAGCTGTGTCCTCACGGATTGCGTTCTTAACGTCCTCAGCCTTTACGATGCCGTTATCGTAAACAGGAAGATATGTCACCTCAAAGCCCTGTTTTTCAAGTGCCTGACAGACATGGAGTACTGCATGATGCTCAAAAACAGAAGTGATGATATGCTTTTTGCCCTTTGCGGCAAGACGCTCACAAACCATTCGGATAGCCCAGTTGTCAGATTCAGAGCCACAGCTTGTGAAGTAAATTTCCCTTGCCTCAGCACCGATTGTCTTTGCAACGGCTTCTCTTGCGTTTTCAAGGTCTCTCTTGGCGTTTCTGCCAAGCTCATAGATGCTGGAAGCATTGCCGTAATGCTCTGTGAAATATGGGAGCATTGCGTCTAAAACAGGCTTTGAAACCTTTGTTGTAGCGGCATTGTCCGCATAGATAAATCTTTTTTCCATTTGTAAAACCTCTTTTATATGTGGTGTAAGTATCTGAAATTATGAGTGCAGGTCACGCTGTATAACAGCAAGCTGGTCACAGCGCTCGTTTTCGGGGTGCCCCGCATGTCCCTTTACCCAGTTGAAGGTTACCTTGTGCATTTCAAGCAGTGGAAGAAGCTTTTCCCAGAGGTCAACGTTCAGCGCAGGCTTTTTGTCGGATTTAATCCAGCCTTTTTTCTTCCAGCCATAGACCCATCCCTTTGTTACGCTGTCAACGACATATTTGCTGTCGGTTGTAAGTAAAACCTCGCAAGGCTCTTTTAGTGCCGAAAGACCGCATATAACGCCCGAAAGCTCCATGCGGTTGTTTGTGGTTTCATGCTCGCCGCCCGAAAGCTCCTTTACATGCTCGCCGAAACGGAGAATAACTCCGTATCCCCCCGGACCCGGATTTCCGCTGCATGCACCGTCGGTAAAAATCTCAACTTTTTTGATACTGTTCACCTTCTTTTTATCATTTCATATTATTATACCATTTTTTCGGAGATATATCAAGTTTGTTAGCCTGTGATAACATTATTTTTTGAGATTAAGGTCACTTGACATAATAGAATAAAAATTGTATAATAATAAAAAAGGGGCATACCGATAGACGGTCGTTCCCGAATAGTTAGGCTAAAAATAGTCGTCCTATGTGGTAGTGGGGCGATTATTTCTTTACATTGAAGTGACGTCGAAGGCACCGTTCCCTACAAAATAAATGGTCGAGACATAAAAGAAAACGCTCCTCAAAAGCTGAGAAACGTTTTGTCCTGTGCGGTCACGCACCCGCCTACCGTTTAAGGTATGCCTTAAAATATATTATATAGCAAATTCCGACACAAGTCAATTGCATAACAATAATTCTGTGTATTTCCTATTGACAACACGGTATAATAGTGATACAATGAAAAAAACGAATAATCTTCGGGGCAGGGTTTGATTCCCTACCGGCAGTTAAAGTCTGCGAGCCTTATGGGCACGATTCGGTGAAATTCCGGAACCGACAGTAAAAGTCTGGATGAAAGAAGATAAATATGAATTTACACGCCCCCGTAACGCTTTGGCTTCGGGGGATTATTTTGCGCCCGAATTGAAAAAATGCGGGTGCTTTTTGTTTTTTTGGAGGCTGTTTTGACTAAGGAAGAATTCATGAAAGAGGCGCTGAAGGAGGCTTTGAAGGGAATGGGGTTTGTAAGCCCGAATCCAATGGTCGGCGCTGTGATAGTAAAGGACGGCAGGATAATAAGCCGTGACTATCATCATAAATGCGGCGAGCTTCACGCTGAGCGTAATGCTATAAATAACTGCAAAGAGGATATGTCAGGCGCTGAAATATATGTTACGCTTGAACCGTGCTGTCACTACGGCAAAACGCCGCCGTGTACTGAAGCTATAATCGAAAGCGGTATAAAAAAGGTATATATCGGCTCTCACGATCCGAATCCTCTTGTTGCAGGCAAGGGGGCGCAGATTCTCAGAGAACATGGTATTGAGGTTGAAGAGGGAATCTTAAGAGAAGAATGTGACAGAATAAACGATGTGTTCTTTCATTATATAACCCATGATACGCCTTTTGTCGTGATGAAATACGCCATGACGGCGGACGGGAAAATCGCCTGCTATACCGGTAAATCCAGATGGATAACAGGGGAGAGCGCAAGAGAAAACGTCCAGAAAAGCAGACTTAAATATACGGGGATTATGGTCGGAGTCGGAACAGTTTCAGCCGACAATCCGAGTCTTACATGCCGCCTTGAAAACGGCAGAAATCCTGTGAGGATTATATGCGACAGTTTACTGCGCACACCGCAGGACTGCGAAATTGTAAAAACTGCAAAGGAAGTCCCGACTGTTATAGCGTGTCTTGAAAAGGCGCAGAATGCGGAATATTTTGAAAGCATGGGTGTTACAATTCTGAGAGTGCCCGAAAAGGACGGACGCATTGATTTGCGTGAGCTTATGAAAATGCTTTATAAAATGAAGATTGACAGCATACTTTTAGAGGGCGGCTCAGAGCTTAATTTCAGCGCACTGAAAGCGGGAATTGTAAACAAGGTTCAGGCATACATTGCCCCGAAAATATTCGGCGGAAGTGAAGGCTTTACGCCTGTCGGAGGACCTGGCGTGTCTGCGCCTGCCGACGCCTTTATGCTTAAAAATCCGAAAATTGAAAACTATGACGGGGACTTTATGATTGAATGGGAGGTGGCTGACTGATGTTTACGGGAATTGTCGAGGAAATCGGCAGTATTGCCGCTGTGAAAAAGGGCGCAAGCGAGTCGAAGCTTGTAATCTGCGCCAAAAAGATTTTTTCCGACCTTAAAATCGGGGACAGCGTTGCTGTAAACGGCGTGTGTCTGACAGCCGCAGAAATAAACGGCGATACGTTCACAGCAGACGTCATGAACGAAACCTTAAGCCGCAGCTCGCTCGGAAGCCTTAAGGCAGGCAGCCATGTAAATCTTGAAAGGGCTATGGCGGCGGACGGCAGATTCGGCGGACACATCGTTGCAGGCCACGTTGACGGAACGGGCGTTATAGCTCAGATAAAAAATGACGGAAACGCTGTGAGATACACAATCTCAGCGGACAGCGCAATCCTGCGATATATCATAGAAAAAGGCTCTGTTGCAATCGACGGCATAAGCCTTACGGTTACAGAAGTAAACGACAAGTCTTTCGGCGTTTCGATTATTCCGCACACTTCTTCCGAGACGATTTTGTCGGAGAAAAAGTGCGGCGACATTGTAAATCTTGAAAACGATATGATTGCAAAATATGTAGAAAAGCTTTTGGGAACACAGAATAAAAACGAAAGCAGAATAACAAGGGATTTTCTTGCCCGTCACGGGTTTTAAAGGAGGCAGAATATGTTTGAATTCAATACAGTAGAAGAAGCGCTCGAGGATTTAAGACAGGGCAGACTTATTCTTGTGACAGATGATGATGACAGGGAAAATGAGGGCGACTTAATCTGTGCGGCGGAGTTTGCGACAACTGAAAATGTAAACTTCATGGCTATGCACGCCAAGGGACTTATATGCATGCCGATGAGTGAGGAGTATATAAAAAAGCTGAGACTTCCCCAGATGGTTGACTGCAATACTGACAATCACGAAACAGCATTCACAGTTTCAATCGACCATGTTGACACAACAACGGGCATTTCAGCCGCAGAGCGTTCGCTGACTGCTATGAAGTGCGTTGAGGAGGGTGCTAAACCCGAGGATTTCAGACGTCCGGGACACATGTTTCCGCTTCTTGCGAAGAAAAACGGAGTTCTTGAAAGAAATGGTCACACAGAGGCAACGGTTGACCTTTTAAAGCTTGCGGGACTTAAACCGTGCGGTCTTTGCTGTGAAATCATGCGTGAGGACGGCACAATGATGAGAACTCCCGAGCTTATTGAAATGGCGAAGAAGTTTAATCTGAAGTTTATTACTATAAAGGCGCTCCAGCAGTACAGAAAGGTTCATGATAATCTCGTTGAGTGTGCGGCAGTAACAAATATGCCGACAAAATATGGCAATTTCAAGGCACACGGCTATCTTAACAAGTTAAACGGCGAGCATCATGTTGCGCTTGTAAAGGGCGATATCGGAGACGGCGAAAATGTGCTTTGCCGTGTTCATTCAGAGTGTCTGACAGGCGACGCATTCGGTTCTGTCAAGTGCGACTGCGGACAGCAGTTTGCGGCGGCTATGACAGCGATTGAAAAAGAGGGCAGAGGTATTCTGCTTTATATGCGTCAGGAGGGCAGAGGTATCGGGCTTATAAACAAGCTTCGTGCCTATGAGCTTCAGGACAAGGGCATGGATACCTGTGAGGCGAACCTGGCTCTCGGCTTTGACGAGGACATGAGAGAATACTATATCGGTGCGCAGATACTGCGTGATTTAGGCGTTAAGTCACTACGACTTCTCACAAACAATCCTCTTAAAATAGAGGGGCTTTCCGACTTCGGACTTACAATCTCCGAGAGAGTCGGAATACAGATGGAGCTTACGGAATATGACGAGTTCTACATGAAAACAAAGCAGAAAAAAATGGGTCACATTTTAGATTATTAATAAAGGAGAAAGTGAAAATGAACGTATTTGAAGGTAAGGTTGTATCAGAAAACATTAAGGTTGGTATCGTTGTTGCGAGATTCAACGAGTTTATCACATCAAAGCTTTTAGGCGGCGCTATGGACGGTCTTGAAAGACACAATGTCGCAAAGGAAGATATCGATGTTGCATGGGTGCCTGGCGCATTTGAGATTCCGCTTATTGCCAAGAAGATGGCTAAAAGCGGAAAGTATGACGCTGTAATCTGTCTCGGCGCAGTAATCAGAGGCGCAACATCTCACTATGACTATGTCTGCAACGAGGTTTCAAAGGGTATTGCAGCAGTTTCAATGGACGCTGAAATTCCTGTTATGTTCGGTATCGTTACAACTGAAAATATCGAGCAGGCTATCGAAAGAGCAGGCACAAAGGCAGGCAACAAGGGTTATGACTGCGCTCTTGGTGCAATTGAAATGGTAAATCTTATAAGAGAAATCGAAAAGTAATGGCAAATATTATTTTAGATTACGACGGAACAATTCACGACAGCAGACATATTTATGTCCCCGCATTCCGTGAGGGAGTAAAGCATCTGACTGATAATGGCTTAGCGCCGCTTTGCGAGTATTCCGATGAGGAGATTGCGGGCTATCTCGGCTATTCTGCACAGGAAACATGGGAGCTTTTCATGCCCGATTTAGAGCAGAAGTACAGGGACGAGAGCACAAAAATCGTCGGCGCACATATGCATAAGCTGACGCTTGAGGGAAAGTCTGTGCTTTATGACGGTGCGACCGAGCAGCTGAGTGAGCTTAAGGCCTTGGGGCATACTCTGATTTTCCTCAGCAACTGTATGCATGATTACATGGAATCACACAGAAAGGCACATAATCTCGACCGCTTTTACAGTGCTTTCTACTGCACAGAGGATTTCGGCTTTAAGGCAAAGCCTGAGATTTTCAGAGAAATAGAAAAGCGGTTCGACGGCGACTTTATCGTTGTCGGCGACCGTCATCTTGACCTTGAGGTTGCAAGGGTACACGGACTTAAATCCGTCGGCTGCCTTTACGGCTACTGCAAGGACGGCGAGCTTGACGGTGCGGCCGTTAAGATTAATTCGGTGAAGGAGCTGTCTGCGGCAGTAAAAAATATATAAGAGAATAAAAATGGGACGATGAAAATTCATCGTCCCATAAGTTTTTGTGTTAGTATCAGGCATTCATGATTCTTTTTGCCGCATCAACTGCGTCATAGAGATTTATTGCCTCATCGCCGTTATAATCAGCATTAATCAGATTGCCGCCCGAAAGCGTTTCCATATTCATAAAGTGCTTGCATATACCGATTATGTCGTAGAGATTAAGAGTTCTGTCGGCGTTGACATCGCCCAGAATGTAATAACGATATTTCTGTTCCTCGAAATAAGGAATTGATACTGAATTATAATCAACGTGGAAGGTATAGTCATAATAGCCGTAATAATCAGCCCAGTTGTATTCAGGATTTCTGATGTACACGTCCGTAAGCTCATCTGATGACTCAAAAGCCCACGAGTCTATAAAGGTTACTTTCTCAGGAATAACAATTCTTTTCAGATTAGTTCCGCCCAGAGCGTATGAGCCGATTTTGGTGAGGCTTTCGGGCAGTTTTATTTTATCGATTGGTAATCTGTAAAGAGAATGGGCGGAAAGCTCAGTTATTTTATCAGGCAGATTAATGCTTGTCATTGATGATTTTGAAAAGGCTCCTATTCCTATTTTCTCAACGGAATCAGGAATATCAAGCGAAGTTAACGGAAGGTCACTTAAAGCGTTTTCACCGATATATTTAAGCCCCTCCGGAAGCTTTACGCAATCAACATTTCTGATATAGAGAAAATATTTTGCAAGACCGATTGTGCCGTCAGGAACTATAATATCTTCTTCTGTTTCAGAATCTGTGTAAAGTCCCCAGCCGTCAAGGTAGTAAGCAGGGCCTGTCTGGCCGTTTCTTTCGGGCACTCCTACGAAACATTTTTCACCAAGCTGCGTTACGCTTCGCGGGATTTCAACATCAGTCAGTGCATCGCAAAAGGAAAAGCAATAGGCTCCCATTGATTTAAGAGAAATCGGCAGAGAAACCTTTTCAAGGCTATCGCAGTTTTCAAAAGAGCTGTCCCCGATATGTTCTATGCCATAAGGGAGAGAAATGCTTTTCAGATTTTCACAATAAAAGCAGATGCTTTCGCCAATGTATTTCAGGGAATTCGGAAGATATACATTTTCAATTTCGGAATAGGAAAAGCAGCTTGATGCAAGACCGATTGTTCCGTCCTTAATTTCAACTTCCTTTTCACGACCGTTATAGGCAATCGCCCATTTTCCGATATATCTGACGCCGCTTGGCTGTTCGTCCAGAATAGGCGTACCTGAAAAGGCGGCACCGCCGATTTCGGTTACTTCATCGGGAATGTTTATATATCGCAGTGACTCGCAGTTGTTGAATGCGTTTGCGCCTATGGAAGTAATAGTTGACGGAAGCTGTACCGATACAAGCTCATTACAGCCTACAAAAGCAAGGTCAAGAATTGCTGTAACGGGGAGACCATTGAATGTTTTCGGAATCACAACATTTGTAACAGAGTGGTCACAGTCTTCAACCTCATAATGGTCAGAGCAATACCTGTAAGTTATGTTTTCAAAATAATCGGCTCTGACTTCTGTTTCCATTTGCGGAAATAAATCAATGCACATAGTTAAAGTGCAGACAGCAGACACCGCCGCAGATAAGATTCTTTTCAGAATTTTCATATAAAGTCTCCTTTTTACGCATTAAAACGCCCTGATAAATCAAGGCGTTTTTTATGTTTATTTGTCTGAATCAATTAGATTCCAGTAGCTCTTTAAGTATACACAGCCTGAGATAACAGTAAGAGCTGTTGAAACCCAGATAAGTCCGAGAGTTGCCCAGTCCATGTATTTTTCAACTGTTGCTTCAGCGCCGTTACTCAGCATTCCGAACCAGCCGAAATCGCCCGACAGAGCTAAGTGAACAAGGATAAATATGATAGCAACCATTGTAAAGGCAGTTTTCAGCTTGCCCGAAAAACCTGCCGCACCAACAATGCCGCTTCCTGCGGCAATAAGACGCAGGCCTGAAACCATAAACTCTCTTGCTATGATAATGATAACAGGTATAGAGCTTACAATTTTGAGTTCAATAAATGCAACAAGTGCCGCAATTACAAGCACCTTGTCAGCCAGCGGGTCAAGAAACTTTCCGAAGTTTGTGACTAAGTTATGCTTTCTTGCAAGATGACCGTCAAAAGCGTCAGTTATAGCCGCAATTGCAAATATGAACAGTGCGATTGTGTTGTGATATGGTACTGACGTTAAAAACAGAAACAACAGGAAAAACGGAACTAAAATTGTTCTGATTAAAGTCAATTTATTCGGCAGATTCATTTTCAATCACCTCTCCAATCAAGTCATAATCAAGAGTATCAGTTATTCTGATATTGACATACTGTCCGATTTCAAGACGATTTTCTCCTGCAAAGAAAACCTTGCCGTCAATATCAGGGGCGTCGCCTCTGGTACGGCCGAAGTAGCACTCAGCCCACTTGTCAAAGCCCTCAACAACGGCCTCCATAGTTTTATCAAGATAGCTTTCATTCTTTCTGCTGTGGATAATCTGCTGCTGTTCCATAATGATATCGGCTCTGTGCGCTCTGACGTCTTCCTCCACCTGGTTTGCCATTTCGCCCGCTATTGTGTTTTCCTCCTGTGAATAAGGGAAACATCCGAGTCTGTCAAATTCCATGTCCTTTACAAATTCCGCAAGCGACTCAAACTGCTTTTCTGTCTCTCCCGGGAAACCTGTAATGAGCGTTGTTCTAAGGACGATTCCAGGAACCTTGGCTCTTATTTTTTCGATAAGCGCACGAAGCTGTGCTTCATCACCCGGACGATTCATGTCGTTTAAAACCTCTCCGTCACAATGCTGAATCGGAATGTCCATGTATTTTACAATCTTCGGCTCGCTTGCAATAACGTGGAGCAGCTTGTCTGTAATTCTCTCAGGATAGCAGTAAAGCACTCTTATCCACTTAAGGCCGTCAATTTTGCAAAGCTCTGTGAGCAGCTCAGGAAGGCGTGACTCGCCATATAAGTCCTCGCCGTATCTTGTTGTATCCTGTGCAATAACGATAAGCTCTGTAACGCCGTTTTCGGCAAGCCAGCCCGCTTCTTTGAGTACGTCCTCCATAGGAACACTTCTGAAGCGTCCTCTTATCTGCGGGATTGCGCAGTATGAACAGCAGTTGTCACAGCCCTCTGCAATTTTCAGATACGCAAAAAACGGCAGTGTAGAAATAATTCTGTCGCCTGTCAGAGGGTGCTTTTCCTTTGGCGCAAACTTCACAACACGTTCGTTTGCAAGAACGTGGTCGATAACATCTATAATGTCCTCCTGGTCGCCGATACCCACAACGGCGTCAGCCTCAGGGAACAGTTCCGCCGCTTCCTCACGATAACGCTCGGAAAGACAGCCTGTAACGATAATTTTTCTTATTGTACCCTCGGCTTTAAGCTTGCCGAGTTCTATGATAGTTTCAATCGCTTCTTCCTTTGCCGACTGAATAAAGCCGCATGTATTCACAACGGCAATGTCTGAAAGCCCAGGCTCTGTTACAAGCTCGTAGCCTCTTTTTCTCATTTTAAAGAGCATTCTTTCAGAGTCAACAAGGTTTTTTGAACAACCGAGTGAAACAAGTCCTATTTTAACAGGCATAACCCTTTTTCTCCTTTTTATTCTTCAAGGTACTGCGCTACAACATGATTTATGTCGTCAAAGTCATAGCCCATTCTTGCAAGTGCGTTCTTAACCTTCGCAACAGCCTTTTTGTCCTCGGGGTCAGAAAGATTATCCAGATATTTTCTCTCAATCACCGACTCCATTCTCTCGTAAAGACCGTCCAACGCCTTTTCGATAGCCTCATCAGCAATAGCGCCTCTTATGCCCCTTTTGTAAAGCTCCTGCTTTACACGTCTCGGACCATAGCACTTGCATGTCATATAGCCGTATACAACCTCGTCGGCATAACGCCTGTCGTTGATATACCCTTTTTTCGCCATGAGATTTGCAACCTCATAGCATATCTGTTCGGGATAATTATTCGAAAGCTTTTCAAAAAGCTGAATGTAGGAATAATCCCTCTCGTTTATGAGATACATCGCCCTGCGTGACGCACGTCTCAGATCCGACGCATAGAGAACCTCCGTCAGCGTATCGTTTTCGATTTCATCGCCCTGTCTGAGCCCGAATCTTTCAATAATGTCCCTGTGGAGATACACCCTTTTGCTTTCATCGATTATAACGCAGAAGGTGTCTCCCTTATATTTTTCAAGTAAAGTAATTGTCATGTTTTATTCATCAGTCAGCGGGAGTGAATTCCTCAAAATCGTCCTCAGCATTAACAACAGGGTCAATGTCGTCCATATCTCCCATTTCGCCGATATCGCTGATGTCTTCATTTCCTTCAGCAGCAGCCTCTGCCGCTTCCTCAAGCTTTGACTTCTTCTTTGAAGACTTGGCTGTAACCGCCATAAGAGCGTCCTTGTTTTCAGCAATTTTGTCTTCGATTTCCTTCATAAGCTCAGGATTATCCTCGAGAACCTTTTTAGCATTGTCTCGTCCCTGGCCGAGCTTGTTGCCGTCATAGCTGAACCACGCACCGCTTTTTTTAACAATGTCAAGCTCAACTGCCATGTCGAGAACCTCGCCTGTACGGCAGATGCCCTTACCGAAGATAATGTCAAATTCGCATTCCTTGAACGGCGGAGCAACCTTGTTTTTCTTGATTTTGATTTTTGTTCTTGCACCGATAGGCTCTGTGCCTTCCTTGATAGCCTCGCCCTTTCTTACATCAATGATAACCGATGAATAGAACTTGAGTGCACGTCCACCTGGAGTTGTTTCAGGGTTGCCGTAAAGCACGCCGATTTTTTCACGAATCTGGTTTATGAATACTGCAACGCAGTTTGTCTTGGAAAGAATTGGTGTAAGCTTTCTCATAGCCTGTGACATAAGTCTTGCAAGCTGACCGACGTTTGAGTCCCCCATGTTACCGTCGATTTCAGCTTTTGTAGTAAGCGCCGCAACAGAGTCGAGTACTACAACATCAATCGCACCTGAGCGCACAAGCGCTTCCATAATTTCAAGTGCCTGTTCACCGCTGTCAGGCTGTGACACCAAAAGATTGTCAACGTCAACACCGATTGCCGAAGCATAGACAGGGTCAAGAGCGTGTTCAACGTCGATAAACGCAACCTCGCCGCCCTTTTTCTGAGCTTCTGCGATAATATGAAGCGCAACGGTTGTCTTACCCGAGCTTTCAGGACCGTAAAGCTCAACAATTCTGCCCTTAGGCACACCGCCTATACCAAGCGCCATGTCAAGACCCATTGAGCCTGTCGGAATAGCGTCAACCTGCATAGTCTGGTTTGCACCAAGCTTTATAACTGCGCCCTTACCAAAGTTTTTTTCAATCTGAGCAATAGCGCCAGCAAGCGCCTTTTTCTTTTCTTCCTGTGTTGTAGGAAGCTGAAGGACAGCCTTGCCCTTCTTTTTTAAATCAGCCTTAGCCATAATCGTGCTCCTGTCTGCCGCCCGTTTTGCGGCGTTTTACTTCTTTATGCCTGTTACAACACGGATTATGCCGCACAGGTCCTCTATAAATTCTATATTACCGAAGTTGTTTTCATTCATGATTTCACGGACATCGTCATGCTGCCCCATACCGATTTCAAAGGCAAGCATTCCGCCCGTGTTGAGATGATTTTTCCATATACGGGTTATTTCCCTGTAAAAGTGAAGTCCGTCCTCACCGCCAAAAAGCGCCATTTCAGGCTCAAACGTAACCTCTTTCTGAAGCGACTGCATATCGCTCTTTGTAAGATACGGCGGATTGCTGACGATAATGTCAAACAATGTATCGCATCCAGAGGGCAGCTTTTCGCTTAAAACGTCTGCCTCTGTAACCTTTACAGAAACCTTGTTTTTCTCGATGTTTTTGTTAAGATAACCCAGTGCCCTCTCAGAAATTTCGAGAGCATATACATCGGCGTTTTTCACATATTTTGCAACAGCGCATGCAATACAGCCGCTTCCGCTGCAAAGGTCGATGATTTTCGGGCGCTCATAATTTTCTGCCGCATTTATGACAGCTTCAACTAGAGTTTCGGTGTCCTGTCTCGGGATAAGCACTCCCTTGCCGACATAAAACGGCATACCGTAAAACTCCCATTCCCCCAGCAGATACTGCAAAGGCTCGCCTGTAATGCGGCGGTATGCAATATTGTTTGCAAAGGTAATCTGCTCCTGAGTCGCCTCAGGCTTTGTAAGCAGAAGACTGCTGAGTTTTTTTCCGAAGATGTGTTCAATCAGACACATCGCCTCAAACTGCGGACTTTCAATCCCGTTTTTTTCAAAAATACTTTTTATGTGGAGATAAATCTCCGGTGCCGTCAGCAGCATTTGTCGTCCTCAATATTTTCAGGAATACAAGGCTTTATAGCCTCAATTGCAACTTCAATCTGGCTGTCGTCTGGCTCCTTTGTTGTAAGACGCTGAATTGCAAGACCCGGTGCTGAAAGCGCTCTTGTGACAATATTGTCATGACGTCCTGCAAGGCTTATGAATTCGTATGAAATACCGACCATTACAGGAAGAAGAATAAGGCTTGAAATAACTCTCAGCCATGTTTCGTCAAACGGTACAACACACATTACAAGAATACTGATAATAAGTGTAATAAAAAGGAAGCTTGTTCCGCATCTCGGGTGGAAACGTCTCTGTTTTTTAACGTTCTCTACAGTCAGCTCAAGACCTGCTTCAAGACACGCAATTGTCTTGTGCTCTGCGCCGTGATATTCATATGTACGGCGAAGGTCTTTCATAAGCGCTGTTGCACCGAGATAAGCAATAAAAATCATAATTTTGATAACACCCTCTGCAAGAGAGCGGATATATCTGTTTTCAGTCAGAAAATCAGAAAAGCTTACAAGCCATTTCGGCATGAACACAAAAAGACCTATCGCAACAGCAAAGCCGAGTATCATAGCAATTGACATGATAACGCTCATAGCCTTGTCGCTGAGCTTTTCGTCCTCTTCGAGTTCTTCGTCGTCCATCTGCTTTTCAGCAGACTTCATAAGACAGCGATAGCCTTCCTTCATTGAAAATACAAAGTTGAAAACACCTCTTATGAGAGGCACCTTTCTGTACCACGGTTTTTTCGGATTCTTGTCCCATACTTCAAGGTCGATTGTTCCGTTAGGGAGTCTGCATGCCATTGCGCCCTTGTATACGCCCGTCATCATAACGCCTTCGATAAGCGCCTGACCGCCGATTTTTGATTTGTACGTCTGCTTCTTTTCCTCGCTCATTTTAAAGCACCTTTCCGTCCGTTTTTCAGGACTGCTTCCTGTCGTCGTTTTTCTGAACAGGAATAATTATAGTAACCCTCGTACCCTTACCTTCTTCACTTTCAACGGTAAGAGTTCCGCCGTGCATTGATATAATCTCATCTGCAACGGCAAGACCAATCCCCGAACCCTTTTTGGTATGGTTTGCCTTATAGAATTTGGTTTTGATTTTCGGCAGGTCTGTCTTTTTGATACCACAGCCGCTGTCCTCAACCTTAACCAGAATATCACCGTTTTCATTTTCAGCGGCAAGAATTTTTACAACGCCGCCCCTGTCGGAATATTTTATAGCATTATCTATAATATTTATGAAAACCTGTCTTATGCGGTTTTTGTCGCCGTATACAAACGGCAGCATTTCAGGTTCTTCATATATAATCGTAACATTTTCGCTTCTTGCCTTTTCAGCATAAATCAGCACAGCGTCGCCAAGCTCTGCAAGAATATCCATAGTGTCCTGCTGGAGCGTGAAGTGACCGCTCTGCATTCGTGAGAAGTCGAGAAGCTCCTCAACCATTCTCGAAAGACGCTCGGTCTCGTTTGTTATAACTCTCATCCCCTTGCCAGTTATAACAGCGTTACGCTCTGTGTTGATTGTCTCCGCCCAGCCCTTGATTGCAGTAAGCGGAGTTCTCAGTTCGTGTGAAACCGACGAAATAAACTCGTTTTTCATGGTATCTGCGCTTGAAAGCTCGTCAGCCATATGGTTGATTGCAACACACAGCTCACCGATTTCGTCATCACTTACATTTTCAATTCTGACCGAAAAATCGCCCTTTGCGAATTTTGCGGCAGTTGCACTTATCTGCTGAACAGGCTTTACAATGGATTTTACAAAATAAAGCCCCGTAAACGCCATAAGAAGCAGAATCGCAATACACACAATTGTCATGATAATGATGAGCATTGTGAGCGAATTGTCAATTTCTGAAAGCGAAATGACAACTCTCAGCGCGCTGTATTCCGAGTTCATATCCTTAATTGAATATGAAACCGCCATTATTTTTTCCTCAGTATTCTGCTTGCCCGAAAAATACCCGTAGCCGTCCTTGCTTTTTATGGCATTGTCGTAGTCTGTCATAACAATGTCAGAAGCAGGTGAAAAGCCCGATGATGTCAGCGCAATATCGCCCTTTGAGTCGATTGCCATAAGCTCCATCTTGTCCTTTTCCGAGAAGTTTTCAAGCATGTTTCTGACTTCTGATGAAAAGTTGA
This sequence comes from uncultured Clostridium sp., assembly GCA_964621265.1. Taxonomy (GTDB): domain Bacteria; phylum Bacillota; class Clostridia; order Oscillospirales; family Ruminococcaceae; genus Porcipelethomonas. The sequence continues at coordinate 102,646 of CAZULQ010000002.1, read as the reverse complement.
CATTCGGGTCGTCGGAATAAAGCGTCAGAATATCGGTAACAGCGTCAAGCTTTGAAACAAGATACTGCTTTGCGGAGCTGTAATAATAATTCTGAGCGACATAGATAAACACCATTTCTATAATCAGAAGTATCATAAGAACAACGCCCAGGTTATTTACAAGCCAGCGTTTTGTAATGCTCCTCTTTGCCAAGTCAGTTCAGCTCCTCTGAAACGGCGTTAAAGCCGTCTGGTTTATGTCAGTTTTCGTGCCATTTATAGCCGTATCCCCAGATTGTCATGATATACTGCGGATTTGATGGCTCGTCCTCAATTTTAAGACGTATTCTTCTTATGTTTACGTCAACGATTTTGTCGTCTCCGTAATAGCTTTCGCCCCAGATATGGTTAAGTATGCTTGAACGGTCAAGTGCTGTGTTCTTGTTATTCATGAAATACTCTAAAATCTGGTATTCAACCTGAGTTAAGTCAATCGGTTCGCCGTTTTTTGTAACGGTTCTGCTCTTGACATCAAGTGCAAACGGACCCGATTCCAGAATTGTCGACTTGTCGTCCTTTACAAAGCTCATGCGTACACGTCTGTAAATAGCGTCAACACGGGCTGTAAGCTCAGACGGTGAAAACGGCTTTGTGATATAGTCATCAGCACCAATCATAAGTCCGTTTACCTTGTCCATTTCCTGGGTTTTAGCAGTAAGCATGATAATTCCCGGGGTCGAGCTTTTTTCTCTCAGCTTTTTGCAGACAGTAAAGCCGTCAATACCCGGCATCATAATGTCAAGAAGCACAATGTCAAAGTTTCCGTTTTCCTCATCGAAAACTCTCAGCGCCTCTTCACCGCAGTTTACGTCATAGACGTCGTAGCCTGCCCTTTTCAGATTAATAACAACAAAATCACGGATTGCGTCCTCATCTTCGCATACTAATATACGCTTCATAATTCTCACTCCATATCTTTGTCAGAAGGCAAAAGCACATTTTGCGTTATTGCCTTATATTTTTTATATTTTATCAAATATGAATTTCAGCATAAGCTCTTCGGGCACTCCCGCAAGCTCATGTTTATCATCTATATAAATCATAAACACCTTGTCGCCTCTGGACTGAAGGATTTCATAACCGTCCCCTGACAGCTGTTCAATCTGTTCGGAATCGGCTCTTGAAACCGTTTTTATAAGCATGAACGGCTTTTCGTCCTGTGGCGCCCTGCCCGTATATTCACATATATAAAGACAGTTTCTTTCAGCGTTTGTATAAGCTGTCACATTCCCGAGCCAGTTGTCGGGGAAAACGAAAGAATAAGCATTTGTAACACTGCGATAACCAAAGAACTTGACAGCAATCTTTTCGTTTCTGAGTTCACACCACTTTGTGAGATTCAGCGGCTCGCTGTCCTCAGCGGCATACCCCGGAAAGACTTCGGGAACAGGAATTTCAATAACTCCGTCCTCGTCAATGTCGCTGCATGTGTATGCTAAAGGTCTTACAGTTTCGCCCTTTTCAATGTCGGGAGTGTATACTCTGTTGAGCATATTGTTTTCATCGACTGTGAAAACAATCGTTGCAATTGTTCCGACACCGATAACAGCATCAAGATAAATACCTTTTCTTCCGCTTTCGAGTGTGCCATAGCTTACTTTCTGATAGTCCGTGTAGCCTTCGCCGACAAGTTCAATGTCGGATTTCAGATATTCTCCGTTTTCGCTCAGGTGATAAACCTGAACCTCAGCCTCTCTTGAAGGGCTTTCACCGAGTGCTATAATAAGCTCCTTTGAGCCGTCATCGTTTAAGTCGGTAGTATCAAACAGCGAGTAATAGTTGTTTTCAAAGGTCGTTTCCAGAATGCCTTCGTCATAGTGATATATGCTGACAACCTTTTCGCTCTGATTGATGAGACTGTATCCCACAATTATATTGATTCGTCCGCTGTCACCAAGCGGAGTTATAACAACCTTTTCGACCTCGTTTCCGTTTGTTGCATGGTCATAGACTGATTTCCACTGCGAATCAATACAGTCAAGAATGTTCATTCTGAGGGAAGTGTCCTCAGATGAAACGGAGTTCTTTTCGTAGAAAACAATGGCTTCCTCGTCGTCATCGCCGTCGATATCAGCGATAATGAATGCCGAGAGATAGTCGCCCGATTTCGGATATTTGAGACTGATATTGTTTCCCGCATATTTTTCAAGAGCATTGTATATATGCTCCTGCTGACGACTGAGCTTTGGCGGCATGATAAGAGTATCAATGCTTGCTGAAAAGCTACAGCCTGTAAGCAGGAGAAAAAGCATTGCCAAAACAATATTCAGTTTCTTCATTGCTCTTTCCTCCGTTACGGGTTGATTTTATATAATGTTTCTTTTATGCTTCTCAGCGTTCAGAAAGCTTTACATATTCTCTTGGCTTGGCAACTGACTTATATGCAGGACGGATAATTCTTGAACCTGTCAGAATTTCTTCCATTCTGTGTGCTGCCCAGCCTGCGATTCTTGAAACCGCAAAGAGTGGTGTATATAAATCCGATGGAATACCCAGCATCTTGTAAACAAGACCTGAATACATATCAACATTTGCGCAGACAACCTTGTCATTGCCCTTAACCTTATAGAAAAGCTCAGGTGTAAGGCGCTCGATTGTATCAAGAAGCTTGAATTCAGCTTCAATTTCTCTGCCCTTTGCAAGCTCAAATGCCTTTTTCTTTAAGATTACGGCTCTCGGGTCAGAAAGTGTGTAAACAGCGTGACCCATACCGTAAATAAGACCTGAACGGTCGTTTTCTTCCTTTTTGAGAACCTTTATCATGTGGTCGGCAACCTGACCCTCGTCCTCCCAGTTCTTGACATTTGTCTTGAAGTTTTCGAGCATCTGCATAACCTTTATGTTTGCGCCGCCGTGACGTGGTCCCTTGAGAGAACCGACAGCTGCAGCGTATGCTGAATAAGCGTCAGTACCCGATGATGTCAGGACACGGCATGTAAAGGTTGAGTTGTTACCGCCGCCGTGCTCAGCGTGGAGCATAAGCATTGTATCAAGAAGCTGTGCCTCCTCAGGAGTATACTGTCTGTCAAGACGCAGAAGTGAAAGGATTGTTTCAGCCATTCCTTCTTCTCTTCTGAGCGGATGCATAATCATACTCTTGTTTTCATAAGCGCTCTTTTTTGCCTGATAGGCATTTGTCATGATAACAGGCATTTTTGCTACTAAGTCAAGCGCAATTCTCATTTCGTTTTCGATTGATGTGTTTTCACATTCATCATCGTATGAATAAAGCGCAAGAATACTTCTTCCGAGCTTGTTCATGATATTCTTGGACGGAGCCTTTAAAATCATGTCAACAACGAATCCCGGTGGAAGCTCTCTTCTTTCAGCAAGATAATCTGAAAACGCCTTGAGTGATTCCTGGTCAGGAAGCTTTCCTGTCAGGAGGAGGTGTGTAATTTCCTCAAAGCCGAAACGCTTTTCTGCTGAAACGTTTTCAACTAAATCCTTAATGCTGTAGCCTCTGTATATAAGTTCACCCTCGATAGGTTCACGGTCGCCTTCGTTAACAACATATCCATGTACGTTACATATTTTAGTAATACCTGCGACAACGCCTGTACCGTCTGAATTTCTGAGACCTCTCTTAACACCGAACTTGTCATAAAGCGGTGCATCGATTTTAGAATATTCGGACGAGCTGCTGCATAAATTTTCTATACCGAATTTTTTATCTGAATTATTCACAAACATCTCTCCATTCTGTTATACTTAAATTTTATTATACTATAAATACTGTAAAATGTCAAATAAGTCTGTAAAAAAATAAACGTTTTCAAGGAGGCTTTTATGAAGTCATATATTTTTGCGGCACTCATTTTTGCATTGCTTTTAGTTTCGATTCCCGCGATACCGCTTATCGGTGAAAAAACGGCGGATAAGCCGTACGAAAAAGCGGCACAGACTGAGGAAACAACGCAAAAAACGGAAGCCGAAAAGGAGACAGCGGTTTCCGATGAAACCTACATAGTTTTCGACATATCAACAGGCAAAACCGAGGAAATTCCCGTTATCGACTACATCGTCGGGGCGGTGTGTGCCGAGATGCCTGCAACCTTTGAAACCGAGGCACTCAAAGCACAGGCTGTTGCCGCACACACCTATGCCGAGCGTCAGAAGCAAAAGGCGCTTACAACGCCCGACCCCGAGCTTAACGGAGCCTACTTTTCAAATGACAGCACAAAGTATCAGGCGTATTTCACGGAAAGTCAGGCAAGACAGTATTACGGCGAAAACTATGAGCAGTATGCAGAAAAAATCCGCAAGGCAGCCGAGGCTGTTGCGGACGAAATTCTGGTATATAACGACGAGCCGATTATTGCGGCCTTTCACTCGATGTCGTCGGGGAAAACAGAAAGCGCCGAGAACATCTGGGGGAGTGAGATTGAATATCTTGTTTCGGTTGAAAGCAAGGAGGACAAAACTGCCCCGAAGTATCTTGAGGAATACAGCTTCACAACCGACGAAATGCGAAAGCTTCTCGAAACTGCATTTGAGGACATAAAGCTGGGTTCCGAGCCTGAAAAATGGTTTGGCAAGGCGGAACTCAGCGATGCGGGGACTGTGCTTGGTATGCCCGTCGGGGATATGACGCTTACGGGACAGGAAATCAGAACTGCGCTCTCTCTGCGTTCAGCGGCATTTGAAGTCAAATATGACAAGGGCTTTGCCATTACAACAAAGGGCTACGGTCACGCAGTGGGAATGAGCCAGTACGGCGCAAACGCAATGGCACAGGAGGGGAGTACGTACAAGGAAATCTTAGCGCATTATTACCCAGGCACAGAACTGGAAAGGGTGGGGAATTAATTGTTTCTTACTGCTCTTCATCTATTTCATAAGTCAGATTACACAGCGATTCCATTCCGAGTTCATTTTCCTTCGGCTCACGAACGCCCGTAACCTCAATTTGCGGCCACGAAAGGATATTCTGGGAAACATTTCCGTCACTGAGATATGCTGTCGGAACACTAAGCAAGCGGCAGTCCTCGAAAGTGAAAACATAGGCTTCTCCTGTTTTGAGCTCACTTATAATTGACTGGTCAGCGTTCAGAATAAAAGGATAATCCTGGAAGAACGAAACCACAAGCAGCTTTTCCTCGGGAGGATTTCCGTAAAAAGGTATGGTGTCGTGTACTGTAACGGTAAACTCGCCCGAAGCGACAATGTCCTGCGTCAGCGGAGCTTCTGTAACAGATGTCGGCTCAGTTTTTGCGGATTCGCCTGCTGTGTTGTTGTTACAGGAGCATGACAGCGCAAGGGAAAATAAAGCTATGGCTGAAATAATCACCTTTGAAATTTTCATATCTCTTTCCTTTCATATACTGAAATGCCGCACCTGTTTCGTAAAGGTACGGCATAAAATTTTATTAAATCTGTGCAGAATAGTTAGGAGCTTCCTTTGTGATATAAATATCGTGTGGGTGGCTTTCCTTAAGACCTGCACCTGTAATTCTTACAAACTGTGACTTTTCGTGGAGTGTCGGAATATCAACACAGCCGCAGTAACCCATACCTGAACGGATACCACCGACAAGCTGGAAAATTGTGTCAGCAACAGGACCCTTGAAAGGAACTCGTCCTTCAACGCCTTCAGGAACAAGCTTTTTAGCACCTTCCTGGAAGTATCTGTCCTTGGAACCGCATGCCATAGCACCGAGAGAGCCCATGCCTCTGTATACCTTGAACTGACGTCCCTGGAAGATTTCTGTTTCACCGGGAGCTTCTTCACAGCCTGCTAAAAGTGAACCGAGCATTACAACATTTGCACCTGCAGCGAGAGCCTTTACGATATCGCCTGAGTACTTGATACCGCCGTCAGCGATAACAGGAATGTTGTGCTTCTGAGCAACTCTTGCAACGTCATATACTGCAGAAACCTGTGGAACACCGATACCTGCAACAACACGTGTTGTACAGATAGAACCAGGGCCGATACCAACCTTTAAGCAGTCAGCACCTGCAGCGATGAGGTCTTCAGCAGCTTCAGCAGTTGCGATATTACCTGCAATAACAGGAATGTGCGGATATGCTTCCTTAACCATCTTAAGGCACTTCATAATATTCTGTGAGTGACCATGTGCTGAGTCAAGAACGAGAACGTCAACCTGAGCTTCGATGAGCTTTCCTGCTCTTTCGAGAACGTCAGCAGTAACACCGATTGCGGCACCGCAAAGGAGTCTGCCGCCCTTGTCTCTTGCTGAGTTCGGATACTGAATAGCCTTTTCGATATCCTTTATTGTAATAAGTCCCTTGAGGTAGCCGTTGTCGTCTACTAAAGGAAGCTTTTCAATCTTGTGTGTACGGAGAATTTCCTGCGCCTGTTCAAGAGTTGTTCCGATTGGAGCAGTAATGAGGTTGTTCTTTGTCATTACATCGTCAATCTTCATGTTGTAATCTGTGATGAAACGCATATCTCTGTTTGTGATGATACCAACGAGCTTGCCTTCATCGTCAACAATAGGCACACCTGAAATCTTGTATTTTCCCATGAGCTCATCAGCGTCATAAACAAATCTGTCAGCTGTGAGTGAGAACGGATTTACGATAACGCCGTTTTCTGAACGCTTAACCTTGTCAACCTCGTCAGCCTGCTGTTCAATTGACATGTTCTTGTGGATAATACCGATACCGCCTTCTCTTGCGATAGCGATAGCCATTTTAGCTTCTGTAACAGTGTCCATTGCGGCAGTCATGATAGGTGTCTTGAGCATAACGTCACCGGCAAGTCTTGTTCCGAGATTAATCATATTCGGAGTTACGTCAGACTTTGCAGGAATAAGCAGTACGTCGTCAAAAGTCAGTCCTTCTTTAACAAATTTACCCTCACCAAGCATAAATAATCCTCCTTACAGCACGAAAACAAGTCTTGATTCAGAGAAAAAACAAAAACTTTTTTCGAGCTTTTTTGCAACAATCTATTTTTATAATGATACTATTTTTTTTGATTAATGTCAAGAGGTTTTAACAAAAAAACGACCAAAAAATCAACTGATTTTTTTGCGGGTTTCACCCTGTTTTTTATTCATCATTAAGCCGTAAATCAATTGACAAAAAGAGCGGCTTTATCACACACAAAAAGGCGATATGAATAAATCATATCGCCCTTGATTTTACTGCTGTGGGTTATTGCCGTTAACCATAGGATTCTGTGGTGTCTGGAGACCCTGTGGGTTCTGAGGGGCCTGTGGAGCCGCCTGCTGAGCCTGTGCCTGCTGCATAGCCTGCTGCTGTGCCATTTGCTGCTGCATAGCCTGCTGCTGTGCCATCTGTTGCTGCATAGCCTGCTGCTGAGCCATCTGCTGCTGCATAGCCTGCTGCTGAGCCATCTGTTGCTGCATAGCCTGTTGCTGTGCCATCTGCTGCTGCATCATCTGCTGCTGCATAGCCTGCTGCTGTGCCATCTGCTGCTGCATCATCTGTTCCTGCTGCTGTCTCATTTTTTCCATAGCCTCAGCAAGGTTAGTGCCGCAGCCACGGCAGAACTGCTGACCTTCTGCAAACTTTGTTCCGCAGTTAGGGCATGCAGTATTTGAATTGAGAATCATAAGCTCCTGATTGAGCTTTTCCATTTCGTTCTTGGAAGCCTTGATGCTTTCAAAGAATTCTTCATAGCCTGCAGGTGCAGTTTCGTTATCATTAAAAAGCTTCTGACCCATTGTGAAATAGAGGTTGTTGATTTTTGCCTCTTCGTTCTTGAGAGCCTTGTTGATTCTTGCCTTTTCTGTAAACTCCTTGCCTGTGTCGCTGATAGAATTCACAGCGTTTCCGGCAGCGTTTTTAACCTTGTCAAAAAAACCCATCTGATTTTCTCCTTTATGATTAATTGTATTTTTATATTAAACAAACATATAGCTTAATTTTATACTTTTTTTCAGGATATGTCAATAGTCCCGGCTCAAAAAAGTTATCGTTTTATATGATATTATAAACAAGCGGAGGGGTCTGTGGCTTTTCCTTGGAAATTATAACAGTTTTGCGTGCTGTTTCTGCGGCGGCTTCAAGCATATTTTCGCTGTTTGAGTAAAGCGTCATAAGCAGGTCTCCCTCTGCAACAGCCTTTCCGATTTCGCAGTTCATGATAACGCCTGCGCCGTGGTCGATTCCGTCCTCTTTTTTTGCACGTCCCGCACCTGTTTTAAGAGCGGTGTTTCCGATTCCCTCGCAGTTTATTTCGGATATAAAGCCGCCCTTTTCAGCGTATATTTCAAGCTTATGCGAAGCTGTCGGCAATAATGAATAATCATCAATAAAGTCTGCGTTGCCGCCCTGTGCAGTAATCATATCACGGAATTTGCCAAGTGCTGAGCCGTTTCCGACAGCCTCCTCAGCCATTTTTCTGCATTCATCAATACTGCCCCTGCCTGCAAGCTCAAGCATGTGTGCAGAAAGGGTCATGCAGAGGTCGTAAAGTCTGCCTTTTTCATTTCCCTTTAGCACTTCCGTTGCCTCGATTACTTCAAGTGCATTTCCTGCCACCTTTCCGAGCGGCTGATTCATATCCGTTATAATCGCTCTGCACTTCTTTCCTGCTTCGTTTCCGACTTCAACCATAAGCTCGGCGAGTTTTTTTGCGTCCTCAGCATTTTTCATGAACGCTCCGCTTCCGGTCTTGACGTCGAGAAGAATGCAGTCCGAGCCTGTTGCAAGCTTTTTGCTCATGATGCTGGAGCAAATAAGCGGAATGCTGTCAACTGTTGCCGTAACGTCACGCAGGGCGTAAAGCTTTTTGTCGGCGGGCACTAAATTTCCGCTCTGTGATATAACCGAAGCTCCGACGGTGTTTATGTTTCCGACATACTTTTCAAAATTAATCGACACATTAAATCCGGGAATGCTTTCAAGCTTGTCGATTGTACCGCCAGTAAATCCGAGGCCTCTCCCCGACATTTTCGGTACTTTAATTCCGCATGCGGCGCAGACAGGTGCAATAACAAGAGTTGTCTTGTCGCCGATACCGCCTGTGCTGTGCTTGTCGACAGTAACGCCGTCTACTGTGCAAAGGTCTGCAACATCGCCCGAATCACGCATTATAAGCGTGAGATTTTTTGTCTCTTCAACCGACAGCGGATTGAAGTATACAGCCATAAGCCATGCTGAAATCTGATAATCGGGGATTTCGCCTGAAACATAGCTGTCAATCAGCCATTTTATTTCATCGTATGAAAGAGTCTGTCCGTGTTTTGTTTTATTGATGATATCGCATACATTCATGAAATCTACCTCCTTTTTAAAGAAGCTTTTCTTCCCATTCCTTTTCCTTGAAGCCTATGAGAACCATGTCGCTTTTTATTACAAGCGGACGCTTTACAAGCATTCCGTCACCCGCCAGAAGTTCAAGCTGTTCTTCTTCGGACATAGAAGCCAGCTTGTCCTTGAGTCCCAGTTCACGGTAAAGCATGCCGCTTGTATTGAAGAATTTTTTCAGCGGCAGACCGCTTGCCCTGTACCATTCTGTCAGTTCCTCAAGGGTCGGATTCTGTTCTTTTATGTGTCTGTCATCATAGCTTATGTTGTGACTGTCGAGCCATTTTCTTGCCCTTTGACATGTTGTGCATTTCGGATAGTTAATATACAGCATTTCCAAGCCTCCTTAAAGCAAAAAGAGGACCTGCAGACTGCAAATCCCCTTTATTTCTGAAAAATTAGTTGAACTTAGCGATTTCTTCGTCAATAACAGCCTTCCATGCGTCACGGAGTTCTGCCCATGTTGAAGGTGAACCTTCATACTTTGTGATGAGAGCATCCTGAAGGTTCTTCATAACGCCTCTTGTGTTGTAGTCGTATGTTTCGCTTGTCATTCTTGTACCCATACCGTTACCGAAGTCGAATACAGGTGTTACGTTTTCAGGGTTCTGGTATTCCTGAAGAACGTCATACTGTTCAGCTGTGAGATACTTTGTCTTTTCGCCGCTTGCGTTAACAGTCGGGATAAGAGCCTTTTCCTTGGCTGCTTCTGTATATGCAGGGTCAGTAGCTGCGATTCTTTCGCACTTTACGTACTGAGCAACTGCATCGCCCTTGTCTGAGTTCTTAACGAGCATGTTTGCGGCAAATGAGCAGCAGAGGTAGTATTCATCTGTTCCAGGCATCTTAGGGAATGGAACGATAAAGATGTCGCTGTCAGGGTTCTTGCCGTTTGATTCTGAAAGTGCCCAAGGAGCCATTGCATAGAAGAGTGATGAACCGTCATCTGGGAAGTAGCTGTGCCATGCAGTATCGTAAAGATTTGAGTTGGCAATTTCTTCAATCATAAGCTCAGCCTGTTCAATCTTAGGGCTCATGATGTTGTTTGCGAACTTTGTTCCGTCATATGTAACAACAGTGTCGCCTGATGACTGTAAAAGTGCAGGACCCATCCAGCCTGTACAGCCGTATCTTGTGTCGCCGTCGTCAGCGTTGTTTACGAATGTCTTCATCATGTCCATGAATGCATCCCAGTCCCACTTGCCTTCGAGGTAGAGTTCATATGGATCGTCAAGACCTTCATCTTCCATCATTGTTCTGCTGTATGTGATACAAACAGGGTCCTTAAGACCGAATGGAACGATGTAGTATTCACCCTTGTATTTCATCTTGTCAGCAAGACCCTTAACGTCTGCCCAGAGTGGGTCGTCCATATCAATGTAGTTGCCGAGTGGTTCATACTGGTTCTTGTAAACGCCGTTAGGAACTGCGTCCCATTCATAAGGAACCATGTCAACAGGGTCGCCGCTTAAGAGTCTGTTTGCGAGGTCGTCGAACATTGTTTCGTAAGTTGTTGAAATCCATTCAATCTTACCGCCGCGTTCATCTTCAAAGAGTGCAAGAGCGTTTGAACGGTCGTCATTGCCCTGTGGATTTAAGTCGTAGTAGCAGAGCCACTGAATTGTCTGGCCGCTGATGTCAGGGTCGTTTGCGAAGTAATCATTTGCACCTGATGTGTCAACCTTGACTTCGTCTTCGGATTTTGTTCTTTCAACTGAATCAGCAGTGCTTTCAGTTGTTTCTTCGTCGCAGGCTGTGAGGGGAGCAGCAAGCATTGTTACAGCTGCTAAAGCTGCAAGAAATCTTTTGAGTTTCATTAAAACAATTCTCCTTTTGGAAATAATAATCTTTCAGAAAAAGCAACAAGAATACCTGTGTATACTTTCTGTCATAATAATTATATAGGATTTACATAATAATGTCAAGAATAAAGATATGACAAAACGAATCATTTTTGTTGCGTTTTTTGTGCTTTTGACCAAATAATGTTATTATAGAGCATATGAAGATGGTTGGTGTGACGATTTTTTTGTGAAATATAACACTATTTAATAGGTATTTTTCTAACGGGATTGACATTGTAAGTATATAATGTTAAAATATTAGTATAGTAATTGAAAGGGAGGCGGTTCAGATGAAGCATAATAAAGTAATAAAATCAGTTTTGTGTACGGCATCTGCTGCCGCTGCCATAGCGATGTACGGACTTGATGTCTTTTCCCTTACTGATTTCAGTGCGGGTGAAAGCGGTCTTATAAACGACGAAACAACTCCGTATACAGTTAATATAACAGCCGGCGGAAAAACGGTCTCGGTTGTTCCTGTAGGTGTCGGACTGAGGGGCGACGCTGATGAAAGCGGTAATATCAGTCTTTACGACGCAGTTAAAATCTCGGGATATCTTATCGGGAAGAGCGGTGAGGATTTTGAGGAATCCGCGGGCTTTTACTGGGCTGATACCAATCTCAGCGGCAAAGTCGACCTTTATGACGCTGTGAACATTGCAAAATACCTTATAACCTCAGGAAATCATGACGAAAGATGGCAGAAGATACTCGGTGCCTGAAACGTAGAAAACGTGTAAATCTGAAAATAATTTTAAAAATCACTTGATTTTCCGGGTATAATGTGGTATAATACATAATAGTATGTATAATGTAAACTCAAGACCGGATTTTTCCGGTCTTTCTTGTTGCATGGATTCAGGAGAGCAAAATTATGAAGATTAAAAAATTCGGTTCAACCGAACAGACAGTCTTTAATCTTGTTAAAGACGAAGCTGACTCACTGGGGCTTAAAATCTGGGATGTCAGATTTGAAAAGGAAGGTGCCGGCTGGTATCTGAGGGTTTTCATTGACAAGGAGGGCGGTGTGAGCATCACCGACTGCGAAAACCTTACAAGACCTGTAAACAAGCTGCTTGATGAGGCAGACCCGATTTCGCAGAGCTATATTCTTGAAGTGGGTTCTGCGGGACTTGAGCGTGAGCTTATAAGAGAGGCTCATTTTGAAGCGAGTATCGGAGCGCCTGTGAGAGTGAGAGCTATAAGAGACTTTAACGGCGAAAAGGAAATCATCGGACTTCTTGGCGGATACGACAAGGAAAAGGTGACAATCGCATTCCCGCCCGAAACAGAGGACGAGGAAGAAGTTTATGCAGAGCTTATGCTTTCGGAGATAGCACATATAAAGCTTTTTGAAGATTTTGAAGAATTATAATACAAATATAAATAAACGGAGGAGTTTAGAAAAATGAACAACGGTTTTTTTGAAGCACTTTCGCTTCTTGGTGACGAAAACAGTGTTGACACGGAAATTCTTGTGGAAAAGGTGAAATCAGCGCTTTTAAAGGCAATAAGAAAGGCTTATCCTGACTGCGAGGACAACATCAGAGTTGATATTGACCCTGCAACAAAAAAGCTTGAAATGTTCCTTATAAAGACAGTTGTTGACGATGAACCTATTGACTACAACGAAATCAACATTGACGAAGCAAAGACAATTGACCCTGACTGCTATCTCGGCGGAACAGTTGAATATCCGCTTGACGCTGCAAAGTTTGGCAGAGCAGCGGCACAGTCTGCAAAGCAGTCAATCAAGGGTGATTTAAGAGAAATCAACAGAGAGAATATTTTAAATCAGTTCCAGGACAAGGAAAATGAATGTATCACAGCAAAGGTTTCACAGGTTGAACCCGGCAGCGGTACTGTTACAGTAGTATACGACAAGACAGAGCTTTATCTTTTCAGAAATGAACAGATTCCTGGCGAACGCCTTAAGGAAGGCGACCAGGTAAAGATTTATGTTACAGGCATTGTAAACAAGTCAAAGAAGCCTATCATCAAGATTTCAAGAGCACACAGAGACCTTGTAAAGCGTCTTTTCGAGCTTGAAGTACCTGAAATTTATGACGGAATTGTGGAAATCAAGTCAATTTCAAGAGAAGCAGGCGCAAGAACAAAGGTTGCTGTATGGTCAAAGGATGAAAACGTTGATGCTGTGGGCGCATGTATCGGTCCTAAGCGTTCAAGAATCCAGGCAATCGTTGATGAGCTTAACGGCGAAAAGATTGATATTATCAATTACAGCGAAAATGCCGAGGAATTCATCGCAAAGGCACTCGCACCGGCAAAGGTTCTGAGCGTTACTGTTGAAGAGGGTGAGGCAAAGGAATGCAGAGTTATCGTTCCTAACGACCAGCTTTCACTTGCAATTGGCAACAGAGGACAGAATGCAAAGCTTGCGGCAAAGCTCACAGGCTTCAAGATTGATATCAAGCCTGAATTTGAAATTCCGATAAAGGGTCTTGAAGAGGCAAATGCCGAAAAGGCAGAAACCGAAGAAGAGACAGTCGAATAACATAAATCGGGGGGGATGGTCATGAAAGTCAGGAAAGTGCCCATGCGAATGTGTTTAGGCTGTAATGAAATGAAGGATAAACGCGCAATGATAAGAGTTGTCAAGTCGCCGGAAGACGAAATTTCACTTGATTTCAGCGGTAAAAAATCGGGAAGAGGCGCTTACATATGCAAAAGTATGGAGTGCTTTGAAAAGGCAAGAAAAGCAAGACGTTTTGAAAAATCGCTGTCATGCAGAATTGACGACTCAGTTTATGAGGTGATGAAGAATGAACTCACAGCAGAAAATAATTAACCTGCTTTCAATATGCCGTAAGGCTGGAAAGATTGTTTCGGGTTTTGATGCCGTTAAGGACGCTGTTTTTGAGGGGTATGTTTCATGCGTTATTGTAACAGAGGATATTTCCCAGAAAACTCTTAAGGAAGTTAAGTTTTTCTGCAATAATGCCAAGGTTGACATTGTTGCACTGGACCTCAGCTCCATAGATATGTTTGACATTGCGGGAAAGGAAGTTGTTGTTGCAGGTGTCTGTGACTTCGGCTTTGCAAACAGGATACGCACACTCGGCGTTGTTACAAGACCGAGAACCCCGAGAAAGAAAAGTAAGCCTGACGGAAATAACAGTAAGTGACAAGCTTGCGTTTATATAGATTTTGCATTAAATATTCAGAAACACACGGGAGGTTTCGCCTATGACGAAAAAAATAAAGCTTGCAGAGGCTGCAAAGGATCTTAAAATTGAAAATCAGGAACTTATAGATTTCCTTGAAAATTATGATGGTGAAAAGAGAAAGAATACTTCTGCTCTCAGCGATGATGTAATGAATTATGTTTTAGAGCATTATTCACAGAATAACCAGGTTGAAAGCTTTGACGCTTATTTTGAAGCAAAGACAGCACCTGCTGAGCCTGAAAAGACAGAAAAGCCGAAGAAGAAGGCGGCTCCGAAGGCTAAGAAGGCTGACGCTGAAAAGGAAGAAAAGCCAAAGGCTGAAAAGAAGGCTGAACCTAAAAAGGCTGAGGAAAAGCCTGTAAAGGAAACAGCGAAGGCAGAAAAGCCTAAGGAAGAACCAAAGAAGGCTGAGCCTGCTGCTGAAAAGCCAAAGGAAGAAAAGCCTGCTGAAAAGCCGAAGCAGGACAAAAAACAGGCAAAACAGCCTGCCAAAGCCCAGAAGCACGGCGAAAAGCAGAAGCTCGGCGGAACAATGTCTGCTACAACAACTACAACAGAGCCATCTGACAACAGAAGAACTGTTGACACAAGAGGTTCTTATGTAAACCTCGACAAGTACAACGAGCGTTATGAGCAGATTGCACCGACAGGCGGCAAGCACAAGGACAATTACTCAAAAAAGCAGAAAATCAATCAGAAATCTGCTCAGAGAAACAAGAATAAATATTCAAGCAAGAAGGAAACAGAAGCGGACAGACTCCGCCGACTCCAGCTTGAAAAGGCAAGAAACCAGCAGCTCAAGGTTTTAATCCCTGACGAAATCACAGTCGGCGAGCTTGCTGCAAGACTTAAGGCTACTGCAACTCAGGTTATCAAGAAGCTTATGGGTCTTGGCGTTATGGCTACAATCAATGAGGTAATCGACTTTGATACTGCGGCACTCGTAGCAGACGAAATGGGCGCTAAGGTTGAAAAGGAAGTTATCGTTACAATCGAGGAAAGACTTATCGACAACAGTGATGACGACGATAACAACACAGAAGAAAGAAGCCCTGTTGTTGTTGTTATGGGTCACGTTGACCACGGTAAGACATCACTCCTCGACAGAATCAGACATGCAAATGTAACATCAACTGAAGCGGGTGGTATCACTCAGCATATCGGTGCTTACCAGGTTAAGGTTCAGGATAAGATGATTACATTCCTTGATACTCCGGGTCACGAAGCTTTCACATCAATGAGAGCAAGAGGTGCTGATATCACAGATATCGCAATCTTAGTTGTTGCGGCTGATGACGGTATCATGCCTCAGACTGTTGAATCAATCAACCATGCCAAGGCGGCAGGCGTTTCAATCATCGTTGCTGTAAACAAGATGGATAAGGAAGGCGCTAACCCTGAAAGAGTTAAGCAGGAGCTTACTGAACACGGTCTTGTTGTTGAAGAATGGGGCGGCGATGTTATCTGCGTACCTGTTTCAGCAAAGCGAGGCGACAATATTGACGAGCTTCTTGAAAACGTACTCCTCGTTGCTGAAATGAAGGAACTCAAGGCTAATCCTGACAGACTTGCAAAGGGTGCTGTTATCGAAGCAAGACTTGACAAGGGCAGAGGTCCTGTTGCAACACTTCTCGTACAGAACGGTACACTCAGAACAGGTGATGTTATTATCGCAGGTACTGCTGTCGGCAAGGTTAGAGTTATGACAAACGACAAGGGCAAGAAGATTGATGAAGCAGGTCCGTCAGTTCCTGTTGAAATCACAGGTCTTGCAGAAGTTCCGAGCGCAGGTGATACATTCAACGCTGTTGAGGACGAAAGACTTGCAAGAGAACTCGTTGAACAGAGAAAGCATGAAGCCAAGGAAGAACAGTTCAAGTCATTCCAGAAAGTTACACTTGACAACCTCTTCAGCCAGATTGCACAGGGCGAAGTCAAGGAACTTCCTATCATTGTAAAGGCTGACGTTCAGGGTTCTGTTGAAGCTGTTAAGCAGTCACTTGAAAAGCTCTCTAACGAAGAAGTAAGAGTTAAGGTTATCCACGGCGGTGTTGGTGCGGTATCAGAAAGTGATATCATGCTCGCTTCCGCTTCAAATGCTATCGTTGTAGGCTTTAACGTAAGACCTGACCCTGTTGCTGAAGAAAACGCAAAGAGAGACGGCGTTGACATCAGACTTTACAGAATTATCTATGACGCAATCGAAGAAATTGAAACTGCTATGAAGGGTATGCTTGCACCTAAGTTCAGAGAGGTTGTTCTCGGCAGAGCTGAAGTAAGACAGGTATACAAGATTTCAAACGTTGGCGCTGTTGCAGGTTCTTATGTCGTTGACGGTAAGATTACAAGAGCATGTGAAATCAGAGTTGTCCGTGACGGTATTGTTGTTGCGGAGGATAAGATTGACTCACTCAAGCGTTTCAAGGACGACGTTAAGGAAGTTGCTTCAAACTATGAATGCGGTATCAGCTTAGAGAGATTTGCTGATATCAAGGAAGGCGATATTCTCGAAGGCTTTATCATGGAAGAATACAGAGACTAAGCCTTTTGTATAAAAAGAAAATAAAAACTATCGGGAGGTGCTTGTATGGCAAGTTTTAAGGTTGGAAGAATGGCAGAGGATATCAAGCGTGAGCTGACTGACATTCTCAGAGATGTAAAAGACCCGAGAGTTGATAAACTGCTGACGGTTGTGAGAGTTGACCTTTCAAACGATATGTCACACTGCAAGGTTTATATTTCCTGCTTTGAGGGCATTGAAAAGGCAAAGCAGTCGGTGGAAGGACTTACAAGTGCGGCAGGCTTTATCAAAAGAGAGCTTTTCCACAGGCTCCATATGAGAAAAAGTCCTGATTTGAAGTTTATAGCAGATGATTCTATTGCACACAGTGCGGATATCAATCAGATGCTCAGAGAACTTTAATGGAGTGAAGAAAAAATGACAATAGATTTTAAAGAGGCGGCAGAAATACTCAGAAACTGCGGTAATGCATATATACTCATTCATCAGAGCCCTGACGGTGACTGTATCGGTTCGGGAAATGCGCTTTACCATATCTTAAAATATATGGGCAAAAAGGCAAGGGTTATCTGCTCTGATGAAATTCCCGGCAGATATGGCTTTCTGACTGAAAGCTATGAGGACGAGGAATTTGAGCCTGATATAATTATTGCGTCGGACGTTGCCGATATAAATCTGCTCGGAAAGTATAAGGAAATATACGGTGATAAGGTAAATCTTTGTATTGACCATCATATTTCCAACACTTTCTACGCTGAAAAAACTCTCGTTTGCCCGGATGCTTCTGCGGCATGCGAGGTTGTATTCGAGCTTGTTAAAATTCTGGACATTCCGCTGTCAGAAGAGATTACTAAATGTATCTACACAGGTATAGCTACTGACACAGGCTGTTTCAGATATGAAAATACAACAGCAAGATGTCACGAAATCGTGGCAGAGCTGAAAAGAAACTGCGATGTCGGATACGCTAAAATCAACCGTGAAATGTTTGACGTAAAGAGCAAGGGAAGAATCAAGATTGAAAGAGCCGTGACTGATATCATGGAATATTATCTTGATGACCGCTGCACTATGATTTGCGTTACAACTGAAATTCTCGACAAATGGGGCGTTGACGCCTCAGAGCTTGAGGGCATGGCAAATATTCCGCTTCAGGTTGAGGGCGTTGAGGTCGGCGTCACAATAAAGCAGCGTGATGAAAATTCATATAAGATTTCAATGCGTTCGGCAAGCGATGTCAACGTTTCGGATATCTGTGCGTCACTCGGTGGCGGCGGTCATGTCAAGGCGGCAGGCTGTCTGCTTCACGGAACGCTTGAAGAAGTCAAGAAACAGATTGTCGATGCTGTTGCAGAGGGTATCAGAAAATGCAGATAAACGGCATAATCTGTATAAACAAGCCACAGGGCTTTACCTCGTTTGATGTTATCGCCAAAATGCGCGGAATACTCCGCATGAAAAAGCTTGGACATTCGGGAACGCTTGACCCTATGGCGACAGGGGTTCTGCCTGTTTTTGCAGGCAGCGCCACAAAGGCGATAAGCCTTATCCCGCATACGGGTAAAAGCTATACAGCTGGCTTTAAGCTTGGTGTTGTGACCGATACACAGGACACGACGGGGACTGTTCTTTCTGAGAGCGATGTCTGCGTTACTATGGAACAGCTTTTGTCAGCAGCTGAGAAATTCAGAGGCGACATTATGCAGGTTCCTCCGATGTACTCGGCTGTGTCTGTCGGCGGAAAAAGACTTTATGAGCTTGCGAGAAAGGGTATTGAGGTTGAGCGTGAGGCGAGAAAAATCACGGTCAGCGAATTTACGATACTCGAATATAACGAGGCAACCTGTGAGGGTAAGCTCAATATAACCTGTTCGGGCGGAACATACGTCAGAACGCTTATCCACGACCTCGGACAGATGCTCGGTTGCGGCGGTGCAATGACAAGCCTTGTTAGAACTGTCTCAAACGGATTTTCGCTCGATAAGTGCATAACGCTTGATGAGCTTGAAAAGCTTCGTGACAGCGATGATGTCGGAAGCATAGTACTGCCCGTTGAGGAAATTTTCAGAGGACTGCCTTCGATACAGCTGAACGAAACCAAGACAAAGCTTTATAAAAACGGAGTAAAGCTTCAGCTTGACAGGCTCCGTGGCTATGACGGACAGGAGCAGTATAAAATCTACGCCTCAGACGGCGTATTCTTAGGGCTTGCCAAGTCCGACAAGGAAAACAATCAGCTGAGAATACTCAAAAACCTTTACGGGGACGGTGAAGCCTGAATGAAAATTGTTGCGGCAAACGACATAATCCCCGAAAAAACAGCGATAGCGCTGGGAATATTTGATGGTGTTCACAGCGGCCATGAGTTTGTGTTCAGACGTGTTAATGAATACCGCAAGGACGGGCTTGTGCCTGCGGTTTTCACATTCAGAACGGAGTCCCTCAGGTTTAAGAGGGGAGAGCCGTTTGAGTATATCTATACAAATGAACAAAAGCTCCGGCTTATTGAAAAAAACAACATAGAATATGCACTCTGCCCGGATTTTGATGAAATGAAAGAGCTTTCGGGCGAGGAATTTGTGCGTGAAATACTTGTAAAATGCATGAATGTCGCAGTGGTTGTCTGCGGAGACAATTTCCGTTTCGGAAAGGGCGCAGCATGCGGCTCGGAGGAGCTTAAAGCGCTCGGTGAAAAGTACGGCTTTAAGGTTGACGTTATACGTCTTAAAGAAAACAGAATTTCCTCAAAGCAGTTCAGGGAAATGCTTAAGGCGGGGACAGCCTGCGGCTCAGGACTTTTCAGCTACACTCTGTATGCCAAAGTTGTAAAGGGCAATCAGATTGGCAGAACGCTTGAGTTTCCGACAATAAATCAGCAATACGCTTCAGGACAGCTTGTGCCAAAGAGAGGCGTATACCATACATTTACAACAGTAGACGGAAAAACTTATAATTCCGTTACAAATATAGGCGTGAAGCCGACGGTTGAAAAGAACATCAGACCGCTTGCCGAAACTCACATTCTTGATTTCAGCGGAGATTTATACGGCAAAAGGGTTGAAGTGGGATTTCTCGGGCTGATACGCGAAGAAAAGAAATTCGGCTCACTCGATGAGCTTAAAAAACAGGTCTTTGAAGACATTGAAGCTGTACGCAAGGCAAATGCGGGAGTTGTATGTCAGGGACCGTCAGGAAAGGATTGAATTTAAAATGTCAAAGAGAGTAAGAACAAGATTTGCACCAAGCCCGACAGGCTATATGCACATCGGTAACCTCAGAACAGCTCTTTACACATATCTTATTGCAAGAAAAAACGGCGGTGACTTCATTTTAAGAATTGAGGATACTGACCAGGAAAGATACGTTGAGGGCGCAGTTGACGTAATTTACGATACACTCAGAAAAGCAGGTCTTAACTGGGACGAAGGTCCGGACATCGGCGGCGATTACGGCCCTTATGTACAGTCAGAGAGAATGGGCATGTTCAAGGAATATGCATTAAAGCTCGTTGAAAGCGGTGACGCTTATTACTGCTTCTGTGACAAGTGCAGACTTGACGAAGTAAGAAAAATCCAGGAGGCTTCACACATTCCTCCGATGTACGACAGACACTGCCGCAATCTTTCAAAGGAAGAAATCGAAGAAAAGCTTGCAGCAGGTGTGCCATACGTTATCAGACAGAAAATGCCGCTTGAAGGCACTACAACATTCCACGATGAAATCTATGGCGACATCACAGTTGACAACACAACTTTAGACGACCAGATTTTAATCAAGACTGACGGCATGCCGACATACAACTTTGCAAACGTTGTTGACGACCACACAATGGGTATCACACACGTTGTAAGAGGTAATGAATATCTTTCATCAGCACCGAAGTATAATCTTCTTTACAAGGCATTCGGCTGGGACGTTCCTGCCTATATC
This sequence comes from uncultured Clostridium sp., assembly GCA_964621265.1. Taxonomy (GTDB): domain Bacteria; phylum Bacillota; class Clostridia; order Oscillospirales; family Ruminococcaceae; genus Porcipelethomonas. The sequence goes on along the minus strand of CAZULQ010000002.1, from coordinate 81,878 downwards.
CACTGCCCGCCTGTTATGAAGGACAAGACTTCAAAGCTTTCAAAGAGAAACGGTGACGCTTCATTTGAAGATATCGTAGCAAAGGGCTATCTCCCTGAGGCTGTTGTAAACTTTATTGCACTCCTCGGCTGGGCACCTAAGGGCGAGGAAGAAATCTTCAGCCTTGAAGAGCTTGCTGAACACTTTGACGTAAGCGGTATTTCAAAGTCACCTGCAATTTTCGACCCTGTAAAGCTCAAGGCAGTAAATGCGGCTCACATCAAGAAGATGGACCCTGAAAAGTTCTTAGAGCTTGTAACTCCATATATCCGTCAGACAGTAAAGAGAGAGGACATCGACATTAAGTATATCGCATCAATTCTTCAGCCAAGAGTTGAGCTTTTCAACGATGTTCCTGAAATGGTTGACTTTATTGACGAGCTTCCTGATTATGATACAGCCATGTATTGCCACAAGAAGATGAAGACAAACGAAGAAACATCTCTTGAAGCGTTAAAGGCAGTACTCCCTGTACTCGAAGCAATTGACGAGTGGAATGCTGAAAATATCCACAAGGCGCTCTTTGACCTTATTGCAAAGCTTGAAGTCAAGAACGGCTGGCTCCTGTGGCCTGTAAGAACTGCTGTTTCAGGCAAGCAGTTTACACCTGGCGGCGGCGTTGAACTTTGTGATATTTTAGGAAAAGAAGACACAATTGCAAGAATTAAAAAGGGTATAGAAAAGCTTTCATAATGTTTTCATAGTATTGTCACATTCATTTGTTAAAATTGATTGTAAATCTATGTCAGGAGGTAAAACTTTAACATGATAGAGGTTAAAAATCTCACCAAACATTACGGCGAAAAAAGAGCCGTTAATGATATAAGCTTTGTTGTAAACGACGGCGAAATTCTCGGCTTCCTCGGACCTAACGGTGCGGGAAAGTCGACAACAATGAACATAATCACAGGATATATTTCCTCAAATCAGGGCGAGGTTCTTATAAACGGCGTTGATATTCTTGAAGAGCCAGTTAAGGCGAAGAAGAATATCGGCTATCTGCCGGAAATCCCGCCGCTTTATCTTGACATGACCGTCAAGTCATACTTAAACTTTGTATTTGACCTGAAAAAATGTAAGCTTCCGAGAAAATCTCATCTTACAGATATCTGTGAGCTTTGTAAAATCACAGACGTAAAGGACAGAATCATAAAGCACTTGTCGAAGGGTTATAAGCAGCGTGTCGGACTTGCCCAGGCTTTAATCGGCAATCCGCCTGTACTTATTCTTGACGAACCGACAGTAGGTCTCGACCCGAAGCAGATGGTTGAAATCAGAAGCCTTATCAAAAAGCTTGGTAAAAGCCATACTGTTATCCTTTCATCACACATTCTTTCTGAAATTCAGGCAGTCTGTGACAGAGTTATAATCATAAATCACGGCGAAATTGCAGCCGATGATACTGCTGCAAATCTTTCAAAGAAGATTTCAAGCGACCACAGACTCATTGTCAGAATCGGCGGAAAGAAGGATGAAATCCTTTTTGCGCTCAGAAAAATTGAAGGTCTCAGATATGCAAGGGGCGATATGGAACGTGAACCGGGCGTATTTGAATTTGAACTTGAGGCAGAGGACTATGTTGATTTAAGAAAGGCAGTAAGCGACGTTGTTGCCGAAAACGGCTGGACTATCTATTACATGAATTCAGCTGAGCTTACTCTTGAGGACATCTTCCTTAAAATCACTATGGGTGAAACTGTTTCAGAAGACCTCAAAAAGCTTGCGGCGTCAAATAAATCAGAGAACGGAGGTAACGACTGATGGGTGCTATATTCAGACGTGAGTTCTGCTCATTTTTCACATCAAGTATTGCTTATGTGTTCTTAGCGGTATTTTTCCTGAGTTCAGGATATTTCTTCAAGCTTTCAAACCTTGACGGACTTACAACTGACATGTCAGGCGTTTTTTCAAGTATTTTTCTTGTAATCGTAATTCTTGTTCCGATTCTCACAATGAAGTCATTCAGTGAGGAAAAAAAGGAAAAAACTGAACAGGGTCTTTTAACTGCCCCTGTAAGCCTTGGCGGAATTGTTCTTGGCAAATATTTTGCAAGTCTTTTAATGTATACAATCGGTATCAGCATTGTATGGCTCTATGCAATTATCCTCAGCGGCTTCGGTGAGGTTGCATGGAACATGATTCTTGCAAATTATGCGGCACTTATTCTTGTAGGTGCGGCGTTCATTGCGATTACAACTCTTATTTCAGCGCTTACAGAAAACCAGATGGTTTCAGCTGTTGTCGGAGTGCTTGTGCTTTTCATTCTTTATATGTTTGACTATATCGCAGGCAATGTTGAAATCGACTTTATCTCAAACCTTTGCGTAACTCTCTCATTCTATGAGAAATACTATGAATTTACATGTGGTATTTTCAATCTTTCAAGTGTTCTTTTCTTTATAAGTACTGCTGTTATCTTCAACTTCCTGACAGTAAGAGTGTTTGAGAAGAGACGCTGGAGCTAAGGAGGGAGAACAGAAAATGGCTAAAGATATTATGAATGAAGAATTAAAGCAGAAAAAGCCTTTCAATAAAAGAAAGCTTAAATACGGAGTTGTTTCTACAATTATCGTAATTGTGTTTATTGCTGTTGTTGTTGTTCTCAATGTTGTTGTCGGTATTTTAACAGAGCGCAAGAACTTAAAGCTTGACCTTACTGACCAGAAATACTATGAAGTTTCCCAGGAAACTCTCGATTACCTTGCAGGTATTGACACAGAGGTTGAAATTGCCGTTATGGCAGAGGAAAACGACTTTCTTCTTTCAAACACATATATGAAGATGGTTTTAGAAACAATGAAGAAGTATGAAAATGCTTCAGACAAAATTACACTCAATTTCTATGACATCATCACAAACCCTGATGTTGCGGCTAAATTTTCAAAGTATTATAACGGCGAAATAACTCAGAGCAATATCGTTATCGTTGCAAATGAAAGAGCAGAAGTTTTGAATGTAAACGACCTCTTTACAATCACATCTGACTATTACTCAGGAACATCTTCAATTGATAACTATAAGGGCGAACAGGAGCTTACATCAGCTATCATGACAGTTACAGATGCAAATCCACAGACTGTTGCGCTTGTAAGCCTCTATAACGGTTCTCCGATTTTCCATCAGTACAATCAGTATTCAGTACTTGAAATCAAGTCACTCCTTGACAAAAACGGTTATGAAGTTGTTGAGGTTGACCTTATGACAGGCGAGCTTTCACCTGAGGAATATGACATTGCAGTTCTTCCTGCACCTGTTAATGACCTTACTGAAAACGATATCAAAAAGCTTGAGGACTTCCTTTATAACGGCGGAAATCTTGACAAGGATATGATTTATATTGCCAGCACATATCAGTATGCAACACCGAACATCAACGACTTCCTTGAAGTATGGGGCGTTGAAATCGGCGACAGTATTGTATATGAATATTCTGAGGAATATAACCAGTATGTAACAACATATCTCGGACAGGGTACTGCTCCTATTGCGCAGATTGCCGAGGAAGAATTCAGCGCAGGACTTTCAAACACAAAGCTTCCTGTTGTTGTTCCGAGCGCAAGACCTGTAAATCTTCTCTGGGACGCAAATACAGACAGAGAAACAACAGCTCTTCTTAAAACAACTGATACGGGCTTTGCTTATCCGAAGGAATTCTATACTCCTGAAGAAGAAGCCGCTATCATTGAAGAAATGATGGCAGAAGCAGAAGGCGAAAACGCCGATGAAGAAGGTGCGGAGGCTGAAGCTACAGAAGCTGAAGAACCAACAGAGGAGACAACAGAGTTTGATATAGAAGCTGCTGAAAAGTCAGCACAGACTCTTATGGCAGTCAGCAAGAAGCTGTTCTTTGACGCTGATAATGTAACACATGAAAACAACCTTATGGTAATAGGCAGCACACTTATGCTCGACCCTAACATCACAAGTGTTACAACCTACAATAATGCTGAATATGTAATCAACGCAATCAACAAGATGTGCGGAAAGGAAAGCTCTGTAATCATCGCTGAAAAGGACCTTACAACACAGCCTATCAGCGTGACAGCTGACCAGAAATCAACAATTACAAATGTAATTTACTTTATTCCGATTGCAATTTTAGTAGTTGGTGCTTTAGTAATAATAAGGAGAAGAAACCGATGAAAAAAAATGCAAAGGCACTTATCGGCTGTGCTGCTGCCCTCGTTGTTGCGGGCGGCGCATATGCCGCAGTTATGCTGACAGGCGGGGACGAAGCGGCAGATACGTCTTCTTCTGAGGTGACATCTGTTATAGATGAAGCTTCTGTTCCTACTGCGCTTTTTGCGTATGATAAAGCCGATGTTGAATATGTTTCGGTAAGCGACGGACAAAACGAGCTTTTCAAGGGCTATCCTGACGGTAAGGACGAGGACGGAAATATCCTCTTTACAATCGAAGGAATTGAAAAGCTTGATGTCAACAGAACTCTTACTGCGTCCTTACTTACAAGAGCGTCAGAGCTTCAGAGCGACTCAACAGCCGAGAAAAATCCTGCTGACCTTGCAAAATACGGACTTGAAAAGCCAGTGCTTGAAATCACAGTCAAGACAGGCAAGGAAGAAAAGACTATCTTGGTCGGCGACGCTTCGCCTGTTGACGGCGAAACCTACTGCATGGAAAAGGGCGGAGATGCAGTTTATCTTGCTTCCACAAATGCGCTTAGCGTTTTCATGAATCAGAAAGAAAACTTCATTTCAACAACGCTTCTTGAAGCGCCTGCGGAGGACGCTTATCCGAAAATCGAGTCTGTAAACGTTGACAGGGCAGACCTTGATTATGACATTTTAATCGAGTATGATAAATCTGCTGACGAAGGCGATACAACAAGCGGTTCACTTGCAACTCACTACATGACACAGCCTGTTTTTGCATACCTTGACGCTGAAAAGTCACAGACTACAACACATGGTATGTTCGGACTTACTGCAAAGTCAATCATTGCCGCATGTCCTGATGAGGATACTATTGCGGGCACAGGTCTTGCTGAACCTTTCTGTACTGTTACAATGAAAACAGACGAACAGGGCGAGCATGTTCTGAAAATCGGTGACAAGCTTGAACTCGACGGTGCGTCATACTACGCAGTAACCTTTGATGACAACGACGTTATCTATGCAGTTTCCGCAGACGACCTCGTATGGACAACAGTTTCCCCCGGTGATATCACATCAAGACTTATTTTCGGCGTTTATGTATGGGATATCGGAAAGCTTGATATCAATGTAAACGGCGGCGAGTCAGTAAGCTTCAAGGGAAGCGGCACAGGCAAGGACGACTATGTTGTTACTAAAAACGGCGAGGACTGCGATTCTGAACGTTTCAGAAAGTTCTACACATTCCTGCTTGAAACATCAGCCGAGGAATTTGTGCTTGACGAAGAGCCGTCGGGCGACCCGATTGTTTCAATCGAGCTTGAAACACAGAACGGCAGGACAAAGCAGGATGTTGATTTCTATGAATCGGACGGAAAGATGGTGCTTATCAGTGTTAATGGCTCACCATGCTTTAAGTGCAGACGTGCATACGTTGACCTTCTGATTGAAAACCTTGAAAAGTTTGATACAGCTGAAGAATTTGTTATGAACTGGTAATCCTTTTCGACTTTTTACGCATACGAAATATGATAGAATGATTATATAAGACATAGAGAACGGGAAAATCTTTGTAAAAGGGTTTTTGCCGTCGGGATAAGGAGGAGAAATACTATGAGCAGCAATTTTTTTACTTATAAAGGTTATCCGCTTGTAAGACATGATAATGTGATTTATTATGGAAATATGTGGGATGAATATGTAGTTATGCTGCAGATTCTTAAGAAAACCAAGGTCAAGGACCTTGAGGTTGCAAGCAAAATCAAGGTTTACCAGATGTCAACGGACTTAACACTTCCACCTAACAAGGCTATTACAAAAAGCAGTGAAAAAGATAGTCTCTATGAAGCACTTGACCTTGCAAATGCATGGCTCAGAACTGTTAAAAGTTAATGAAAAAGGACTGTTCCAATCGGAGCAGTCCTTTTTTGTATTGTATAAAATTAAAATTTCATTCAAGGCATGGAAGCCCGCATTATTCTGCCGACTGTTCCATATATTCCTCAAGAATTTCCGCAGCGTCTCTTACAAGCTCTGCGCACGGTCTTTTTTTGTAATACTCAGCCGTTCTTTCCGACGGGACATAGCTGTTGTCCTGTCCCTCAAGTCCCAGAAGCTGACGGCAGATGATATAGCGGTTGCGCTCCTTGAATTTTTCTGCAAGGTGCTGAATCAGCTTGTAGTGCGCAGTTTTGGCGGCAGTATCCTTAGGGTCCGAGTATCCGTATTTCATACCTGCCACCATAAACATTCCGCTTACAGCGCCGCACACCTCTCTCATTCTGCCCATGCCGCCGCCGAATGATGACGAAAGCATAAGCGCTGTTTTAAGGTCAAGACCCAGCTCCTCGGCAAATGCGCCGACAACAGCCTGTGAGCAGTTGTATCCGCCGTTGAAAAGCTCTACTGCTTTTTCGGATTTTTTCATGTTAGTCTCCTTTTAGAACCAGCTTGGAATTTTGAAGTGTACAGGCATGCCGTTTTTCATGAAGATGTTAAGCTCGCCCTGAATAAGCGGAAGGAAGTAGTCAAGCGCCTGTGTTGTAACGTTATTTCCCTGATTGTTAATCCATTCCTTAGGGAAAAGTCTTTCCTTGTTGGCAACGTCAGCCGCCTCAACAGGAACAATCTCAACAAAATAAGGTCTGTCGCTTATACGCTTAAACGCCATCATCTTGCCTGTTTCGCCTGAAAGCGCTGTTTTAACAGCTTCCTCGCCGATTTTGAGAGACTCGTCGATATCTGTTTTTGATGCGATATGTGAAGCGCATCTCTGCATAACGTTAAGCTCGATTGAACGAACCTTACAGCCGATTTCGTCTCTTACGATATTTTCAAGGCACTTTCCGATACCTGATAAATATTTGTGACCAAAGCTGTCGTTTGCGCCCGACTGGAATCCCTCTGCGGCATATTCGCCGTCGCTGAGCTTTAAGCCCTCAGAAACCGCAACGATAACCGCCTTGTGTTCAGTAAGCATTCTTCTTACGTCCTCTAAGAAACGTTCAACGCTGAATGGTGCCTCAGGGAGATAAATAAGGTGCGGAGCGTGCTCGTCGTTTGCTTTGAGTACGCATGTTGAAGCTGTGAGCCAGCCTGCGTCACGACCCATTATCTCAACGATTGTAACAGACTTTACGCTGTAAACCGAGCTGTCTCTTGTGATTTCCTGAATTGTTGCGGCAACATACTTCGCCGCAGAGCCAAAGCCGGGAGTATGGTCTGTTCCCATAAGGTCGTTGTCGATTGTTTTAGGAATGCCTATAACCTTTATGTCAATATTATTCTTTTTGAAATATTTTGAAAGCTTTGTAACGGTGTCCATAGAGTCGTTACCGCCGATGTAGAAAAACATGTCAATGCTGTTTTTTCTGAATGTGCGTACTATGCTTTCATAAACCTCATCGTTTTCATCCTCAGGAAGCTTGTAGCGGCATGAGCCGAGAACTGTTGAAGGAGTAAGCTTTAAAAGCTCCAGGTCCTCATTGTTTCTTATAATAGTTCTCATATCAACAAGGTCATCGTTGATAATACCCTCAATCCCGTTGATTGAGCCGTAAATCTTGTCAATCTCAGGACACTTTGAAGCAGCAGTGAAAACTCCTGCCAATGATGCGTTTATGGCGCATGTAGGTCCGCCTGACTGTGCAGCTGCAATATTCATAAATAAAACTCCGTTCTGCCGCAAACTCAGTACAGTTGAAACAGTTATCACATATGCGGCCGCATGAGATAATTTTACAATGCTCTGTACTGTCAGCAATACTGCTGAAAATATATCCCTCTCTGTCTGTGCTGTAACAGCACTTTATTATTATAATATAGATTGCAAAAAAAAACAAGTCTTATTCCGTATATGTGCGGAACAAAACCTGCAAAATGATGTTTTTAAACTTAAAATATACCGTTCCGGCCTCTCTGATACGTCCGGCTGCGTATCCCGGAACGGATTTGTCAGTTCTCAGAAAAGGATGTGTATTCAAACGGATGTTATAATTATTTCATTGAATAAAAAATAAGTATATTATATGGCAGAGCTTATATTTTAGTAGCTGTAACTGATTTGCCGATACTTTAAGTCTGTTATCTTTTTATATGTTGAACGTCCCTTTTCAACCTAAATTATTATAATATAACAGTCCCTAAAACACAACAGACTTTATTGATGACTTTTTGGATTTTATTGACGTGAGGCAATATATGCTTTATATTTCTTTGATAACTTTTTAAACATAATCCTGCTTCAATTGACTTTATTCACTATATTTGGTATAATGTAAAGGTAAAACATGGGGTTAAGGGGAACTGAATGAACAATATAAATCAAAATAAATTAATAAGAATCAGAAACACTCCTGTTTCTACCATAAGCAAACAGCTTCTGCATATTCAGGAGGTCGGGTTCATGCCGTCGAAATATGCGGGTGTGACCAGATGCAACCAGATTGACAGCTTTTTGATTGCGTTTGTTTTAAGCGGGGAGGGTGTTCTGATTTATAACGGTATAGAACATCGTCTCGTGGAGGGGCAGGGTCTTTTTATAGACAGCCATAATCCGCACATGTTCAGATGTGACCCGAACAATCCCTGGAGTGTTCTCTGGATTAACTTCAACGGAGTTTCTGCGTCATATTATTATGAGCTTTTTAAAAGTGTCTATGGAACTGTTTTTCTGCCGCATTCATTAAACGACCTTGTAACGATAGTTTATGAAGTAATAGCGAATAATTCGCATAAGTCGGTAAATACGGAGATTATTAACGCAAAGCTTATAACGGACATTCTGACTATAGTAATAGCTAATCCCAATATTATAGGGCCTGTTGAAAACTACAGCTCACAGATGAAATCCGTACTGGAATATATCGACTCTCATTTTACTGAGAATATAAATCTTGACGATATTTCAACTGCATTTTACATAAACAAGTACTATCTGACCCGTGAATTCAAAAAGGAATACGGAGAGACAATCTTCCAGCATATTATTCAGCGAAGGATAAATTATGCCAAGGAGCTTTTGTCATCAACTGACAAATCTATCGAAGAAATCGCGCGTCAGAGCGGATTTAACGACCAGAGCAATTTTTCGAGACAATTCAAGAAATGCGAGGGCATTTCGGCACTGGCATTCAGAAAAAATAACAGACAATAAAAAAGGACTGCTTTTGCAGTCCTTTCTTTATTTATCCTCAAGCTCTCTTAGAGCCTTGATTTCTTCACGGTTAAGCTTGATTTCAGAATCCTTGATGATTGTCACGTCATCACGATGTACATAAATCGGCACATCATTCTTTTCAGGCTTGATTTTCATTTTTCCTGTGATAAGGTTTACTTCCTCAACATATCCCTTGCATTCAGGAGTCTTGACATAAGCGCCGACCTTAGGTGTGATTTTAAGCAGGTCCTCATAAGCCGCCTGTTCGTTTTTGAGACAGCACATAAGTCTGCCGCATGTACCCGAAATCTTTGTCGGATTAAGTGACAGCCCCTGTTCCTTTGCCATCTTGATTGACACAGGCTGGAAGTCGCCCATGTATCCCTTACAACAGAATTCTCTTCCGCAGATACCAAGTCCGCCAAGTATTTTCGCTTCGTCTCTGACACCGATTTGTCTGAGCTCGATACGTGTCTTAAAAACAGCCGCCAGGTCCTTTACAAGCTCACGGAAGTCAACACGGTTTTCAGCTGTAAAATAGAAAAGTATCTTGTTGTTGTCGAATGTACATTCAACGTCGATAAGGTTCATACTAAGCTTTCTGAATGCGATTTTTTCCTCGCATATTCCAAAAGCCTCCTTTTCCTTCTGACGGTTCTTTTCGACAATTGCAAGGTCCTTGTCAGTCGCCTTTCTTATTACATCCTTAAGAGGTGCAACAATTTCAGAATCCTCAATATTTCTGTTTTCGATTACAACTTCGCCGCACTCAACGCCTCTTGCCGTTTCGACAATGGCTCTGTCGCCGTTTTCAAATTTAATTCCCTTTGATGAAAAGTAATATACCTTTCCGCCTTTTTTAAAGCGTATTCCGATTATTTCAGTCATTATTATCTCAATTCACCGCATTGTTTTTATTCATGCGTTCCGCTTTTTCGGACAGCGGAAAACCGTATTTTGTCATCTGAGCTTACAGCTCATTATATCTCCGCAAAGTCCCGTCATGACAAGCTGTGCATTGACATTTGCCGCAATGTCACCCGATGCCTTTGCTATAAATTTCTGCATATTGTCAGCTGTGGACGTTCTCAGACGAGTACTCAGCTTTTTAGCCTCGTCGGGACAACAGCCTATACAACCCGCTGACGGATTTATCTGCAGTACAGCAGCGTCACGAATAACCCTGCCAAGCATTTCAAAGAAAACTCCTGCGCTGTTTCTTTCACGGATTATGTCAGAAGACAATGTGACAAGAAGCCCGTATTCGTCTCTGTTAATTATACTATTTGCTGCATTTTTTGTCAACATCACAATTTTTTGCAGACTTTCATCTTCAAGCCAGTTTATACACATTCCTATGTTTCCGCCAAAGGCTTTAACTGCCTCCTGCGCCTTTTCGGTCTCAACGCCCATTTCCGCAAGCGCCTCAAGACACTCATCATTGCTGCACGCCGAAACACCCAGCGACACAACTCTCGAAATAATGGTGGTCAGGAAGGTGTCCTTTGATTTCGCAGTAAATATGAAATATGCAAACGGCGGCGGCTCTTCAATGAGCTTTAGCAGTGCATTTTGTGCAGGAACAAGAATATTGTCGGCGTCGGGAAAAAAATAGACCTTTCTGCTGCCGTTGTTAGGTGCGACAATTGCGTCTGAACACACATTTCTTATCGTCTCGACGGAATAAGTCATAAGCTTACCCGAACACTCAGGAACAATAAGGTCAGGATGTATTCCCTTGTCAATATTCCTGCAGGAACGGCAGTCGTCACAAGGCGCTGTTCCGCTCTTTTCGCAAAGGAGCGTCTTTGCCATATAGTGTGCCGCTGTTTTTTTGCCCATACCCTTTTCGCCATGAATTATAAATCCGTGCGGAAGTCTTCCGCTCGTCATCATAGCCCCGAAGGCATTCTTTAAATATTCGTTTCCATAAATTCTATGTATCATTTCAAAGAAGCCTCCTTCTGCAAAAAGTTCATAAAGCAAGAAAGTGCGGAAAAGTCTTTCCGCACTCATCCAATATTTATTTTACCACATTTACAGTTAAAATGCCATACCTTTTGAAAATTTTAATGCAGTTTTCGTCAATAACTTCGCCGCTTGCAACAATAGGAATAGCAGGCGGACACGGAACATTGACTCCCGCACAGATTCTGCCGCAGCTTTTTTCGACAGGAATAGTCTCATATGAACATAAAACAGCGTCTCTTACATTCATTTCGACCTCAGGTCGTGGGAACACGAGTTTTTCCGAACACTTTGCCGGTTTCGGCTCGCATTTCATAAGAATATCTGCCGCCTCAGCAATTTCCTCAGGCGTATTGACAGGTGAAAACAGCATTACAATGCAGTCGCTGTCTGAATATTCACATTCAATGTTGCGTTTTCTCAACTGCTCTGCAAGGTCATCGCCGTCACAGAAAAGCGTGAGGTGGAATATTTCGCCGTCGCATAATGTGTATTTGCCGCTGATTTTTTCTCTCAGCTCATGAAGCGCTTCGGCAGCCGCCTTATAGTCAGCCTCAAGTCTTTCGGATATGTATTCGGCACAAAGGTCGAGCGACGCCATGATAAGATAGCTCGGGCTTGTCGAACCAAAAAGTGCCATAGCAGATTTTGCTCTGTTTTTATACTTGGGATTCATTATGTGCAGATATGCACCACCTGTCAGACATGGAAGCATTTTGTGTGCTGAGTCACAGCAAAGGTCAGCACCAAGCTGTGAAGGGTGACTGTCTGTTGCGACAAGATGTGCGCCGTGGGCATTGTCAACCAGTAAAATGGCACCATAACGGTGACAAAGGTCGGCAATCGCCTTTATATCAGCTGTTTTTCCGAGGTAATCGGGTGATGTGAGGTAAATGCATGCATTGTCATATTCCCTGAGCATTTCCTCAGCCTCTTCCATCGGAAAGCCGCCTGATAAAATACCGTTACTGTAATCATTGAAAAGCCAGAGCGGCTGAATGCCGAGAAGTGTACATGCAGAAAGAAAGCTTCTGTGAACATTTCTGAGCGCAATAACGGTTCTGTTTTCCTGCTTCATGAGAGCAAGCATAGTCTGAATACAAAGAGTCGAGCCACCTGTTGAATAACAGCTTTGCAGCGTGCCATAAAGCTTTGAGGTGTTCTCCTCGCTTTCGGCGATAATGCCGGCAGCTTCAAAAAGACTGTCAGCGCCCTTGATTTCAGTAAGGTCATGACGGAAAGCGCATACCGGTGATAACGGCTTACCCTTGTGACCGGGCATGTGCAGACGTTTTACATCTGACTGAGCATATTCCATAAGAAAATCATAAACAGGTGTTTTCATAATATTCCCTCTGTATTCTTTATAAATAGTAATATTTCAGAAATCTATAAATTTTCTCTCTTGCACGTTTTATCGTTCTTGAAACGGTTGACGGGACGACCCCTAAACGCTCTGCAATTTCTGAAATACCAAGCCTCTCATAATAGTATAACATAATTATTTCCTTTTGTCTCGGGGTAAGCTCATTTTTTATAACTTTTAACATAGATTTTTTTACTTTTTCAACAAGTTCAGCATTTGTTTCAGCGTTTTCATCAAAGGAAAGCTCAGAAATTTTTTTGTCGAACTCAAGTGCGTCCATTGAAACTCTTCTCATTTTGTCTGTTTTACCCTCCGTGTTGTTGTGCAGTTTTTCTTTAAGGCATCTTGGTCGGAAGCGTATGACTGCTGAAGTGATTTCAGCGAGAACAAATGTTCTTTTTAGATTATAACTCATGTGCCATAATTTGTCAATAGGCGTAATTGTTTTGTAATAAGTTCTTTATGTGATTGATTTGTGTAATTTTAGTGAAAAGGGTTGATTTTCTCTGTAAATGCGTTATAATATATTTAGCACTCGAAGTTCGAGAGTGCTAAAATCAAAAAAACGGAGCGAAATGAATATGCAGACAAAGGAATTCAAGGCGGAGTCGAAAAGACTTCTCGACCTTATGATTAACTCGATTTATACACACAAGGAAATCTTTTTAAGAGAGCTTATCTCAAATGCAAGCGACGCTATTGACAAGCTTTACTTCAAGTCGCTGACTGATGACAAGGTTGGAATCAATAAAGCTGACTTTGCAATAAAAATCACAGCCGACGCTGACAACAGAACTCTCACAATTTCTGATAACGGTATCGGTATGACAGAGGAAGAGCTTGAAAACCATCTCGGAACAATTGCAAACAGTGGTTCTTTCAAGTTCAAGAACGAAAACAAGCTTGAAGATGATGTTGACATTATCGGACAGTTCGGCGTTGGCTTCTACTCAGCTTTCATGGTTGCGAAGGAAGTTACTGTAAAAACAAAGGCTTATGGAAGCGACAAGGCTTACCAGTGGGTATCAGAAGGTGCTGACGGCTACACAATCGGCGAATGTGAAAAGGATAGCGTCGGAACAGAAATCATCTTAAAGCTCAAGGAAGATACAGAAGACGAAAAATACGGCGAATTTTTAGAGCAGTACAGAATTCAGTCACTTGTAAAGAAATATTCTGACTATATCCGTTTCCCTGTTATGATGGATATGACAAAAAGCCGTCTTAAAGAGGGAACAGAAAATGAATATGAGGACTACACAGAAACAGTAACTCTCAACAGCATGGTGCCAATCTGGCGCAAGAACAAGGCTGAGCTTAAGGACGAGGACTATAACTCATTCTATAAGGAAAAGTTCTTTGACTTCACAGACCCTATCGTTCATATTCACACAAAGGTTGAGGGTAACGCAACATACAATGCGCTTTTATACATTCCTTCAAAGGCGCCTTATGACTATTACTCAAAGGAATACGAAAAGGGACTCCAGCTTTATTCAAGCGGTGTGCTTATCATGGATAAGTGTGCAGACCTTCTCCCTGACCACTTCAGCTTTGTAAAGGGTCTTGTTGACTCAGAGGACCTTTCACTCAACATTTCAAGAGAAATGCTCCAGCATGACAGACAGCTGAAGCTTATTGCCAAAAGCTTAGAGCGAACAATCAAGAATGAGCTTACAAAGCTTCTTAAGAATAACCGTGAAAAGTATGAGGAATTCTATAAGGCGTTCGGTTTACAGCTCAAATTCGGCGTATACAACAACTACGGCATGAACAAGGATTCCGTCAAGGACCTTATCATGTTCTATTCCTCAAAGGAAGAAAAGCTTGTAACACTTGATGAATACGTTGACAGAATGACTGAGGACCAGAAGTACATCTACTACGCATGCGGTGAATCAGTTGCAAGAATCGACGCCCTCCCACAGACAGAGCTTGTCAAGGACAAGGGCTATGAAATCCTCTATTTCACAGACAGCGTTGACGAATTTGCAATCAAGATGCTGATGAATTATAAGGAAAAGGAATTCAAGTCAGTTTCAGCAGGCGACCTCGACCTTGACACTCCTGAAGAAAAGGAAGAAATCAAGGCAAAGGAAGAGGACGCAAAGGAAATGTTCGGTTTCATGCAGGAAAAGCTTGAAGGCAAGGTTAAGACAGTCCGCCTTTCAAAGCGCCTTAAGACTCATCCTGTATGCCTGACAAGTGATGGTGAAGTTTCAGTTGAAATGGAAAAGGTATTAAACGCAATGCCTAACGACCAGAAAATCAGTGCTGACAAGGTACTTGAAATAAATCCTGAGCACCCTGTTTTTGAAACACTTAAGAGTATCTACGGCAAGGACAATGACAAGCTTGAAAAATACAGCAAGCTTCTTTACAATCAGGCGCTTATGATTGAGGGACTTCCTGTGGAAAATCCTGTTGAATTTTCAAATCTCGTGTGCGAGCTTATGAAATAAGCCCTGTAAACTAAGTTATTAACCCTCATTTGTAATAACCTCCTCTTTGAAAAATCCCCTGTTTTAAGGCGTTGACCTTATAACAGGGGATTTTTTCGTTATCTGTTCATTATTGCCGCTTCAAGCGCAATTTCCATCATATCTGTAAAGGTTGTCTGTCTTTCCTCGGCAGTTGTGGAAAGTCCCTTTAACGGACAGTCGGAAACCGTTAAAATACAGAGCGCATTTTTGCCAAGTCTTGCGGCATTCATATAAAGAGCCGCTGATTCCATTTCAACGCCCAGCACGTCCATCTTCTGCCACTTTGCAAGAGAATTGCTGTCGTCATAGAATGTGTCGCTCGAGAGGACATTTCCCACATGGAATACTGCTTCCTGCTTTTCAGCGGCATTTACAGCACGGCTTAAAAGTCCGTAATCCGCCGTCGGGGCATAAGTACCGGGAAGGTCAAACTGCGCCGCAAAATTCGAGTTTGTGCATGCGCCCATTGCAATGATAACGTCTCTTAAATTAACCTTGTCGGCGATACCGCCCGCAGTACCGATTCTTATAATATTGTCAACGTCATATTCTGTGAAAAGCTCATGTGAGTAAATCCCGATTGACGGAATACCCATTCCGCTTCCCTGAACGGATATATCAACGCCCTTGTATTTCCCTGTAAATCCGAGCATACCTCTTACCTTATTATAGCATACAGGATTTTCAAGATAAGTTTTTGCTATAAACTCGGCTCTGAGAGGGTCTCCGGGCATGAGGACAGTTTTTGCGATTGCTCCCTTTTCGGCAGCGTTATGCGGTGTTGGCATAGTCAACACTCCTTTCCGATTTATTTTCTTACTACTATTATATCACGCATTTTATGTTAAGTAAAGAAAAAACTTGTAATATCTTTAAAATAATGATATAATAAGAGTAAATTTTGACAATTTGGCAAATACGTTTTTGTGCATTTATCCAAAACTGTGGTCTGACTGCAACAATCTAAGGGTTTTTTGACACTAATATTATGAATCGGTTCAAAAGGGGGATTTAACACCATGAATGACTTTAAAACTGACGCAGAGCTTGCCCGTAAGGGTGACACAGCGGCTTTTTCAAGATTATATGCACTTGTATATAAGGACATGTATCACACAGCGCTTTACAATCTTCGCAGTCCGCACGATGCGGCTGACGCCGTAAGCGACGCCGCGCTCGACGCATTTGAAACAATCGGGAAACTCAAAGACCCGCAGGCGTTCAGAGCGTGGATTATGACAATCCTGTTTGCTAAGATAAAGCGAAAGCAAAAGGAGTACATAAACAGCAATTATTCCGAGCCCGATGATTCGGCACTGTATTCTTCAGGAGATTTCGACTTTGAAAGCTCGGAGCTGAAGGATGCGCTTGCGTCGCTTGACGAGGATTCACGAAGTATTCTGTCGCTGTCTGTCCTGGGCGGCTATAACAGCGGGGAAATTGCAAAAATAAGCGGACTGAAAGCCTCTGCTGTGCGTTCAAGGCTCAGCCGTATCAAAGAAAAGCTAAGACTCAGACTCTGTGAATGAAAGGAGAATTGTTATGATGAATTTTAATGATGATAAGGTAAAGAAAATTCTTCAGTCGGAAGAAGTACCGCAAAGAATCCAGCCTGACAGCATAAAGAATATGCTTGACAATACAAACGCAGTAAAAAAGCGTAAGCAGATTAAACGAAACCGTGTAATTAAGATGGTATCAGCGGCGGCAGCTTTTGTACTTGTTTTCACAGCGGGTGCATACTACGCAATGCCGCTTCTTCAAAAGAATAATATTATCGACTACAGTACACCGATGGAGAATAAATGTGACGTCGATGACACTCACAATTACGCTGACGAAGTCGAACACCTGCAAATGGATATAAGACCTAAAAGCATAGGCAGTTTAAGCTATGCTGAAAGCTATGATGACGTTTACGAGCTTTACATCGAGCCAAGAAAGCCTAGCGCACTTGAAAAACTTCAGTCGTATTTATTTGGCGATTCTTACAAATACACGAATGATATGTATTACGAAGATTCGTTGAAAGGCGGTGTAGCTGAAGAGGAAAGCATGGAAATGCCCGAAACGGATGATATGGAAAGCGGCAGTTCCATAAACGGCGGCATGGGAGACGGTATGGGTGCAGGTGACGCAACAGCAGGCGGTGCAGGAGGCGACTATTCCGAAACCTACAATCAGGAGGAGGGCGTTTTTGAAGCCGATATCGTAAAGACAAACGGAGAGCAGATTTTCTTCTCAACAGGCGAGAAGGTTGTTTGCTCAGATGTTGAAAACGGCGTGTTCAGGAGCAACACAACAATCTATCCTTTAAAGGATATGACTGATATCCATGCTGACTGGATTGAGGAAATGTATCTTCTTGACGACAGTCTTGTTGTAATCGGCACAGGCTATAAAACCACTCCAAAGCAGCCTGATATTACATTTTACTACGAAAAGCCTGTAACATTTGTGGCGCTCTATGACATTGCAACGCTTGAATTGTGCAGTTCCTATGTTCAGGACGGTTATTACAATGATGTTCGTATGACAGATATGCTTTATCTCATAACAAACAAGACAATGTATATAGACTATGATGAGGCGGAGCAGGAAAACTACGAGGAATATATCCCGTCATGTATGCTCGACGGCGAGGAAAGTCTTTGCAACGCAGAAGATATCCTTCTTCCTGCGGAGTGTCCCGAAAATTTCTATAATCTTGAATACACAATCGTTTCGGGAATCGACCTCAGAAGTAACGAAAATGAAATAAGCGTTACAGACACACAGATTATAAGCGGCGGAATATGTACTGTTTACTGTACAGAAAATAATCTTTACATCGCAAGCGGATATTCCGATACTGAAATAACACGCTTTGATATTACAGGCGAAAAGGTTATGCCTGTGGCGGCAGGAACAGTTGACGGCTATGTCAATGACCAGTTCTCACTCAGCGAGCATAACGGCTATCTTCGTGTTGCGACAACAATTGACCGCTGGGCAGAAAGTTACGATGAATGGGCTGAATGGGATGTCAGCAGTAATACCTACAACAACTGCCTTTACATTCTTGACATGGACATGAAGGTTGTCGGAAGTGTTGACGATTTTGGAATTGACGAGACAATAAGGTCGGTGAATTTCAACGGCGATATGGCGTATGTCGTAACATTTATGCAGACAGACCCGCTTTATGCGATTGATTTAAGCAATCCTGAAAATCCTGTAATTCTCGATGAATTCAAGATTTCGGGCTACAGCTCATACATGCAGACATGGAGTGACGGACTTCTTGTCGGATTTGGTGCAGAGGCTGATGAAAATGGCTGGGAAACAGGCGTCAAGCTCACAATGTTTGACAACAGCGACCCAGAAAATCTTAAGGCACTCGATACAATTTCTATTTCAGCAGGCTGGGACAGCATGCTGTCCTATACGTCAGAGGGCATCGGCGACCGCAAGGCACTCTACATCGACCCTGAGAGAAATATTATCGGTTTCCCACTCGATGCATGGAATTATGATTCCGCAACATACAAAGCCGAAACAAAATGCTCATATGAGTTCTACTCCTTTGAAAACGGCGGATTCCAGCCGCTTGGAAGTATGTATAAAAACTACTATGACGATGATATTGTGGCAGAATCATTCAGAAGAGCTGTTTATATCGACGGTTATCTCTATGCGCTGTCAGGCGATATGTTCATCTCAGCAAACGCTGAAACATTTGAACAGACTGACCTTTGTGAATTTGAACAGAGCCGATACAGCACAATGAAAGACGTTTACTTATATGAATAAACCGAACCCACCTGCACAAAGCAGGTGGGTTTTTCATTTGATATTGTATTAATAATCACTGAGTGTAATACCGTTTTCGCCGAGCGGGATTTCATGGTCAAGGCCGACAAACTTTCCGTCCTTCTGCCATAAAACTTCCTTTACAAACTCGTACTTTTCAGTATCCCATGTCATGAAATCGTCCTTTACAAGACCGCCTGTATCACCCGAGTTGGCGTTGAAGCACCAGAATGTGTGGTTAATCTTGTTTTCGGAGATAAGCTGACGCAGATATGTCATCCATGTGAGGTTCGGTTCTGTCATATATCCGCCCCATTCGCCGATTAACAGCGGCGCAATGTTCTTTTTCTGGATATAGAACCAGTTGTCATACCAGCAGTCCTCATAGAGCGAATCGAAAGTATAGCCGCCCTCAAACCATGGCTGTTCATAAACAGCAGGGCCGTAATCGTGAGGTGAATAAACAAGCTTATCCTGATGCTTGCCGAGGTCAAGCGGATTGTCCGCAACGCCTCTCAGGTTTCCGCCCCACCAGTTGTAGAAATAATCGTCCTCGTTCTGTGAAGCGAAATCGCCGTTTTTCTTGATGTCCTTAGGATAAATTTCAATGCCCTCAACCATTACAAGTGCATTTTCATTTTTTGAAAGAACGGCGTCTGCCGCCTTTTCAGCAACGTATTTCCAGTTGTCGGCGTCCTTTGAATCGTCCCATTTTGCTCTCGGGGATTCGTTGTGCTTGCCGTGTGGCTCATTTTTGAGGTCGTATGCTATGATGGTGTCATCGTTTTTGTATCTGTCCGCCATCCATGAAAGACCGTCTAAATAATCCTGTTCTGAAATATCGCCGTCTGTCCAGAGCGGTTTCATGTGACCCATTGAATCCGTTACGGCGCAATGAATGTCAACCATGATTTTAATGCCGTTTGCTCTGCACTGCCCTACAACATAATCAAAAATCTCAAGGCTGTTCATGCCTTCAAGGTAATAGTTTGTGGCATTGTTGTAGTTGGCTTCGGGATACTGTCCGTCAGCCCAGTTGTTTATAAGTTCTGTTGAAATCGGAATACGGAGCAGATTGAAGCCATGGTCTGCAATACTCGCAAGAGAGGAGTTGAGGTCACATGCCCACAGGCCGTCAAAGCAGTTTGTGCCTGTGTTGTAGCCGAACCAGTTACAGCCTGTCAGCCACACTTCCTTGCCCTCTGAATCAACAATCTTGTTGCCCTTTACAGAAAGCCAGTCGTCAGTTGTCGGTGCAGGCACATCCTTTGCACCTGTATTTACAATCGCCTCGCCGCCTGTACTGCCGCTCTGGCTGCTGCTGTTATTCTGCGCCTGTGACTGCTGAGTGCTGCCTGCCGTACCGCTGCATGAAACTGCGTTTGTATCAACGGCGTCAGACGCACCCTTTATCTGGAAACCAAATGTTGCTTCGTTGCCCGACTGAAGTGCCTTGTTGTAATCTTCAGGTACTACTATAATAGTGCTGTTTTCAACTGCAAAGGTTCCGCCCCAGCTGCTTATGATTTCAACATCTGATTTAAGCGGAATTGTCGCTGTCCAGTCGCTGACATTTCCTGAAGCCTTGACGCTTGCCTGAAAATCAGTGAACGCTTCGCCGTTTGTCTCCCAGCTGTTGCCTGCTGTGAGCGTGATGTCAAGCGATGCATCGCCCTGCGGTGCGTCATTGCTGTCCGCCTTGCTTTCTTCGGTTGCTTCTTCTTTTTCAGTACTGTCAGCAGATGAATCTGCTGCGTCTGTCACGGACGTTTCTTCCTTCTGTGAACCGCTTCCGTCATCGCTGCAGCCATAAAGCGGTGCGCATGCGATAAGTGACGAAAGCATACATAAAATAAGCCTTTTCTTGAACATTAATATATCTCCCTCCTGTGTCACATCTGTAACACTTACTATAATTATGCATTAAAATAATTCATTTGTCAATGGTACAGGAAATAAGTGTTGTTTATATGATAAGAAACTTGAAAAAATTTAGTTAAAATACATAGTGACATTATTTTTCAATAATGGTATAATAAAATAAGTATTAGTTAGAGACGATTACGTCTTACGGACTTTAACAAATCATCGGATTGCCGCATTTTTCCGGGCGGCTGAATGGAGAAAACGATGCTTAAAAATTATGATATTATTATTGCCGGAAGCGGTACTGCGGGGCTTTACACTGCTTTGAATCTTCCGTCTGACATGAAAATACTTATCCTTTCAAAAAGAGAGCTGACGCTTTGTAATTCGGCACTTGCCCAGGGCGGCATTGCGGGTGTCTATAATTCGCCGGGGGACAATATTCAGCTTCACCAGAACGACACTATGATTGCAGGCGGCTTTAAGAATAATACAGAAACTGTTCATATTCTCGTTTCAGAGGCGGCAACTGATATTCAGGCGCTTCTTGACCTTGGTGTGGATTTCGACAGAACTCCTGACGGCGAGCTTCACAGAACTCTCGAAGGCGGTCACTGCCGTCACAGAATTTTTCACCACAAGGACGCAACAGGTCTTGAAATCGTGACCAGACTTATCGAAAAGGTGAAAACTCTCCCGAATGTTGACATTATGGAGAATACATATCTTTCCGCTGTAAAGAAAACATCAACGGGTTTTTCTGCTGATACATGGAAGGACGGAAAAAGACAGTCGTTCAACAGCCATTTCATGATGCTTGCAACAGGTGGTATCGGACGAGTTTATGAGTATACCACAAATTCAGCCATTGCAACAGGCGACGGAATTACCTTTGCATACGAAATGGGAGCTGAAATCAAGAATTTAAGCTTTGTTCAGTTCCACCCGACAGCATTCAACAACCGTCAGACAAGAGAGTGCTTTCTGATTTCCGAGGCTGTCAGAGGCGAGGGGGCATATCTTCTCAATAAGGACGGCGAGCGCTTTATGCATAATTATGACGACAGACTTGAGCTTGCGCCGAGAGATGTCGTTTCCCATGCAATTGTGCTTGAAAGCAGAAAACAGGAGTCATCTGACTTCTATCTTGATATTACTGAAAAGGATTCGGAATTCCTCAAAAACCGTTTCCCTATGATTTACAGCAATCTGCTTGAACAGGGCTATGACTTAACCCGTGACAGAATTCCTGTTTTCCCGTGTCAGCACTATCTCATGGGCGGAATCAATGTTGACAGTCAGGCAAGAACGGGCATAGAAAATCTCTATGCGGCAGGTGAGTGCTCACATACAGGTGTTCACGGCAATAACAGACTTGCAAGTAATTCACTTCTTGAAGCGCTTGTTTTCTCACGTCTTGCGGCTGAGGATATTGCCAAGAAAAAGGACAGCGTTACTCAGGAATTTGAGGATTACGTCTTTGAAGAAAACGAAGATGCCGTTCCGATTCCACAGGGACTGCGAACGGAAATCCGCAGAATCATGCAGAGCAGTTATTTTGTAATCCCTGATAAAAAAGCGGCAGTTGAGGGCTTTGAGAGAGTCAAGGAAATAAAGCGTGAGCTCAGCAGCGGTAACTTTATCGTAAATCCTGACTATATCGAGGCAAAATCGCTTGCTACTGTTGCATATCTTATTTTAAAGGAAGTTATTTAGGAGAAAAATTATGCTTACACAGGTTTATATAGACAATATTATCAATACGGCTCTTTCCGAGGATATTAACTATATCGACGTTACAACCGATAATCTTATTCCGGACGGTCACACAAGCGAGGCATATTTCATCGCCAAGGACAGCGGTGTTCTCTGCGGAATTGACATTGCCGCAAGAGTTTTCGACCTTGCAGGCGGAGACGTTGAAAAGGAAATCCTCTTAAAGGACGGCGCTGAGGTAAAAAAAGGCGATTATATCGCATTTTTCAGAGGAAGTACAAAAACACTCTTAAAGGGCGAGCGTACAGCCTTAAACCTTATCCAGCACCTTTCAGGCATTGCGACAGCAACAAACAAGTGCGTAAAGCTTGTTGAGGGCACAAACGCTTCCATTGCCGATACAAGAAAGACTCTTCCTGGTATGAGAGCGCTTCAGAAATACGCTGTTACAGTCGGCGGCGGAAAGAACCACCGCTTTAACCTTTCAGACGGCGCAATGCTCAAGGACAACCACATTGACGCATACGGCTCAATTACAGGCGCTGTTACAGCGCTCAGAAAAAAAGCGGGTCATATGCTCAAAATCGAGGTTGAAGTCAGAAACTTAGAAGAGCTTGAGGAAGCACTTGCAAATAAGTGCGAGGTTATCATGCTCGATAATATGACAGATGACGAAATGAAAAAGGCTGTTGAAATAACAGCAGGACGTGCACTTTTAGAGGCTTCGGGCAATGTTACAGCCGAAAATATCAGAAGCAAGGCGCAGACAGGCGTTGACATCATTTCTCTCGGCGCACTCACTCATTCCGTAACATGCTTTGATATATCAATGCGCATAAAGACGGTCGGAAAGGACAATACTGAAAAATAAAAGGAGGACAGCTTTAAATGCAGAAAAAGTTCTCGTTTAAAAACAACAGGCTTGCAAAAACGATTGTTTTCAGCGGTTCGGCGCTTATAATTGTTGCGTTTGTGATACTGCGCTATGAAGGCTTTTTTTCAATCGTCTCACTGCTTCTGAGCATACTGCGACCTGTTATAATCGGCGGTGTTATAGCATTTGCTCTGAACCGCCCGATAAACTTCTTTCACCAGAAATTCAGACGTATTTTCTTTGGTATGCGTCAGAAAATCAGCTCAAAGCGGAAAAAGGCGGCTCCGAAGAAAAATCTGCAAAGCTCGGGCAGAGCAGGCTTTATATGCTCCTGTATCACAGTTTATCTTCTCATGTTTGCGGCGATTGTCGGAATAATCTGCTTTATCGTTCCGCAGATTGCTGACAGCGCAACGCTTTTCAGGGACAATTTCAGCGTGTATGCAGATAATGTCATGAATTTTGTTGAGTCGAACAAATTCAGAATAGACTACATTATGGACAAGGTTGACCTTGATGCTATACTTGAAAACGCAAAGGCAAAGCTTATGGAGCTTACAAACCATATTCCTGATGTTGTCGGTGCAACGGTTGACATAACAAGCGGTATCATCGGCGGAATTGTCGATGTCTTTATCGGACTTGTCTTCTCGCTTTATATCCTCATGGATAAGGTGAACTTGAAAAAGCAGGCAAGAGTTGTTACAAAATCAATCCTCAAAACAAAGTATTACGGCTTTGAGAAGATTGTAAAGCTTGCATACAGCGCTTTTTCAAACTTTATAAGCGGACAGCTTATTGAAGCGATTATTCTTGGAGTTCTCTGCTTTATCGGCATGTCGGTGTTCGGCTTTGAATACGCTCCGCTCATAAGCGTTATAATCGGTATTACAAACATCATTCCGATTGTCGGACCGATTCTGGGTACCGTTCCCGGCGCACTTATTCTCCTTATGATAAATCCTATCAGGGCGCTGTGGTTTGTGGTGTTTATTATCATAATCCAGCAGATTGATTCAAATATTATTTATCCTAAGGTTGTCGGAAGCTCAATCGGACTTCCTGGACTTTGGGTACTCTTTGCAATTACTGTCGGCGGCGGTCTCGGCGGCGTGCTCGGTATGATACTTGCTGTGCCGATTGCTTCTATCCTTTACGCCTGCCTGCAGGAAAAGGTGAGACTTGAAGAAGCAAAGGAAGCGCTCGAAGAAGAGCTGAATAAATAGACTATAATAAATCAATATATAAAATCTTTCCAAAATTGCGGTTTGTGGTTAAAACAATTTTTGCAGTTATGGAAAGATTTTTTTGCTTAAATATCTTTTCAAACGGCTTCAAATGTGATATAATTTATTGCAGAGATTAAGCGCCTTGCGGCGCTTTAGCGAAAGGAATTGATAACTATGAATGAAATCCGTATCGGCATTGTAGGCTACGGTAACCTCGGCAGAGGTACTGAGCTTGCTATCAGACAGAATCCTGACATGAAGCTTGCAGCAGTTTTCACACGTCGTAATCCTGATGACCTTAAGATTATGACTGAGGGTGTTCCTGTTTATTCAATCGACAGCATTGCTGATTATAAAAACGACATTGATGTCCTGATTCTTTGCGGAGGAAGTGCCAAAGACCTTCCACAGCAGGGACCTGAGCTTGCAAAGATGTTCAATACAATCGACAGCTTTGATACTCACGCTAAAATCCCTGAATATTTTGCTGAAGTTGACAAGGCGGCAAAGGCAGGCGGCAATACAAGTATTATTTCAGTGGGCTGGGACCCTGGTATGTTCTCAGTGAACAGACTTTACGGCAGCTGCATTCTCCCTGAGGGCAAGGACTACACATTCTGGGGCAAGGGCGTTTCACAGGGACATTCTGATGCTATCAGAAGAGTTGAAGGCGTTGCAGACGGAAAGCAGTATACAATTCCTGTTGAAGAAGCTGTTGAAGCTGTACGCAGAGGTGAAGACCCTGAGCTTACAACACGTCAGAAGCACCACAGAGAATGCTTTGTTGTTGCAAAGGAAGGTGCTGACAAGTCTAAGATTGAAGCTGAAATCAAGAATATGCCTAACTATTTTGCGGACTATGACACAACAGTTCACTTTATTTCTCAGGAAGAGCTTGACCGTGACCACAGCGGTATTCCACACGGCGGCTTTGTAATCAGAAGCGGTAAGACAGGCGTAAACGGCGAAACATCACACATCGTTGAATACAGCTTAAAGCTTGGTTCAAACCCTGAGTTTACATCAAGTATTCTCGTGGCATACGCAAGAGCCGCATACAGATTAAGCAAGAGCGGTGACAAGGGTGCAAAAACAGTATTTGACATTGCACCGGGACTTTTATCAATAAAGAGTGCAGATGAGCTCAGAGCTCAGATGCTTTAATAAAACAAGAAAGCCGGGCGGCAGCCCGGCTTTTGTTGTATATATATATATTAATTTCTGTCGTCTACACGAGCGCGTCTTGTAAAAATCCATGACGCCGCAAAGAATATAACTGCGGCAGCAGCACCGAGGAGTGCGCAGTTAAAGCTGTTTTCTTGTGCCCACATCATTGTATTGCTTATCTTAGTTACAATTATCTGACTTAAATATAACGAGTCAATTGTAAATGTTGCCACTATGAGTAAATATGCTCCGAGTGAAACGATAATTTTTAATGACTTGCTGAGTCTGTAATACAACGCACCGACAAACTTGCCGAATCCAAGAACCCCTGCATAGCAGGCAAATCTTAAAACAAAGCCTTTTACATAGTCCATTGCAACAGGTGAAGTATTAAGATAATTGTCATTGTAAGCCTGTTCATACATTGAAGCAAAGTTGAAACTGTTTTCAGTAGTTTCACAGGCATTACCGATTACGCTCAGAACTGTGTCTCCAAGTCCTGCAACAAACGCTGTTATAACAACACATATTGCAGTTGAGATATAGAATGTCTTTCTTGATGCGGCGTTCTGAATGCTAAGCTTCAGCTCTTCTCCATAGCAGTTAATTGACGCTATAATCAGATAGATTATTGTTGTAAGCTCCATTCCGCCAAGCATGCCTATGTTTCCTGTAAATGACGCCATTATTGCAGAACCGAGAGTAAGCGCTAAAACTGCCGCCATAACAACAAAATAACTTCTTGTCATTCCTTTAAGCTGATACATCAGCATTGGTTTAATTTTCATTTTTGTTCCCTCCTTAGTTTGTCAGCTGAACGAACAGCTTCTGCAGGTCTAATGCTGTAAGCTCAAGGCCTTCAGGCAGACCGTTTTTGTCAAGCTTTCCTGAGATACAAGCTGTTTTCAGACCGCCGAATGTGTCAACGCTTATAACTTCCTTGCCCTTGATGTACTCATCAACCTTTTCGGCAACACCCGAAACTGTATAGCCTGTTTCAAGGAGTGCGTCCCTTGATTCATTGCGGATAATTCTGCCTTCCTTGATTATCACGACTTCCTCGATTACGGTTGAAACCTCTTCAATAAGGTGTGTCGAAATAACACAGCAGAACGGATTTTCCGAGTACTTTTCAATCAGCATACGATAGAACATATCACGGTGATTTGCGTCAAGACCGAGTACAGGCTCATCAAGGAACACATAAGGAACGTTGACAGCAAGCGAAATCACAATCTTGAAGATTGAGTTGTAACCTGTCGAAAGAGAGCCGATTTTCTTGTTTAAGTCAAGCCCGAACTGGATTGCGATGTTTTCGGCATATTCCGTGTCAAAGTTCGGATAAAAGCTTTTAGTAAGCTTAAATGCGTTCTTTATCTTCATTTTCTGAGGATAAAGGTTGCTTTCGCTCATAAGGTAGATTTTTGTCTGTGCGCTGTCGTTTTCAGTTGCCTTTTCCCCGTCGATGAGTACTTCTCCCGAATCAGCGAAAATTCTGTTTGAAAGAATTTTCAGAAGTGTCGATTTTCCCGCACCGTTTCGTCCGAGAAGACCGTAAATCTTGCCTTCCTCAAATTTTATGCTTACATTATCAAGCGCCAGTGTGTCCTTAAAGCGTTTGCTTATATTCTTTATTTCAATACAGCTCATTTTTCTTCCTCCCTCAGCATTTCAATTATATCCTCTTTTTTTATGCCAAGACGTGCCGCCTCGGTTATCATTGTTTTTACATAATTTTCAAAAAATGCTTCTTTTCTTTTCTGTGTAAGCTTTTCCTTAGCACCGTTTGCCACAAACATTCCAACCCCTCTTTTCTTATACACGATTCCGCTTTCTACAAGTATGTTGATACCTTTAAGTGCAGTTGCAGGATTAATTTTATAGTTTACCGAAAATTCGGTTATCGACGGTATTCTGCTTTCTTCGGGAAATCCGCCTGTCAGAATTGCGTCCTCAATTTCTTCAGCAATCTGCATGAATATCGGCTTTTCGTTTTCAAAATCCATATTGTTCTCTCCTTTCTTAATTGGTTAGTTAGTCGAGTAATTAACTACAAGTGTATAATACCACACTTTTTTCCATTTGTCAACACTTTTCCGAAAATTTTTTGAAACGAATTGCAAAAAGCGTTCATAGCTTTGTTACACAAGAAAACTATTCGTCATAATGTAATAAAGAACGGGGAAAATATGACTGTAATTCAGTATAATTATTTTGCCTGTTTTATTGACAATGAGGCTTGAAATATGATATAATTTTATTGTTAAGAAATTAACAACTTTATAAAAATATTACGTCATAAAAGCGATAAAACTGCAATTATTTACAGGAGGAAACTCATTATGGCAAATGAAAAGGAAACAATCAAGGCGCAGCAGGAACCTGACGCTAAGGTTATGGTCGACGAGCTGGTTGCGAATGCAAAGGCGGCTTTAGACGAATATATGTCACTCAACCAGGAACAGGTTGATAAAATCACAAAGGCTATGGCTCTTGCAGGTCTTTCTGCACAGATGGAGCTTGCAAAAATGGCTGTTGAGGAAACAGGCAGAGGTATCTTTGAAGACAAGGTTACCAAAAACATCTTCTCAACAGAATATATCTGGCATTCAATCAAGTATGAAAAGACTGTCGGAATCATAGAGGACAACGAAAACGAAGGCTATCTCGAAATCGGTGAGCCTGTTGGTATCGTTGCAGGTGTTACACCTGTTACAAACCCTACTTCCACTACAATGTTCAAGGCAATTATCTGTGCCAAGACAAGAAATCCGATTATCTTCGGTTTCCACCCGAACGCTCAGAAGTGCTCTGTAAGAGCCGCTGAAATCGTAAGAGACGCTGCTATTGCGGCAGGTGCACCAAAGCACTGCGTTCAGTGGATTGAATACCCTTCAATCGAAGCAACAGGCTGTCTTATGAATCACCCTGACGTTGCAACAATTCTTGCAACAGGTGGTCCGGGAATGGTTAAGGCGGCTTACTCAGCAGGTAAGCCTGCGCTTGGTGTAGGCCCCGGTAATACACCATGCTACATTGAAAAGACTGCTGATATCAAGCAGGCGGTAAATGACCTTATTCTTTCAAAATCATTCGATAACGGTATGATCTGTGCGTCAGAACAGGCCGCAATTATTGATAAAGAGGTTTATGACGAATCAGTTGAATTCATGAAGCATCACGGCTGTTACTTTGCTAAGCCTGAGGAAGTTCAGAAAATTCAGGATGTTGTTATAAACGTTGAAAAGATGGCTGTTCAGCCATGGGTTGTCGGACAGTATCCATGGCAGATTGCCGAAAAGGCAGGAATTACAATTCCTAAGGAAACAAAGGTACTCTGCGTTGAGCTTGGCGGAACAGACGCTTCAAAGTATCCGCTTGCACTTGAAAAGCTTTCACCTGTACTTGCAATTGTAAAATCAGAGAATACAGACCATGCATTCGAGCTTTGTGAAGAAATGTTAAAGCACGGTGCGGGACACACAGCTGTTGTTCACTCGGGCAACGAAGAAATCATTGAAAAATACGGCCAGGTTATGAAGGCGAGCCGTGTTGTTGTAAATTCACCTGCATCATTCGGTGCAATCGGTGACGTTTATAACGCTATGGCACCATCTCTCACGCTCGGCTGTGGTTCTTACGGTAAAAACTCAGTTTCTGAGAATGTTACCGCTAAAAATCTCATCAATAAGAAAAAGGTTGCTAAGAGGAGAATTAATATGCAGTGGTTCAAGGTACCTGAAAAGATTTATATTGAGCCGGGTTCTGTTCAGTATCTCGCTAAGATGCCTGATATCAAGAGAGTTATGATTGTTGCTGACCCTGGCATGGTTAAATTCAATTATGTTGAAAAGGTTGTTTATCAGCTCAGAAAGAACTCAAACAAGCCTATCATTGAAATATTCAGCGATGTTGAACCTGACCCTGACCTTACAACAGTTCAGAAGGGCGCAGAGTTCATGAACGATTTCCAGCCTGACACAATTATTGCTCTCGGCGGCGGTTCTGCTATGGACGCAGCAAAGGCAATGTGGTTGTTCTATGAAAATCCTGACGCTGACTTTGTAGGCATGGCTCAGAAGTTCATGGACATCAGAAAGAGAGTCTATAAGTTCCCTAAGATGGGTAAGAAGGCGAAGATGGTTGCTATCCCGACAACATCGGGTACAGGTTCTGAGGTTACTTCATTCGCTGTAATTTCAGACAAGAGCAAGAATATGAAATATCCTCTTGCTGACTATGAGCTCACACCTGATATCGCAATTATCGACCCTGAGTTTGTATACACAGTTCCGAAGTCATCAACTGCATTTACAGGTCTTGACGTTTTAACTCACGCTATCGAAGCTTATGTATCAGTTCTTGCAAATGACTATACTGACGCTCTGGCGCTTCACGCAATCAAGCTTGTATTCAAGTATCTTCCAAGCTCTTATGAAAACGCTGACCAGCTTTCAAGAGAGAAGATGCACAATGCTTCATGTATCGCAGGTATGGCGTTTACAAACGCATTCCTCGGCGTAAACCATTCACTCGCACACAAGCTTGGCGGTGAGTTCCATATTCCTCACGGTCTTGCAAACGCATATCTCCTCCCACACGTTATCGAGTATAACGGTGAGGAAACTCCTACAAAGTTTGCGGCATGGCCAAAGTACACACACTATGTTGCACCTGAGCGTTATGCTGATATTGCAAAGGCTATCGGTGCGGCACCTGCTGATGCAACAGCACAGGAGGGTGTAAAGGCTCTTGCGGACGCTGTAAGAAAGCTTATGACAGCCGTTGGTATTCCGCTTTCAATCAAGGAAGCAGGCGAGCTTGACAAGCGTTCATACATCGACCCTGAGGTATTTGAAAAGTCACTTGAAGACTTAGCTTACAAGGCATTCGATGACCAGTGCACAACTGCAAACCCACGTCTTCCAAGAATTGAAGAGCTCAAAAAGCTTTATATGCTTGCATATCACGGTAAATAAAATAAGAACGCTTCTGATTGATTTCAGAAGCGTTTTTTGTGTAATATAAAATCAAAGGAGACCCGAAGGTCTCCTTTTTTCTTGATTGAGCTTTTGTATTATTCTGAACGAAGCGCAACAACAGGGTCTTTCTTGGCAGCACTTCTTGATGGTATGATACCTGCAATAAGTGTGAGGAGCATACTGATTGCAATGAGAATAAGTGCAACAGGGAGCGGGAGAACTGCGTTGAGCGCTGTAATATCTGTGAGACTGTGAACAACAATGTTAATCGGAATACAAAGCAGATATGTTATAAGCACGCCGACCAGGCCCGAAGTAAAGCCGATGATGACCGTTTCTGCATTGAACATGCTTGAAACGTCTCTCTTTGACGCACCGATTGCTCTGAGAATACCGATTTCCTTTGTTCTTTCCTGAACGGAAATAAGAGTAATAACACCAATCATGATTGATGAAACGATAAGTGAAATTGCAACAAATGCAATCAGAACATAAGTGATTGTGTCAATGATTGTTGTGATTGATGACATCATGATGCCGACATAGTCTGTATACTGGATTTTTGAAACCTCTTCAACGTCCTTGTTGTACTCAGCAATTTCTTCCTCAATAATGTCCTTGTTTTCGAATGATGAAGCGAAAAGATTGATTGTTGCAGGTTCATCAAGGTCGATATATCCCATAAGCTCGAGATTCTTTTCATAGGTTGATTCTGAGAACACCATGATTTCGTCATAGAATACAGCAAGCTGAGCGTCTGTGAATGTGCCGATTTCAGCATTAAGACCGCCGAGGAGTTCTTCAGGTGAAAGCATAGCCATTTCCTGCTGAACACTCTGCGCATAAGCCATCTTGAACTGTTCTGCAAGCATTGATGAGTAATACTGTGTTACTTCATCATCACTCATTTCTGTGATGTATGATGCAAGCTCTGATTCGCTCATGTTCATCTGCTGTGACATTGCCTGGATAAGAACCGCTTCCATATCAGCTCTTGTAACGCCTGTCATAGCGTCAGCAATGCCAGCGTTTAAAACGTCCTCTGTCGGAATTGACTTCATTGCAACGTACATGTTGATTTTGCCTGCGTCGTCAAGACCGTCAATGTGATTTCTGAATGCTTCAGCCTTTGCTTCTTCAGTAATAGCACCTGTTTCATCCTTGAACGGAAGTCCTGTGAGGATATCCATGTTCGGATTTTCAAGCTGTGCATTAACAGCGTCAGCATTCTTTGAATTTTCGATTACATATTCAGTAAGGTCGCTTGTATATCCGATTGAGCCCATAAGCATTGTTGTCTGAGCGTCCTCGTTAGGACGGATAATACCTGAAACCTTAAGCTTAACACCGTTATCGTAAAGATACTGAATACCTGTTTCAGAATCTCTGAGGTCAGTATAGAGACCTGTTGTTTCATCATAGCTATAGCATGAAGAATTGAGAACTGTTCTGAATTCCATATCACAGATTTCTTCGTATGACCAGCTTTTTGTATCAACTTCAAGCTCAGTCTTGTTCATTGCAGCGTCCATGATTTTGTTCATGTTTTCTTCGGATTCAAGACCGAGAGCATAAAGCACGAGGTCGTTGAGCTCGTTGTTTTCGTCAACTACGAGTACAACTTCATCATAGCTGTTAGGCCATGAGCCGTAAATCACGTCATACTGTGACTTTAAAAGGTCGTTGACTGGTGCGCCGTTGTCGCCCGGGAGAAGCTCCTGCCAGAGCATAGCGCCGTTGTTCATCTGCGCCATTGTGCCAAAGCCTTCCATCATTGTGTCTGACATTGTCATCATGCTTGACATATCAGCTCCGAAGAATTCTGACATCATGTCAACGAGGAGACTCTGTGTATCTGAATAGATGATTGTTCCGTCAACATTTTTTGTATAAACAAGAAGGTCGAGGTTGTATGCATACTGAATACCGTTTATAGCGTCGTCAAAACGGTTTTCCTCGCTCTTGTCCGCATATTTGTCTTCAACGAATGCCTTGAAGGAACGAAGGTCGTTTTCCTTTGTTTCGATATTTACAAATGAATTGATGATATCGTATGTCGCTGATTTTTTATAGATTGCATCTGTGTCGTGCTCGCTGTCAGACTTGGCAGATGCCATAAAGGTTTCCATGAGTGTTGTCAGGTCAACCGTCTGCTTCTCGATTGTGAGAGGGTAAGAGGAAAGTGTGTTTTCCTGAACGAGGTCGATGTAATTCTGGAAGCCCTGAGAAATTGCGAAGATAAGCGCAATACCGATAATGCCGATACTTCCCGCAAATGATGTGAGGAGTGTTCTGCCCTTTTTGGTGAAAAGGTTTTTGAGTGAAAGCATGAATGAAGTCGAAAGCTTCATTGAAGGCTTTTTGGTTTTCTTTTTCTTTTCACGGTCAGCCTTGTTCTGAGCGTCCTCAATCTGACATTCCTTTGCGGAAAGCGGAGCTGAGTCGTCAGTGATTTTGCCGTCGAGCATACGGATAATTCTTGATGAATACTTTTCAGCAAGCTCAGGGTTGTGGGTTACCATGATGATAAGTCTGTCCTTGGAAATTTCCTTTAAAATTTCCATAACCTGAATACTTGTTTCTGTATCAAGCGCACCTGTCGGCTCGTCTGCGAGGATTATATCAGGATTGTTTACAAGCGCTCTTGCAATTGCAACACGCTGCATCTGTCCGCCTGACATTTCACTTGGCTTTTTGTTAAGCTGTGATTCAAGACCAACTTCCTTGAGCGCCTGTTTTGCACGTTCTCTTCTTTCTGTTTTTGAAACGCCTGAAAGAGTCAGTGCAATTTCAACGTTCTGGAGAACTGTCTGATGCGGAATAAGGTTATAGCTCTGGAAAACAAAGCCGATTGAGTGGTTTCTGTAAGTATCCCAGTCACGATTTTTGAAATCCTTTGTTGATGTACCATTGATGATAAGGTCACCTTCTGTGTACTGGTCCAGACCACCGATGATATTAAGCATTGTAGTTTTGCCGCAGCCCGACTGTCCTAAGATTGAAACAAATTCGCTCTTGCGGAACTGAAGGTCAATTCCCTTAAGCGCATGGACAGTGTTTTCGCCGGCAAGGTAATCCTTCTTTATACCTTTAAGCTCTAACATGATGTAAAATATTTCCTCCTTTAAATTATATAAAACTATTATATACGCTTATTCTCAAATAAGTATCACATTAATCTCAATTTTTGTTGAAGCTTAGTTGAGATTCAGTTGAGATTTGCTTTTTATAATGAATAGTGATAAAATAAGAAGGACAGGAGGCGAAGATTGTGTTTAAAATACTTGTAATAGAAGATGACGCAGATTTACAGAATCTTTTCTGCAAAACCCTGCAAAGGAGCAACTATATGGCCTACGGTGCAGACAATGCACAGGAGGCTTTTGACATACTTGAAAATGAATACATAGACCTTATAATTTCAGATGTTATGATGCCGGGAATAAACGGCTTTGAGTTTGTGCGTCAACTGAGAGAAAGCGGAAGCGAGCTCCCTGTTCTTATAATTACCGCCAAAGGCGATATCACAGACAAACAGCAGGGCTTTATGGCGGGTGCTGACGATTATATGGTAAAGCCGATTGACCTCAATGAAATGATTTTCCGTGTCAACGCTCTGCTCAGACGAGCAAAAAGCGTGAGCGAGAAAAAGCTTGTTTTCGGCGGAACTTCGCTCGAATATAACTCATGGACGGTAACTGATGAAAACGGAACACAGATACTGCCTCAGAAGGAATTTCAGCTTTTATACAAGCTGCTTTCATATCCGGGTCAGATATTCACACGTCAGCAGATACTCGATGATGTATGGGGGATAAGCGATTACGTTGATTCACATACGCTTGATGTGCATATAAGCCGCCTCAGAGAGCGCTTCAAAAACAATCCCGATTTTGAAATTGTTACTATCAGGGGTCTGGGTTACAGGGTGATGAAAAAATGAGTAAGAGAAAATGCCGCTGTACAAGCGGACTCAGAGCCATGTTTGTGAAAAAATTCTTCTGGATAATTGCTCTTTTTGCGGCGGGCGTATTTGCGGTCATGTATATATCCGAGCATTACAATATGCCGAAATATATCGTTAAGAACCCAGGCTTTATTCTGCTTGAGATTTTGATTTTGTGCGTTGTACTTTCAAGCTCGGTTTATTACTTTATCTTAAGAAAGATTTTCAGCCCGTTAAAGAAGCTGAGTGACGCCTCAAAGCAGATTGCAAGAGGTGATTACAAGGTTCATATTGACTATAACGGTGATATCGAGGAGCTCAGAAGCAGCATCGACAATTTCAACAGAATGGTAGGAGAACTGGATTCTGTTGAGCTTATAAGAAATGATTTTGTTGCAAATGTTTCTCATGAGTTCAAGACACCGCTTGCGTCAATCATGGGATATGTAACCCTTATGCAGGACCCTGAGCTTACGCAGGAGGATAAAAAAGAGTATATAAGCAAGATTTTTTTCAATATAGACAAGCTTAACGACTTGACTGAAAATATTCTGCGACTTTCAAAGCTTGACAATCAGAATTATTCGTCCGAGGTGGTTAGCTATCGCCTTGATGAACAGATAAGGGAATCAATAGTTCTGCTTGAGCCTAAATGGAGTAAAAAGGACATTTCCTTTGACATCAATATGCCCGAGCTTGTTTACAGCGGTCAGAGGGAACTGCTTTTTCAGGTTTGGACGAATATTATAAGCAATGCCATAAAATTTTCCGATAACGGCGGCAGTATTATGATATTCATTCGTCAGAGCAGGGGATATATTGAAGTTGTCATAAGCGATGACGGAATCGGAATGGACGAGGAGACCCAGAGCCATATTTTTGACAAGTTCTATCAGGGTGATACTTCAAGGCGTTCTCAGGGCAATGGTCTCGGACTTGCGCTCTGCAAGAAGATACTTGACAAGTGCGGCGGAAAAATATTTGTTACAAGTGAGCCTGGAAACGGTTCCGTATTCATTGTACAGCTTGAAACCGAAGAGATAAAGGAAAAAGGATAAAAAGGCGTATTTGCCTTTTTATCCTTTTATGTTTGTGTAATAATAAATCGCAAGCTGTGTTCTGTCACGGAGTTCAAGCTTTTCTAAAATGCCGCTTAAATAGTTTCGGACAGTTCCCTCACTTAAATAAAGCTTCTGTGCAATTTCCTTGTTACTGAGTCCCGACGCAACAAGCTCTATAATTTCCTGTTCCTTTTCTGCAATGTCATGTGCGGCAAAGTCAAATTCATGTGCGCTCTGGACAACAAGTCTGCTTACAACGCTGTCGCCGAAAACGCTTTGACCGTTCATGACGGCTTTAAGAGCAGGAGCAATCCCCTCGAAATCCTGTTTTAAGATATAACCCTTAGCGCCGATTGTAAGCGCCTTTACAATATATTCATCGTCAGAAAAGGTCGTGAGATATAGTATTCTTGCGGCTTTGTCCTTCTGAAGTATTCTTTCGCCCGCTTCAAGACCCGTCATACCGTCCATGCGGATATCCATAAGCATAATGTCAGGCTTGTGCTCATCATAAAGCGCAATTGCTTCCTCTCCGCTTGACCCTGTCGCAAGAACTGTTATATCACCTGTGCTTTCCAGAATTGTTTTAAGTGACATTGAAACAAATTTGTCATCATCTGTAATTACAATTTTCATTTAAGCTTCTCCTCCGAATTTTTTCTGTACCGACGCAAAAACCCTGAATCCGTTTTCTGATGGTGTAAAGGTGATAATTCCGTTTATGCCTTCAATTCTGTTGCGCATGTTGGAAAGTCCGATGCCGCTGTCCTGTATTTCCCCGTGGCATACGCCGTTATCATTTATGGCAAGCTGATAGAATGCAGGATGTTCACGGACTATTATATCAATTGCATCTCCGTTGCTGTGACGTTCAATGTTTGAAACCGCTTCCTTAATTACACCGATAAAGGCAAGCTTTATATCAGACGGCATATTTTCGGAAACATCAAGGCTCAGCGAGAGTTTATATTTCCGTGGAATACCTGATGTGATTTCATTTACCGCACCTTTAAAATCAATCGACTCGTCATGAAGATTGTGTACGCTCTGTCTTATTGTTGTCATTGCGTTATCAAGCGTCTGCCTTATTCCTTCAATGTATTCATGCTGGTCGTTGTCCTTGTTCATAACGCTCAGCGCACCCATCTGAAGAAGTGAGCGTGTCAGCAGGTGACCGACGTTGTCGTGTATCTCACGGGCAATACGGTTTCGTTCACGAAGTGTTGCAAGATGAATTTCGTAGTTCTGTTTTTCTGAAATACTGCGGTTTTTCTGTTCTAAAAGCATTGCATTTTCCTGAGATGTATCACGCAGCTTTATAATATCCTCTTCAAGACCTTCAAGCTTTGACGTGCGCAGAGAAAGAAGAACTGCAACAAGCGAATTTACAGCATAAAGCGCAATTTGTGTATAAGTGAAGCCATCAAAGCTGACTATAAGCGGAACAGCAATCAGACCCGATGCAATATACCGCTTGTCGTATAAAATGTCGTAAAGCGTAAGCGGAAGCGTGCAGCAGAAAATCGGAAATATGACTGCTAAAATTATATGAATGCCCTGAAACACCATCGAGCATCTGCTTTTCGGAAAGCACTGACAAAGCGCAGAAAGCGTCAGCGAAATCAGCAGGCACACAACAGGAAGTGTAAAGCTTTCCTGGGAAACCAGAGCAAATGTACACAGTCCGAGTACTGCAAGCTTATCAAGAAGTATATTTATAACGCACACCCCCATGCAATATAAGCTATATTACTATTTTATCACAGAACTTCGGGTTTGTCTACAATGTGACATTTGTCATATTGATATTCTTACATTTATCACTTACATAAATATAAAAAGTATGCTATAATAGATACATAAACTTAAGGGAGGAAATAACAATGGCTGAAACAGTAGTAAAAATTGAAAATTTAGTAAAGAGATATAAGGAGCTTATCGCTCTTGACCACTTTTCACTTGAAATAAAGGAAGGAGAGGTTTTCGGTCTTTTAGGTCCTAACGGTTCTGGTAAGACAACAACAATAAACTGTCTTCTTTCACTTCTTGAATTTGACAAGGGTAATATTGAGGTTTTCGGGGAGGAAATGACTCCTGTAAACTATAACGTCAAGAAGAATATCGGCGTTATAATGCAGAATGTTGCGGTTTTCGATGAACTTACAGTATATGAAAACATCGACTATTTCTGCGGACTTTATGTAACAGATAAAAACGAGAGAAAAAAGCTTGTTGATGAAGCGATTAAGTTTGTAGGTCTTGAGGAGTTCACAAAATTCTATCCGAAGAAGCTTTCGGGCGGTCTTTTAAGACGTCTCAATATTGCCTGCGGTATCGCCCACAAGCCAAAGCTTATTATCTTTGACGAACCGACTGTTGCGGTTGACCCGCAGAGCAGAAACAAGATTTTAGAGGGCATTTTAGAGCTCAACAAAAACGGTGCGACAATAATCTATACTTCTCACTACA
The DNA here is from genome assembly GCA_964621265.1 of uncultured Clostridium sp. Lineage (GTDB taxonomy): Bacteria > Bacillota > Clostridia > Oscillospirales > Ruminococcaceae > Porcipelethomonas. Next base: position 43,650 of record CAZULQ010000002.1, on the reverse strand, counting down.
TGGAAGAGGTTGAGCAGATTTGTACTAAAATCGCAATCATGGACAAGGGCAAGAAAATTGCGGAGGGCACTAAGGATGAGCTCAAGCGCATGATAAAGAATACTGAAACGGTTACAATCGAAATGCCTGAAGCTCCCGATGCATTTATGGATAAAATCAGAAATGCTCCGCATGTATATGAAGTGAACTTTGCTGACAAAAAGCTTGAAATAAAGTGTAACGGCGGCAAGAACAATCTTATAAGAATACTTAACATTCTCCAGGACGAGAATCTTATTTTCGGAAGAGTTTACACAGAGCTTCCGACTCTCAATGACGTGTTCCTTGAAATAACAGGCACAGCGCTCAGAGACAGCAAGGAGGGACAGTAAAAAATGTTCTGGCACAATTTCAAATATGAGCTTAAATGCGCCTTCAGAAACAAGGAGTTTTTATTCTGGCTTATCTGTTTCCCAATTATCCTTGGTTTCTTTTTCAAAATCGCATTTTCAAATATTTATGAGGAACAGATAAAATTTGATGCTGTCCCGACAGCTATTGTTCAGACAGAGGCGAATGAAGTGTTCGACGCTGTAATTGACGAAGTGTCAGGCGGAAAGGACACTCTTTTTGAGATTACCCGCTGTGACGAGGAAAAGGCGCTTGAAAAACTCGAAAACGGTGATGTTTTCGCAGTCATTTATGCTGATAATCTTTCAATGACAGTGCGCAAGGAGGGCATTGAACAGACAATTGTAAAGTCTTTCCTTGACCAGTACAGAACACAGGAAAGCGTTATTATGGATACGCTTCAGAATAATCCTGAGGCACTCGAAGACGTTATGGCGGCTTTTGAAGTGAGCGAAATCTGTAATGAAAACGTTAAGCTTACAGATGCAAGCATGGACGACACAGTTCAGTATTTCTATAATCTGATAGCAATGGTTGCTCTTTTTGGCTCAATGACAGGTATTCACATTTCAATGATAAATCAGGGAAACCTTTCAGCAATCGGTGCAAGAAAGTGCATTTCCCCGACACACAGATTTGTGTCCGACGTTTCAGCAATTATAGCAAGCTGTCTTGCACAGGCGGTCTGCATTGTTATCGCTGTAACTTACGTTGTATACGTTCTCGGAGTTGACTTCGGCAATAAGGTGCCATATGTATACTTAGCCGGAGTAATCGGCGGCTGTATGGGTGTTTCACTCGGATTTTTTGTCGGCTCACTCGGCAGACTCAAAGAGGGAGTCAAGGTTGGAATTGTAATGGCTGTATCAATGTTCAGTTGTTTCTTAAGCGGACTTATGGTGAGCAATATGAAGTCACTTATCAGCCTTGCTGCGCCATGGTTTAATAACATCAACCCTGCAACAGTTATTTCAGACGCATTCTTCTGTCTGAATATCTATGACGACTTTGAAAAATATACTATTAAAATTCTCACAATGCTCGGCATGACAGCATTGTTTACAGTTCTGGGATTTCTTGTTACAAGGAGGAGAAAATATGCAAGTCTTTAAGACATTTATGAAAATCACGCTCAAGAAGCTTCCAGCGGCGATGATTTATATAGGCGTATTTCTTACAATTTCGATTATTATGGCAAATATGGGCGGCGACGACACAAACTTCAGCGATACAAAGCTTGATATCTGTGTTATGGACGAGGACAATTCCGATGCCAGCCGTGCACTTAAAAGCTTTATTGAAGATAAGCACGACACAATTGAAGTCAGAAACGATGAAGAGTCTATTTTGGACGCAATTTACTACAACACAGTAGACTATGTCCTTGTTATCAAGGAGGGCTATTCAGAAAAGATTTCTCAGGGCGGCACCGAGGGGCTTTTCTTAAACTACACAAAGCCCGGTTCATTCAGCGATACATTCTTTAATACTACTCTTGAGAGATATACAGGTACAGTTTCAGCGCTGATTGCAGGCGGAAACGATATTTCAGAAGCAACAGCACAGGCTGACAAAATCCTTTCTGACGAAACAGAGGTTACAATAAATACCTTTGCAAAAAAGAACGACGCTTCCTATTCAGAACAGTTCTCATATTATTTCCAGTACATGCCTTATGTGCTGCTTGCAATTTTCATTTCACTTCTCGTTCCTGTTATGCTTGTTATAAACGGCAAGGAAGTCAGAAACAGAACAAACTGCTCAAAGCTCACAACAATGAGCTTTTCAATGCAGATTTTCCTCGGCACAGCGGTTATTGTCCTGGCTGTCTGGGCAGTATTCATTTTTGTCGGATTTATTCTCAATGGCTTTGAAATTTCAGGAAGAATCGGCTATGCAGTTTTAAACAGCTTTGTGTTCACACTTGTATCGGCAGGTATTGCGCTTGTGGTTTCATCACTTTCACCGTCTGAAAAGGCGATTAACATGATAGGCAATGTTGTAAGTCTTGGAATGAGCTTCCTTTGCGGTATTTTCGTTCCGCTGAGTATTCTTGGCGACAGCGTAATCAACATTTCAAGATTCCTCCCGGCATACTGGTATGTAAGAGCAAACAACATGCTTGCAGGAATTTCCGAAGAGCCTTTTGCGGTCGGTGAATACTTCAAATACCTGGGCGTTGAAATGCTTTTTGCGGTAATCCTCTTTGTACTTGTAATACTTATTTTCAGAATAAAAAAGAAAAGCAGATAAAATGAAAGGGCGGTTATAAACCGCCCTTTTTATATATTCCTTTTGTAAATTCCGACAAGCCCCTTTATAATCAGCTCATTGTCAATGATAATATCATGACGACAGCAGGGGACTACTATTTCCGCAGAAATCCCCGTTGCAACGACAGTTGTTTTCTGCCCGATTTCCTCTTCAAGCCTGTCAATTATGCCGTCAATCGAAGCGGCGGTACCAAACACAGCGCCGCTTTTCATACAGTCGGCAGTGTTGCTTCCGATAAGCTTTTTCGGTGATTCAAGCGCAACACGCTGAAGCAGTGAGGTCTTGCTTATAAGAGCTTCAAGGGCTGTGGCAACGCCTGTTAAAATCATTCCGCCGATATATTTTCTGTTTTCGTCAATTACTGAAACCGTTGTTGCAGTCCCCATATCAAAGATGATAAGCGGTGCGCCGTATTGCTTTATTCCCGCAACCGCCCCCGCAACAAGGTCAGCGCCGAGCTGTGCAGGATTGTCAATTGTAATGCTAAGTCCCGTTTTCACTCCCGGCCCTACAACCATCACCTTTCCCGTAATGATTTTTTCGAGTGCCTGCTTTACAACGGGTGTTTCCGACGGTACAACTGATGCGATTATCGCACCTTCAATCCTGTCTGCTGAAATTTTATAAAGCTCAAGAATGCTCTTGAAAGCAATTGCATATTCAAGTGCAGTACTGCGTATGTGGGTCAGAAGCGGTTCTGTGAAAAGCATTTTTTCACCGTCGCTGAGCCCCACAATTATATTCGTGTTTCCGATTTCCAAAGTCAGTATCATATTAATCTCCGAAGCTTAGTCCTGGATAAAGAACTGTGACCAGAAATTCTGATAGTATGTTCCGTCAACGTGGTAATAGCCTATACCGATTTTTGTGTAGTATTCATCAAGAATGTTTTCTCTGTGTCCTTCAGAATTCATCCAGCCGTTTACAACAGCGGCAGGTGTCTGATATCCTGCGGCAAGGTTTTCGCCTGTGTAGAAATAGTCGATGTTCATTTCCTGTAAAACGGTAAAGCATGAAGAGCCGTCTGGTCTTGTGTGGTCGATATCGTCCATTTCACCGCATTCCACCGCTCTTACCTGAGCCGCTTTACACAGTCTCTCATCAAGGGTGAGTGCTGAAAGGCCGTACTTTGCTCTTTCAACGTTTACAAGACGGCAAACTTCCGTTACATATTCAAGTCTGAGCTTTTCATCTGTAATCTGAGTTGAAATTGTATCCTGCATGATTATCTTGCAAAGCTCGATTACATCATAGAGAGTGATTTGTCCGTCAAGGTCATAGTCACATGTAAATTCATGGAATTCGTCTTCAAATTCCTGCGTACCGATAAAAGTTCCCGCAACAAATATTGCGTCATAGAGGTCGGCGTCAGAGTCGTAATCCGCATCGCCTCTGAGCGCAATTTTAACGTTTACAGGTGTCGGAACAGTATACACGCTTGCAACTATTGTATAGTCTGTAACGCCCTCTTTGTATGTACTTTTCGGAGTGCCGTCAAAAGTGATGTTGCTCTGAACCTCCGAGCTGAGCGGTATGCCGTAATCATCAACATCAGTAAGTCCCCAGTATTTAAAGCTCTGGTCATCGGAATAGTACCAGTGCTTGCCCTGTTCGGAAAACTCTGCTGACACACCGAATGCGGCAGAATTAAAAAGTGTCATAAGTGCAAGGGATGATGCGAGAATTGATTTTATAATTTTTTTCATTGCTGTCACCTCATAATATATTTTTAAAGCATGTTACTGCATATCTGTTATAGCTTTCAAAGTCGATGTTCATAGGTTTTATTCCGCCCTTTTCAAAAAGACACATTGCGTCAAAAATGCCTTCACGACTGTTTTTTGCAAGATGTCCGCCGTATTCACGGAGAAAACACCCCGGCCCCGGAACGTCTGTTGCGAAAACAGGCACACCGAGTGTGTCTGCCTCAAGCATTACAAGTCCAAGCCCCTCGTATTCCGACGGCAGCATAAAAAGACTGCACTGCTTCAGAATCGGCATCGGGTTTTCCATTGAACGTATCAAAATTACAGGCAGTCCCGATTTTTCCGCATACTCCACAGTTTTATCATAAAGCACGCCTCTTCCGCCGATTATTATTAAGACGGTTTCCTTTTCGGGAAATTTACGGCAGTAATCACCGAAAGCGTCAATAAGCCGCATGTGAGCCTTTTCAGCGGAAAATCTGCCGATTGTTATGAACTTTTCACGGTCTGACTTCATTATTTTTTCAAGCTCGCCAAACGATATGTTGCATTCCGTTTCGGGCTGAAATTCCATAGGAAGAGTCGATTTATGAAGTACGGTTTTGTAGTCATGGCAATTCGGCACAATTCTGAAATTATCCTGCGTACCGCAGATTTCGAGCGTCGGCACTCTCATATCCTCGGTCACAAGTGCAACTGTGTTGTAATTTCTGTATGCCTGTCTGAGGGTAAGAAGATGCTGATTGTGGCGCTGTTTTATTTCCTGCACCATATCATTGTGCACGAAAATAATTCTGTTTCCGTCAAAGCTTTCAAAAAGCTTTATCACTCCGTATTCATACCCTGTAAACTGCACAGCAGTATCGACAGAAAGTGCGCCGTAAAGACGTGACCACTCTCTTTTGAAAAGTCTGTCGATACGCTTTTTTATTAAGCCCCCCGAAAAATCAAGTTTAAAATAGAGTATATAGCATAAAAGTTCCGAAACCGACATTATAAATCCGCCAGAAACAGGGATTTTCCTGAAATTATGCGGGATTTTTTCAAGCCTTTCGGGACTGCCCTTAAGCGAGTTTTCACGATAGGTAATCATATATTCGCAGTCATTTTCAAGATTCGACAGAAGATTTAAAAGCGAAGCTGTAAGCCCGTTCTGTGCAAGCGAACCCGAGTAAAGCAGTACACGCTTTTTGCTGTGATGGCTTTTATGCGAAGAAAATTTCCCGTTTAAGATATCACAGAGTATGCGCTTGTCAAAGTGTCCCACTGCACAGCCATCATAAATACCGTCAATTTCAAATTCCCTCATGATATCAGAAATATCAGCATTTTCTCCGCACAGAAGAAAGTCAGACATCAGCATGGTGCGCTGAAATCTCCCGAAAAATTCATTGTGGGCAAAATTGCATACAACCGCAATTTTTTGCCCCTGTTTTTTTATGAAACGGTCGGGGAGAGGCTTGTCTGTCAGAATGTATTCTGCATTGTATGGCTTTCTGACTGTTTTTAACATGCTCGGGATTTCTATTCCCTGCCTGTCGCAGAAAACAGTATTTCTGCGGATTCCACGCTTGTATTTTCTGATGTAAATGCTTTCGCCGAATGCTTCAGCGAGTTTGTTTATGACGCTTTTTATATTCATCTGCAAATCCTTTAAAAACAAAAAAGTACCTTTTTCAGGTACTTTTTTGTAAATGTGGTATAGAGAAAGAAAAGAACAATGAAGATACTTACAAGTATCTGTAATATTGCATAATTATCATTCTGCACATTCACCGCAGATACCTTCGAAAACAAGAGAATCAATATCAATGTCAAAGCTCTTGTGTTTCATAATACTGCTTTTAATTGTGAGAAGCTCATCTATTCCGACGTCCTGTACTTTTCCGCACTTTCTGCAGACAAGATGCTGATGGCGTAAAAGAGTGCCGTCAAAACGGTCGCTCCCGTCAGGGACATTTATTTTTTTAAGCATATTATTCTGAGCAAGATAATTTAAATTCCTGTAAACAGTACCAAGACTTAAATCAGGACATTCATCTTTGATAAGATTGTAAACCATTTCAGCGGTCGGATGAATACGATTGCGCAAAACGGCGTTTAAAATAAGTTCACGCTGTCTGGAATATCTCATAATCAACAAATCCTTGAATCATCAATCTCATTATATTGCTATTATACCAAATTTTACGATTTATGTCAAGTGTTTTTTGAGGAAACGCACAACAAAATAACAGGTATTATTTGTCTTTTTGTCACCCAGCTATTGACAGTTATGTAAAATAGTCCTATAATAAAAAAGGTTTATTTTATAGGAAAGGGTGATGTGTGTTGCCTGAAAATAAAACTGCTTCATTGTCTGAAAAGGCAGAAAAAATCAGCGTCGGTATCGCCCGTGCGGGTCACTGGGTTATACTTGCTTTTCTGCTTCTGATATCCGTAATCCTGTGTGTGCAGAGTCTGCTTTATACGACCGTAATGCGAAACGAGGAAGCCGACCCTTCAGCGATATACTATCATGATGACAATATATTGATAAACATATCCGCAATTGTGCTTTTGCTTTTGTGCGGAGTGTTTTTTCTGAGAAGGCTATTGACAAAAATCAATCCGACAATTTTCGGTACTGCGCTTCTGATGTACGTAATCATTGTCGGGTTTGTCTGGAATGTGCTTACAAAATGTACTCCCGCACACGATTCATATTTTATTGTTACTGCGGCGGAGTCAATTGCAAAAGGCGATTTTTCCCAGTTAATATACGATGAAAACGCATACAATTACTTTTATCTTTATCCCTTCCAGCTTGGCTATACGCTTTTATGCGAGCTGACATACTATATATTCGGTGCAAACACCTATTTTGCGCTCCAGATAATAAATGTGCTTTCGGTTGCGGCAATATATGCGGCAATTCTTGTAATAGTAAAGCTTGCGTTCGGCAGACGTGAGGTTGTAAATCTCACAACGCTTTTACTGTTCGGTTGTCTGCCGCCGATTCTCTTTTCGACGTTTCATTACGGAAACCTGACAGGCTTTGCATTTTCAATCTGGGCTGTGGTGTTCACATGCCTGTGGATAAAAAAACGTAAGGTTGTTTTTGTACCGCTCACAGCGGTTTTTATAGGCATAGGAACGGTTCTGAAAACAAACAGCCTTATTGTTCTTGTTGCAATATGCCTGCTTCTGCTACTCGACCTTTTAAAAAATTGTGACGTCAGAAGTCTTGCGGCAATTATCATGTCTGCGGCACTTGGTGTAAGTCTGAATTCGCTTGTAATAACAAGCTATGAAATGCGTGCAGACGTGAATTTCGGTGAGGGTATTCCGAAAATTCTGTGGCTTGATATGGGGCTCAATGAAAGCGAAAATCCCGACCGACCTGGCTGGTATATGGCGGACAGGACAGTCGGGGCGTTCTATGACAGCGGTATGGACCCTGATATTGCGGCTGAAAAGGGCTTTGAGAATATAAAAAACAGAATCGGTGAATTTGCGGATAATCCGTCGTACTGCGGTAAATTTTTCTGGGGCAAGACCATGAGCCAGTGGAACGACCCTATGTATATGTCAATATGGGTGTGCAGTACACGAACTGAGGCGCCGAATGATTTTATTCAGAGCATGTATTACGGTTCTGCTGGAATCATGACGGAAAATTACGCAGATGTCTATCAGTCGATTGCGTTTGTGTTTGCGCTTTCTGGAATAGTATTCATCATAATCCGCAAGGAAAAACGTCATAGCATCTACTGCGCCGCAATACCGCTTGTTACTCTCGGCGGCTTTCTTTACCATCTGTTGTTTGAGGCGATGCCGCAGTATAACCTTATTTACTTCATTCTTTTTGTACCGCTTGCGGCATATGGTCTTTATGCGCTTTCCGAAACCTTAAGCGGACTTATTAAGAGAAAAAAGACACTCAGAATCAATGAGGGGAACGAGATAAATCAGACTGAAAATGAAGAAAAATAAATTCCCCGAAAAATAATTTTTACTTTAAGATTATTTTAAGAAAGGTCTGATATAATCTAAACATGGATAAGGAAGAGCTACTAAAGTTCTTTAAAAACTGATCCTTAATTCCCCCTCTATATCTTTATCTTTTCAAAGGCTATGCACTCGTTTTTTGCATAGCTCTCTTTTTTTATGAATTATTATATTAGATTTTTATGGTCGTGCCTTATCATCTGATATTTATAATGATAAGAGAGCGTTTGTCCTGTGCGGTCACGCACAAAAGGACGAGTGAAAACCCGTCCTTTTGTTTTATTTAACTTTCCATCTGCGATTGTTGCTGTAATTCTTCTGCTGACGGAATAGCCTTGAATGTTATTTCTTCAATTGCTGTTTTGATTTTCTCGGCAGTATCTCCGCCCCTGAAATGAAGATAGTTATCTTCGTCAAGCATTACATATATTTCATGTGTGATTTGGGGATATCTTTCCGTAATCCTTTCAAAAATTGCGGGAGTGCCATTCCATACTGTTGTGGTTCTGTCCGGTTCAAGCTCCATTTTGACCCCAAGAAATTCAGATAATTCTTCAAGTGTGTGATAGTATGAATTAAAACTAACTCTTGCAGAAAATCGTTCGTCTGTTTCGATATTTCTGAACCGATACCAATACTGAGTGTTGTCTAAATGAATTTGAATGATTTCATATTTGTTTTCATCAAATACAGGAATAAACGGCTTTACATGGTCGAACGTTACAGTTGTACCGTCAGGGTAATGAAAATTATCATAATCCTCGCTCATTTTTCCTGACTGCATATAGCTTTCAAATTCACTTAAGCTGTTAAAATACTGTGAGTCATCTTCGAGAATACAAATATAATCGTCATATGACTTGACAGCTTCAACAGGTGCTTCTGTTACAGCCTCGGTTGGAGTTTCTGTCACAATTGCTGTTGGTTCATTAACCTTTGCCGTTTCAGATGTTTTTTCTTCAGCGTTGCAGGCTGTCAGCACTGATAACGCAAGAATGAATACTAATGTCTTTTTCATAGTGATACCTCCTTTATTCAAAAGTGAAATCGTTAAGAATTTCTGTCAGTTCTTCGGGGGTAAATCCACCTTCACATATGTGAACACAGTTGTTTTCATCTATCATTGAAGCTATGGAGTATATTTTTTTTGGATAATTTTGTACAACTTTGATTAACGCAGGAGTATCGCCCCAGTTTGTAGTCTCTAAATTTCTCGGTTCAGATAAATAGTAATCATCTAAAGCCTTGTCCATTTCTTCAAATGTATGAAAATTTGTTTTAAAAATAACGGTAACTACAAGTATATCATCAGTGGCAAGATTGTCAAAAATATAGCTATATTCGCTTTGGTCAAGCCTTATAAAATTCAATCTATATTTATTTTCATCATATTTCGGAATACAAGGTGTTAATCCGTCATAGCCTGATGGAAGTGGTTCGTTATAGTGAGACCAAGTCGCAAATTCTTCGTTCATTTGCTCCGAACCCAAATAAGATGAAAAACTATCAATAGTTATGAAATCTCTTGATACAATGTGATTATAATACTTACAATCAATGCAATGTGTGCCGCCTGATATTTCTTCTGTATCTATTGCATCAACAGTTACCATTTCAGTCGCAGCTTCTGTCGTTTCATTAACTTTTGCCGTTTCAGATGTTTTTTCTTCAGCGTTGCAGGCTGTCAGTATTGACAACGTAAGAATGAATACTAATGTCTTTTTCATAAATATTCCTCCATTTTTTTCATTATATCATAAAATCAAAGATTTTTGATATAATCGCCCGATATGCAGGGAGCAAAGTTAAAATTTGCGAATCTGCAAGGGCATAAAATGAAATATAATAAATGCTTTGCATTTATTATATCATATAAGTGTCATTTGGGAAGCCTTTTGATGCACAAATCATCAAAATTTGTATATTTAAACAAATAACTAAACGCTTTTTTGACGTTCAGAATAACTGTCCGTCGTGGACGTACAAGCGTATTTGACAAAAGAACAGCTAAATCACAGGAATTATTTGTAATCTATTACTATTGATTTTTTTTCGCAAATATTCTATACTATTAAAGGACTAAAAAAACGGTGTTAAGGAGATAGAATCATGAGAGTTAAAGTTGTAAAATTCGGTGGAAGCAGTCTTGCAGACGCAAAGCAGATTACTAAAGCCGCTAATATAATAAAGAGCGATGAAAAGCGTAAGTTTGTTGTGCCATCAGCTCCGGGCAAGCGTTTTTCTGACGATATCAAGGTTACAGATATGCTCTATAACTGCAACAAGCTTGCTATGGAAAACAAGAGCATCACAAATGCATTCCAGGCAATCGCTGACCGTTATAACGGCATCATCGAGGACCTCGGAATTGAGCTTTCACTCGAAAACGAGTTTGAAACAATCAAGAAGAACATTTCTGAAAAGGCAGGCAGTGAATACGCTGCAAGCCGTGGTGAATACTTAAACGGTATCATCATCGCTAACCTTTTAGGCTATGAATTTATCGATGCCGCTGATGTAATCGTGTTTGACGAGGACGGCACATTCAATAACGACAAAACACAGCCAAAGCTCAGAGCAAGACTCAAGGGCGTTGAAGCGGCAGTTATCCCTGGTTTCTACGGTGCTGACGAAAACGGCGTTGTAAGAACATTCTCAAGAGGCGGTTCTGACGTTACAGGTTCAATTGTTGCAAGCGCTGTAAAGGCTGAGGTTTATGAAAACTGGACAGACGTTTCAGGCTTCCTTGTTGCAGACCCAAGAATCGTTGATTCACCTAAGGGCATCAATGTTATCACATATAAGGAACTCCGTGAGCTTTCATACATGGGCGCGTCAGTTCTCCATGAGGACGCAATCTTCCCTGTAAGAACAGCAGGTATTCCAATCAACATCAAGAACACAAACCGTCCTGACGACGCAGGAACAATGATTGTTTCAGAAGTGCCTGAGGACGAAATCAACAAGTATACAATCACAGGTATCGCAGGTAAGAAGGGCTTTGCCGCAATCAATATCGAAAAGGCTATGATGAACAGCGAAGTCGGCTTCTGTGTAAAGGTACTCAGCGTACTCGAAGAATTCGGCATTTCAATCGAGCATATGCCATCAGGTATCGACACACTTTCTCTCATCTTCCCATATGCTGACATCGACGGCAGAGAAGAAGAGGTTATCTCAAAAATCAGAAGAGCAGTTGCCCCTGATAATATCGAGCTTGAAACAGGTATCGCAATGCTCGCAGTCGTTGGACGCGGCATGAGAAGAACAAGAGGTACTGCCGCAAGAATTTTCGCATCAATGGCTCACGCAAGAGTTAACGTTAAGATGATTGACCAGGGTTCAAGTGAGCTTAATGTAATCATCGGTATCGGTGAAGAGGATTTCGAAGAAGCAATCCGCAGAATTTACGATATGTTCATCAACTCTGTTGAATAAAAAAATAAAATGTAAAAGGACGCTTTTAAAGCGTCCTTTTTGCCTATTCACACACAATAAAGCGGACAGCCTTAAAGCTGTCCGCTGTAATATTATGACATAACAATTCTTCTGAGAGCAATTGCATCAAATACGTTTACAACATTGTCCTGTACAACATCTGCTAAGAAATCATCTTCGAGGTATTTTACAGAGTTGACAAGATACTGCTGAAGAAGAACGAGGTCTGCGATATCAACAGTGCCGTCAATATTAACGTCACCAATCTGAAGGTCACCAGCACTACTCTTGAGTTCCATTACACCAAAGCCAGATGTATTGATATAGCCCTGACCTGAAAGGTCGCTCCAGTTTGCGATGCCTGTTCTCTTGCCTTCGCCGTCACCGTCGTCATTAATCTGAACATCAAATCCGACAACCTGACCTACCTCAAACTTGCTGATTGTGTGAGGGATTGCAACCTCAACAACATAGCCTGTTGCAGTCTTTTTAGCGGCTGTTGTGTAGATGTCGCCCGACTTGCCGTCTGTAACTGTCACTTCATTATCAAAGTTAACTCTTATCTGAATGTCGTCTGCTTCGTATGAAGTAGTCTTGCCGTTGTTTTCATCGAAGAAGATTTCGATTGTGTCCTGTTCATAAGCGTTTGCGCTCGCCTTGCTGAGTACCGGGTCAGTAACCTCGACGAGAACATAGATGTTGTCTGTGTCCCACGCCATTTTAGCAACGCCGTGAGCCGCATCAGCGCCCATTGAATACTTGTTTACATCAATTGATGTTGCATACTTCCATTCATTTTCAACTTCGCCGTCAACCACGATTTTGTCATACATCCATGAGTAAGCAGTAGTGTAAACAGGCTGATTTGTAAAGCTGATTTTGCCGTATACGATATTGCTGTCTGTTGTGTATTCAAGAGTGTTCCAGGTCTTCTTGCCGTCAACGATAATTTCAATGCCGACAGTACCGCCAACCTTGATTTCTTCAAGTTCAAATGTGAAGTCCATTGAAGAACCTGCCTTGATTGTACGAGTCTGCTTGTCGCCGTTGTCGAGCATTACAGTATAGCTTGCGTCCTTATCTGAAAGAACCTTTACTGTAAGTGTGTTTCCGTTCCAGAGTGCCTTGAAAGCACCTGTGTCGCCGATTTCGTTTGCCTTCTGGATTTTCACAGCATGCTGATAATCCTTGTCAGTTCCGTCATAGGAAAGCGCATTTGCAACCTTGATTGTCTGAACTTCCTTGTCGGTATCGAGTACTGCATAGAAAGCAGGCTTTGCTGTATATGTCTTGTCAAAGAGGAGCGGATAGCCGCCAATCCAGCTTGTGTTGTCTGTGATACCCCAGAGGATAACTGCTGTGATGTTCACACCCTCGTCCTTGAGTGACTTGTAAAGTGCGAACACTTCCTTGTATCTCTGTGCAAGCTCAAGCTGTGCTTCTTCAGTATTCGCCTTCTGGTCAACGTCAAGCTCAGTAATCTGAACTTCAAGACCGAGACTTGCATACTTTCTGATAGCCGCTTCGTAAAGCTCGATTGTAGGTGAGCTCATCTTGATGTGTGACTGCATTCCGACACCGTCAATAAGCTTTTTGTCAGCAAGTCTCTTGCAGATATCGTAAATATCGTCACGCTTTACTTCAACGTATTCATTGTAGTCATTGTAGAAAAGCTTACAGCCCTGTGGAGCATATTTTCTTGCATATTCAAAAGCAGCATCGATAAATGAATCATCGCCGAACACCTTCATCCATGCCGACTGTCCGTTAACTTCGTTGTTAGAACCTGGGTCTCTCATTCCGCCTGAATCCTTAACAGCTTCGTTTACAACGTCCCATGCGTACACATTAAGGTTCGGATACTGTTCCTTGATAGCCGCCATGATGTTCTTGATGTAGTTTTCAAGACGGAGGAGCATTTTTTCTTCTGATACCCATGCGCCGTCTGTTTCAAAGTTTTCCTTGAAGAACCAGTCAGGAGTCTGGCTGTGCCATACAAGAACGTGTCCTCTTACAGGAATATTGTTTTTCTCAGCAAATTCGAGAAGTGTTGCCGCATTTGCAAGTGAAACCTGTGGGTTTGTGTCATCGCCGTTTGCAGCAGCATAAGCCTGTGAAAGCTTCTGATTGAGTGTGCTGTCAGGCTTTAATTCGTTGCCGAGAGTCAGACTGTTATAGTGCTTTAAGATAAGGTCCTTTGTTGCGTTTGTCTGAAGCTCTGTTGCAGTTGAAGCGCAGCCGATTTTAAAGTAGTCGCTGTACGCTTCGCAGAGTGACGGAATATCCTCTTCAATTGCAGGAGGAGGAAGAACCTCTGCCGCAACGTTGTCGAGATAGAAGTCCATAAGGTCAACTGTCTTAACGCTTGCGTCAGGCTTATAGCCTGTCTGGAAGTAAACAACAAAGTTTGCCGCTGTTTCAGGGAGTGTGTACTCGCCTTCGATGTATGTCCACTCGCCTATATTGGCAGTTGAACTTGCGATTTCGTAGTAGTTTTCCTTGCCGTCCTTCTGATACTGAAGATACATTGAAAACTTCTGTGTCTGCGGATACTCGATAGTTTCAGAACTGCTCTTGTATTCGCCCTTGTATTTTACCCAGCCGCTGAAGCGGTAGTAGTTGCCTGCGTTAAGCACCATTGTCTTGTTTGCTGACGGTGCATTCCAGAGCTGCTGTCTGTTGTAGGTGTAAAGACAGTCTGAGCCGTCAATACCTTCGCCTGTCACGATTTCGCACTTGGCGTCACCTCTTCCGCTCCAGTCGTTTATGCCGTTGTTGAAGTCTTCCTTAAAGCCTTCTGTTGCGTCGCCAGTATCGTTAGGCTCACCTGTTGCCGCAACGTCATCAATGTAGAAGTTAATTAAGTTTGACGGTGTTTCAAAGTAAACTGTAACGTTTGTGGCGTCTGATGGAATTGTATAGTTTCCGCTGACAGAAGTCCACTCGCCCTTTTTAGCCTGAGTACTTCCGACATACTTGTAGTTTTCCTTACCGTTTCCGTCCTTGTAAAGGAGCTGAAGGTTAATCTGTTCTGTGTCGTTGCCTTCGTCCTGCATTACATAACCGCTGATGGTGTATGTCTTGCCAGGGCGAAGCTCCTTGATTTTGGCACAGGCCGCACCGTGCCAGTTAACTGTTCTGCCTGAGATGTAAAGCGAATGGTCGCCTGAATTGGCAGTTTCGTCAGTAACAGCGATTGTTGCGTCACCACGTCCTGCCCAGCCGCCGAAGCCGTTTTCAAAGTCGTCCTTGAAAATCTCGACCGTTTCAGCGGATGCGCTCATAGGCAGTAATGCTGTCATGCAAAACAGCATTGCCGCCGTTGTCATGAGCGATAGAATTTTCTTCTTCATCATTAATTTCCCCTTTCAAAATACTTTGATTCTGAGTAATATCTTACCATTATCCATTATAACTTATCTCACAAAATAAATCAATATTTACAACAGATTTTCAGCACAAAGTACGAAAGGAGTTGTTTTTTTATTGCATTTTAACCAACTGGTTAACCGAACAGGCTGTTTTCGCATATATTTGTAATGATACTGATTTGAATGGAGGAAATTTAATGAACAATAATTTCAAGGACGAGAGTCAGAAATATCTCGACGAAATGATGAGACTTTATTCTCTCGGAAAAAGCGCATCTGTTAATACCACAGCCGAGCCGTTCGGCGAAGTGCCAAAGCCGCCGCAGGAAAACCGCCCGTCAGAGGACATTCTCGACGAAGAAGAAAACGAGCCGCAGAATAAACCCGAGCCTGTTCCACGTCCCTATCCGTCAGAACCGATTCGTCCCGAAACCCCGCCCGACCCGCCAATGACGAACAGACCCGTACAGGAAAACAAGCCTGATATGCCAGGAGCGTCAAGACCGCAGAAACCTCCACGTCCCGTTGCGCCCGTGCCACGTCCTCAGCCTGTTATTCCGCCGAAACCACAGCCGCCGCAGACTGAATACGGCTTTATGAAAATTGAGGTGAGAACAGGGGAGAATGGCATTCCCGTACCCGATGCGTCTGTTACGGTTGCAAGAAAGCTGGGCGAATCAGAGGAGCTTGTGTTTTCGGGCACGACAAATTCAAGCGGGGCAATTGAAAAGCTGAAGCTGCCTGCCCCGGCAAACGCCAGAAATTCCGACCCCGGTTCGTTCGGAAACTACGCCGTATACAATGTTAATGTATACTATAAGGGCTTTTACAGGGAGTCAGCGCAGAATGTTCCCGTGTTTTCAGGGATTACCACAATCCAGAGATTCAATCTTGTGCCCCTTCCTTTTAATATGAAGGACGACGGACAGGAAATTGTGGTAACAAGCGAAGAACCCAGCATATAAGGAGGAAGCAATGACAGGAGAACCATTTATTCCCGAGAGTATTGTTGTACACCTCGGCCGCCCCGATGCTGACGCCGAAAATGTCACAGTCAGCTTTCCTGATTATGTAAAGAACGTTGCAAGCAGTGAAATTTTCCCGACATGGCCTGAAAATTCCCTCAGAGCCAATATTTACGCTATTATCACGTTTGCGCTCAATCGTGTGTACAGCGAGTGGTATCGTTCAAGGGGATATGATTTTGACATAACCGATACAACCCAGTTTGACCAGAAATTTATTTTCGGAAGAGATGTTTTTGAAAATATAAGCGAGCTTGTTGACGAGCTTTTCAATGACTATGTTGTTCGGCAGGGGAATATCGAGCCGCTTTTTACCCAGTTCTGCAACGGCACAACCGTTACATGTGACGGACTTTCCCAGTGGGGAACAGTTGACCTTGCAAACAGGGGACTTACCCCCTATGAAATTCTCCAGTACTATTACGGCGATGACATAAGTATCGTGAAGAATGCGCCAATTTCAAAAAACATCATGTCTTTCCCTGGCGTTACGCTTATAAACGGCTTGCAGTCGAACGATGTAAGAGATGTGCAGATACGTCTTAACCGCATTTCAAGAAATTATCCCGCAATTCCCAAAATTCCTGTCACAGACGGTATTTTCGACGACGCAACCGAAGATGCAGTAAGGAAATTCCAGGAGGTTTTCAATCTGCCGCAGACAGGCGAGGTGGATAAGGCAACGTGGTACAAGATAATGTACATATACACAAGCGTCAAGCGGCTTGCAGAGCTTAATTCTGAAGGCCTTACCCTCGATGACATCAGCAGACAATATAAAACAGAGCTCAGAATCGGAATGCAGTCGATAGAAGTGCGTACACTTCAGTATTTCCTTGCAGTTATCGGCGCTTATTATGCGCAGGTTATGCCTGTTGATATTACAGGCTATTTCGGGGAGGAAACCGAGCGTTCCGTAAAGAGCTTTCAGCGTGTTTATGGTCTGCCCCAGACGGGTGTTGTTGACAGACAGACGTGGCTTGATATATACAGGGCGTATGACGGAATTGTTGATTCAATCCCGATTGATGACGGCTCAGATGTAATTCTTTATCAGGGAAGAGTTCTCAGAGAGGGAATGAGAGGCGAGGACGTAAGGGTGCTCCAGGAGTATCTCACCTTTATAAACAGAACCTATCCTAACATTCCTGCGGTTGAGAACACGGGCTATTTCGGACCTGTAACACGTTCCTCCGTACTTGCTTTTCAGAGACAGTTCGGACTTCCCGCAAACGGAATTGTCGGCGCTGCGGCGTGGAACGAGATTGCGGGAGTGTATTCTGATTTGAAGTACGGCTTTGACAAGCGCCCGTATCAGAATCCGGGATATGTTATTCAGTAAGGAGGCGGCAGAATGTTTACAGAAGACCAGAAAACAGAGCATACAAGAGAGCTTCAGCAGCGTCTCTATGAAATTGCACACCACAATCGTCGTATACCGCTTATTATTCCCGACGGAATATTCGGCTCGGAAACGGAAGAAACCGTCAGAGCCTTTCAGCGTGAATACGGTCTGCCGCAGAGTGGAACAGCTGACCCTGATACATGGAGCAAAATTATCGAGGTAAATAATGTCCATTATACCGACCCCTTTCTGATTGATATTTTTGACAGCAGACTTATTCTGATTCCGGGAACGGCAGGGCCGCTTTTGCAGATAATTCAGGTTATGCTTGGCGAGGTTGCACGAAAATACAGAAATTTCCCACCCGTTCCGCTCAGCGGAATTTATGACGAGCCGACAGAGCGTGCTGTTGCAAGCTTTAAGGATATCACAAATCATCGGGGTAATGACGAGGGGATTGACAGGGAATTCTGGAACAATCTTGTGGTGCTGTTTAACAGACTCGTTGTATGAATTGTGTGAAAACGTAAAAAAATACTGGAAAAATACTTGACAAAGCGAAATTTGTGTGTTATTATAGTGATATCAAAATGATATCAAATAAATTCAAAAAAGATACGGAGGGCAAAATCATGGACAAAAACAAACAGATTATCACAGAAGAAAAAGTAATCAGACCAAAAAGCGGCTGGGCAATGCTCTTTTTAAGCTTATTGCTCTATGTTGTATTTGCAGGCGGACTTATCGGAGGAATTATTCTCTGCGAAAATGGAAGTATCCCACTTGGTGTTCCGTCAATTATCGCAGGCTGTGTGGCTTTCATTGCGGCAGTTATCATCGACTGCGGACTTAAAATCATGAAGCCTAATGAAGCGCTTGTGCTTACTCTTTTCGGTAAATATATCGGAACGCTTAAAAACGACGGATTTTTCTTTGTAAATCCGTTCAGTACAGCCGTAAATCCAAATTACGACAAGGCTGTTGCGGCGGCAAATGAAAAGGCTAAATCTGCAACTGATATTGCAGTTGTAACTGTTGGTGGAAGCAAGAAGATTTCTCTCAAGGCAATGACACTCAGAAATGAAAAGCAGAAAATCAACGATGTTCTGGGTAATCCTATTGAAATCGGCATTAATGTAATCTGGAATGTTGAAAATACAGCTATGGCTGTGTTCAATGTTGACAACTACACAGATTTTCTTTCAGCACAGGCTGACTCAGCGCTCAGAAATATTGTAAGACTTTATCCATATGATGTGTCTGACGAGGGCGATGAGAAGTCACTCAGAGGCTCAAGCCAGGAAATTGCAGAGTCGCTCAGGGGCGAGCTTCAGGAAAAGGTTAAGATGGCAGGACTCAACGTAAGCGAAGTGAGAATCACTCATCTTGCGTATGCGCCTGAAATTGCGGCGGCAATGCTTCAGCGTCAGCAGGCAACAGCGATTATCGAAGCAAGACAGAAAATTGTTGAAGGTGCTGTGGGAATGGTTGATATGGCGCTTAAAAATCTTTCTGAAAATAATGTATGTGACCTTGATGAAGAAAGAAAAGCACAGATGGTTTCAAATCTTCTTGTTGTGCTTTGCGGAAACAAGGATGCACAGCCGATTGTAAACAGCGGTTCAATTTATTAAGGAGTGTGCAGGATGGCAGACGAAAAAAAGACAAAAAAACAGGTGCCTTTAAGGCTGTCATCGACGCTTTATAACGAGCTTGCGGCATGGGCGGAGGATGAATTCCGCTCGATAAACGGTCAGATTGAGTATTTGCTGACGGAATGTGTTAAAAAGCGTAAAAAGACGAAAAAAGAAGATAAAGAGGAATAAAAAGGGCGGTCTTTTTGACCGCCTTTTTTATATTACATAGTAGTAAAATATTTAAATGTATCCCTTTACCAGCTTATCCAGAATCTTATTTAAGTCATCAATTAATTTCATATCGGGATTGTGTTTTTTCATGACATATTCATATTTTTCGTTTATTAAATGGCATAAAAGCTTTATTTCTGATTCGTTTAAATTGTAGGTAACTATTTTTTCAGTTTTCTTTGTTGTACATCTATACATTCTTATATTTCTCATATATAATCATTAACCACCTTTATTTTGACATAATATATTATACTCAAAATCTTAGGGATAGTCAACATTTTAAGGATAATTTATACTTAAAGTGGTGATGATAATAAAATGATTAGCTATGCTCCCCTCTGGGAAACTATGAAAACTAAAAATATCACAACCTACACTCTTATTACCAAACATAACTTCAGCAAAAATACTATTTACAGATTGAAACACAACATGGGTATTTCGTCTCAGCTGTTGAATGATTTGTGTAAGATTCTCAGTTGCAGGGTGGAGGATGTTTTGCTATACATTCCTGATGATGAAAATTAACGTTACCGGCGGTCTTTATGACCGCCTTTTTTAGCATCAGTCTGACGCTGTATTTTCACAAAATCTTTATTTACATTTGCGCTTTATCATGATATAATAAATACAAAGTATTTATTATATTTTTTATGCCCTTGCAGATATGCAAATCGGGCTGTTATATACAAATGTGTGTAACCAGAAATTCCACACAGATTATAAGATTTATGGAGGGCGGCGTTATGTTTGCGAAAATTGGCAGTCTTGGTCTTTTCGGACTGAACGCATTTATGGTTGATGTTGAAATTGAAATAAGCCGTGGAATACCTCTTTTTGATATTGTCGGACTGCCTGATACAGCCGTTAAGGAAAGCCGTGAACGAATCAAAGCGGCAATGCGAAGCTGTGATTTTGAGTTTCCTGTTGCAAGGGTTATGGTGAACTTAGCTCCTGCGAACACGAAAAAGAGTGGCTCTGTACACGACCTTGCGATTTTTATGGCTGTTATGAAGGCGGCAGGATATATTTCAGCGGACTCCGATGGCTGTGCATTTATCGGTGAACTCTCCTTAAGCGGTGAGGTTCGTCCTGTTGAGGGCGTACTGCCCATGGTGCTTCTTGCCAAAGAGATGGGAATGAAAGCGGTTTTTGTTCCTTCTGACAATGCGTTTGAGGCGTCGGTAGCCGACGGAATAGAGGTTTTCGGCGTTTCTGATATAAAACAGCTTTATGCTCATTTTACAGGGAAAACGCAGATTAAGCCTGCGGAAAAATTTGTCCCCGAGAAAAAAAGCTACGACTTTCCGCTTGACTTTGCGGACGTCAAAGGACAGAGTGCGGCAAAGGCGGCACTTGAAATTGCGGCGGCAGGTGGGCATAACGCCCTGCTTATCGGGACTCCCGGAAGCGGAAAAAGTATGCTTGCAAAAAGAATGCCGTCGATACTTCCCGATATGACATTTGAGGAGTCGATTGAAACCACAAAAATCCATTCCATTTCGGGAATGCTTGACTTAAAGTCTCCTCTTGTGACAACAAGACCGTTCCGCTCGCCGCATCACACGATTTCCTCTGCGGGACTTGCAGGCGGCGGTTCAATACCCCGTCCCGGCGAGATTTCAATTGCGCATAACGGACTTTTGTTTCTGGACGAGCTTGCGGAGTTTGACCGCAGAACACTTGAAATTCTGCGTCAGCCGCTTGAGGACGGCAAGGTTACGATTTCCCGTGCGTCGGGAACAGTTTCATATCCTGCTTCGATTATGCTCATTGCCGCAATGAATCCGTGTCCATGCGGATATTACGGTCATCCGAGCGGCAGATGCAGGTGCAGTCACAAGCAGGTTACGTCCTATCTTTCAAAAATTTCGGGACCTATGCTCGACCGCTTTGACCTGCATATTGAGGTGGCACCTGTCGAGTTCAATGATATTTCCTCGGAAAAGAAGGAGGAATCGTCTGCTGAAATAAGAAAGAGAGTGTCGAAAGCAAGAGATATCCAGAACGAACGCTTCAGGGGTACGCAGATAACCTGCAACGCCAAAATCACTCCCGACATGCTAGGCAGAATGTGTCCTATGTCCGACAAGGCGAAAGACTTTATCGGAAAGGCGTTTGACCGCCTCGGACTTTCAGCGAGAGCGTACGACAGGATTTTAAAGGTTGCAAGAACCATTGCCGATTTAAACGGCAGCGAAAACATAGAAAAAGAACACATTTCCGCCGCAATCCAGTTCCGCAGTCTTGACAGGAAATACTGGAGCGGTGAAGAACAGAAGTAAATTTAAGAAAGGCAGCAGAATCTATGATATCAGTATTCAAAAAGTTCCCTGAGTTTTTCAGAAAACTTGACAAGGGACTTCTTATAGCGGTTGTAATATGCTCGGCTCTGAGCGTTATACTGCTTTTTTCTCTTTACAGCAACGAAATAAATGGGCTTGACAGCAGTTACTATATAACTCAGCTCGTCTCGCTTGTGCTTGGTATCGGCGCATGTCTCTTTGTAGCGTCGATTGACTACCACACACTTTCACGACTATGGTTTTTATATGCCCCGATTACCCTGGCGCTTGTATTGCTCACCTTTACAGGTCTTGGTCATCAGCGTGCAGGTGCGGACGACAGGGCGTGGCTCAATCTCGGTTTTACGACGATTCAGCCGTCGGAGATGTTAAAGCTTGCGTTTATTTTCACGTTTGCCTATCATCTTTCCAAGGACGAAGAAAAATTAAACCGTCCGCTTCATCTGCTTCTGGCGATTGTGCACGGAGCAGTTCCTATCGGACTTATCGTTTTGCAGGGTGACTACGGAACAGCGCTTGTGTTCCTTATGATGTTTGTTACAATGCTTTTCTCGGCGGGACTTTCGTTCAAGTATATCATAGCCGCTGTTGCGATAACTCCGCCTACAATATGGATTTTGTGGAACTATGTGCTCCAGGGGCTTCACAAGGACAGAATCATGGTGCTCATAAATCCGGGTACAGACCCTATGGGACTTGAATATCAGCAGAATTTAAGTCTGGCGTCGCTCGGTGCAGGAAACATTTTCGGCAAGGGACTTTTTGGCGCTGAAGACTATGTTAACGTCCCTGAAGTCCACAACGACTTCATTTTTTCCTATGCAGGACAGGTTTTTGGCTTTGTCGGTGCGATTATAATTATTCTTATACTTGCATATATCTGCATAAAAATTCTTTCGGACAGCCGCAACTCAATGGACAAGCTCGGAAAGCTTATCTGTCTCGGCACATTTGCAATGCTGTTTACCCATTGCTTCATGAACATCGGAATGTGTCTTAAGGTTATGCCTGTTATCGGTATTCCGCTTCCGTTTTTCAGCGCAGGCGGTACGGCACTTGTAAGTATGTTTGTTGCGATAGGTATGGTTCTCAGCTGTTGTACACATAATAATAAAAAATACAGAATGTTCTATGATGTTGAATAAGGAAGAAAGATGAATACAAAAGCGATTATTGATAATATTGCCAAAACTCACAATGCTGCCCCCGACGAGCTTATGAGCATTATAAAGAATGCGGAGCATGATGAGTATTTATACGAATGTGCAGATAAGGTCAGACGTGAGCATTACGGAAACGCCGTCTATATAAGAGGACTTATCGAAATTTCAAACTACTGCAGAAATAACTGCCTTTACTGCGGAATCCGCCGCAGTAACAGGAACATCGACCGCTATCGTCTTAACGAAGAAGAAATTCTCGAATGCTGTGAGGAGGGCTATGCTCTCGGTTTCCGTACGTTTGTTATGCAGGGCGGTGAGGACTGCTTTTTTGATGACGACTTTTTCTGCGGAGTTATCCGCAAAATCAAGGATAAATACCCCGACTGTGCGATAACTCTCTCCCTCGGAGAACGTTCCGAGGAAAGCTATAAGAGACTTTTCGAGGCGGGGGCTGACAGATATCTGCTCCGTCATGAAACTGCAAATGAGGAGCATTACAGCCGACTTCACCCCGAAGAAATGTCTTATCAAAAGCGTATGGAATGTCTGAAAGCACTCAAAAAAATCGGTTTCCAGACGGGCGCAGGCTTTATGGTGGGTTCACCTTATCAGACAGCGGAAAATCTTGTAAGTGACCTTTTGTTTATAAAGGAGTTTAAGCCGCAGATGGTCGGAATCGGCCCTTTCATACCGCATAAGGACACGCCTTTTGGCAGTGAAACGCAGGGGACCCTCCGTGACACGCTTGTTATGGTGGCGCTTACCCGTCTTCTGCTACCCGATGTGCTTTTGCCGTCAACAACAGCGCTTGGTACAATTCATCCTGAGGGAAGGGAAATGGGACTTCGTGCAGGTGCGAATGTTGTGATGCCGAATTTGTCGCCGCTTAAATTCCGCAAGCTTTATATGCTTTATGACAACAAAATTGCCACAGGTGATGAGTCTGCCCAGCTTGTAAAAAGCCTTGCAGAAAGAGTAAAGGCGGCAGGCTATGAAATTGTAACGGACAGGGGTGACTGGCATGCTTAATGAGTTTTCAAGAAGTGAGCTTCTGCTTGGTGCAGACGCAATGAAAAAGCTCAGCGACGCTCATGTTGCGGTATTTGGCATTGGCGGAGTCGGCTCATATATTGCCGAGGCGCTTGCCCGTACGGGCGTAGGAAAGCTTACGCTTATTGATAATGACGAAGTTGCGGTCACAAACTTAAACCGCCAGCTTATTGCGCTTCATTCGACGCTTGGCATGAAAAAGGTCGAAGCGGCAAAGGCGAGAATACTTGACATAAATCCACAGCTTCAGGTTACAGCGCTTGACTGCTTTTACACGGGCGACGAAGTCGATTTAAGCGGCTTTGACTATATTGCCGACGCAATTGATTCTGTGACATCAAAGCTTAATCTTATAGAGAATGCGTATAAGCTCGGTGTGCCGCTGATTTCCTCAATGGGTACGGGTAATAAGCTCGACCCGACAAAGCTTGTTGTGACAGATATTTACAAAACAGAAATGTGTCCGCTTGCTAAGGTGATGCGCTATGAGCTCAAAAAGCGACAGGTTAAAAAGCTTAAAGTAGTTTATTCGACAGAACCGCCGTGTGAACACAAGGCGGAAAGCGAGGAAGTGACACAGAAAAGGAAAACAATCGGAAGTGTTGCTTTTGTGCCGTCTGTTGCAGGGCTTATTATTGCCGGTGAAATTATAAAGGATATTATAAAAGAATAGCACCGTTCCAAAGCGGAACAGTGCATGAAAAAGGGCGGTTATTCACCGCTCTTGAATTTTTATATTTCCTCGAGTGAAAGCGTTGCAATCGCATTAAGACTTTCGTCAGCCCTGTGCCCTGCAAGATAGCTGTAATAACCTTGACAGGCAATCATCGCGCCATTGTCTCCGCAGAGACTGAGTGGCGGAAGATAAAGCTTTAAGCCTTCCTTTTCACAGGCTGTTTCAAATGCATTTCTCACACCGCTGTTTGAAGACACTCCGCCTGCAACGGCGATATTTTTATACCCCAGCATTTTTGCGGCGGCAATTGTCTTTTCACAGAGTATTTCTGAAATAGTTCCCTGAAGCTCTGCACAGAGATTGTTGTGGTTTATATCAGTGCCTTTCTGGCTTGCATTGTGCAGAAGATTTATAACCGCAGTTTTAAGCCCTGAAAAGCTGAAGTCATACTCACAGCCCGTAACCTTAGGTCTCGGGAGGACATATTCTCCTCTTTTACCTTCCTGTGCCGCCTTGTCAACGTGCACGCCGCCAGGGTAAGGAAAGCCCATTGCACGGGCGCATTTGTCAAAGCATTCTCCTGCCGCGTCATCTCGTGTTCTTCCGACAATACGGAATTTTGTGTAGTCAAGCACCTCAACAATATGAGAGTGTCCGCCGCTTGCAACAAGGCAGAGATATGGCGGCTTTAAGTCAGGATGAGCGATATAGTTTGCGGCGATATGCCCCGAAAGATGATGTACAGGGACAAGCGGCTTGCCCGACGCCATTGCAAGACCCTTTGCAAAGTTTACACCGACAAGAAGCGCTCCGATAAGCCCCGGGGCGTATGTCACGGCAACTGCGTCAATTTCGTCAAGCGTTTTGCCCGCCTCGCTGAGTGCACCCTTCACAACCCCGAGAATATTCTCGCAATGACGGCGTGAGGCGATTTCCGGTACAACTCCGCCGTATTTTCTGTGCTCTTCAATTTGTGTTGAAATAACTGAGGAAAGAATTTTCGTACCGTTTTCCGACACCGATGCCGCTGTTTCGTCGCAGGAGCTTTCTATTCCAAGTATAAGCATACTTTCATCGTCCTTTCAAAAAACAAGCGGAACGTAAAACGTACCGCTTGGAAAAAATTATCTTTCAATAATCTGACTTCTGTCAGGGCCAACGCCGATCATTGCAACCTTACATTCGCAAAGCTCTTCAAGACGCTTGATGTACTTCTGACAGTTTGCAGGAAGTTCTTCAAATGTGCGGCAGCCTGTGATATCTTCAGTAAAGCCTTCAGCCTCTTCGTAAATAGGTTCACAGCCGCTGAGCTGTTCAAGAGTTGGTGGGAAGTTGTTGATAACACTTCCGTCAGGCATCTTATAGCCAACGCAGATTTTGAGAGTGCCGAGTCCGCAGAGAGTATCAAGCTTGTTGATAGCAAGTCCGTCAAGACCGTTAACTCTTACAGAATGCTTTACGATAACAGCATCGAACCAGCCTGTTCTTCTCGGACGACCTGTAGTAGTACCGAATTCTCCGCCGACTGTTCTGATTTTTTCGCCGATTTCATCGTCGAGTTCTGTAGGGAATGGTCCCTTTCCGACTCTTGTTGTATAGGCCTTGGCAACACCGATGATGTTTGAAATCATTCTCGGACCAACACCGGTACCAACACAAACACCTGCTGAAAGCGGATGTGAAGATGTAACGTATGGGTAAGTACCGAAGTCGATGTCGAGAAGTGTAGCCTGTGCGCCCTCGAACATGATAGTCTTGCCGGCCTTGTGGGCTTCATATGTGAGGACAGAAACGTCATCAACATAAGGTGCAAGAATCTTACCGTATTCATTGTATTCAGCGATCATAGCTTCGATGTCGATAGCTTCACCGCCGTAAACTTCTGTGATAATCTTGTTTTTGAGTCTGCCTGTTGCTCTTGCCTTTTCAGCAAAAACCTCAGGATTGATAAGATCGTACATTCTTATACCGCAGCGCTCATATTTATCCATGTATGTAGGACCTATGCCACGCTTTGTAGTACCGATATCAGAATTTCCTCTGAATTCCTCTGACAGACCGTCCAAAACGATATGCCATGGCATTACAACGTGTGCTCTCGGGTCAATCTTGAGAT
Source organism: uncultured Clostridium sp. (assembly GCA_964621265.1). GTDB lineage: Bacteria > Bacillota > Clostridia > Oscillospirales > Ruminococcaceae > Porcipelethomonas. The sequence continues at coordinate 16,929 of CAZULQ010000002.1, read as the reverse complement.
TAGCAGTTGAAATACCTCTGTCGCTGAGTGACTTGAGCTCACCTGTGAAGTCCTTAGGGTCCAGAACAACTCCTGCGCCGATAAGGCAGAGCTTGTCAGGATAAAGAATACCCGAAGGAATAAGATGAAGCTTATAAGTTTCACCGTTATTTACAACAGTATGACCGGCGTTATTACCGCCCTGTGAACGAACTACAACTTCAGCACGGGAAGCGAGGATATCAATAATCTTACCCTTTCCCTCGTCGCCCCATTGTGTTCCGACTACAATATTAGCAGGCATGGTTTTTCCTCTTTTCAATAATATTCGGTATGTGTTTTCACATACAATTATATTATAACAGATTACGATATATTTTTCAAGTGGGAAAATGAAGTTTTTGAAAAAACCTCAGATTTCTACAAATCCGAGGTTTTCTGTGATTATCCCATTATTATTTTTGCAATTTCAATTACGTCGTAAAGATTTACAACGCCGTCGCTGTTGTAATCAGCAATCGCCTTTTCTTCATCAGTAAGCTCTCTTGACTCCATGATACATTTTGCAATTTCGATTGCGTCATAGAGATTAAGCTGACTGTCACCTGTCATATCTCCAGGCACAACTCCGTTGATTGTCTCAAACTTTCTGTTGTTTTCCAGCGCATATTCGTGCGCAGTCGAGGCCCAGTGGCCATAGATTGTGCCGTCGAATGAATAACTGTCATCTTCTTCGTTGTATGTATTTGAGAACAGTCCCTCATCATTATCAAGATAACATTCAGGATTTTCTATTGTTACACTTTCAAGGCTTGTACATTCGGCAAATACATAACAACCCAGATCTGTAACACTTTCAGGAATCACAACATTTTTAAGACCGGTGCAGTCCCAGAATGCACCCCACTTGATTTCAGTAACACTGTCAGGGAAATTTATGTTTTCAAGACCTGAACAAGCGCTGAACGCCCATTCGTCTATGAAGACAACGCTGTCAGGAATAGTTACATCTGTAAGTGCTGAACAATCATTGAATGCAGAATTGGCTATTCTTCTGATACCATCAGGGATTACAACGTCACCCTCGCATGTTGTTCCGTCAACTAAAACATCATTAACTATAACCAGCGGATTTTCAGCCTGTTTGTTTTTCAGCCATGGAGTGTATTTGAATGCAAACATGCCTACGTTTTCAACGCTTTCAGGAATTGTGATATCTGTAAGGGATAAACATCCATGGAATGTTGAACCCTTAATGTTTGTGATACTTTCTGGTATTACAATGCTTTCAAGACCGCTGCACTCAAGAAAAACACTTCCGTCCATATCTGTCAGAGAATCAGGTAAATTTATGTTTTTCAGAGATTTGCAGGCAAAAAAAGCACAGTTACCTATTTTTATAATGGTATCAGGTAAGACTACCGTTTCCAGTGATCTACAGGCAGAAAAACCGTGTACACCGATTGAAGCAACAGGCAAACCTTCAATCTCGCTTGGCACTTCAATTTCAGTTACCGCCGTATCACAGGCTGTGATTTCAATATAGTCAAAAGTTCCGTCCTCATCCTCATCGATTCTTGCGTAGGATAAATCGCCGTATTTCAGTGGAGTGTCGATTAATTCGTCTGCCCCCACTGAAAGAGCTGTTGCTGATACGAGTGAAACTGCGCATACAGCAGATGTTAAAAATGAAAATATTCTTTTGGTTTTCATGGTTTTCCCCTCTCATGATTCTGTTTTACTAACGAATATGGTATATATTATAACATATTTTTCATGGCTTTTCAAGAGAAAAAGCCGCAGAATCATAAAAACTGCGGCTTGCATTTTATTCCATTATAATTTCAGCGATTTCGATTGCGTCATAGAGATTTACAACGCCGTCTGAGTTCATATCGCCGAGAGAAAGCTGTTCGCTGTCAAAGCTTGTCATGTTCAGTATGTACTTTGCAACCTCGATAACGTCGTAGAGATTGATTGTTCCGTTTCTGTTGACATCGCCCTTGGAGATTACGATGTTTTCGTCGAGCGCTATAAAGTTATAGCCATATTTTTCAGCATAAGTCTGTGCTGTGGAGTTTATATAGCCGTGGATTGTGCCATCAAAAATACATGTTTGTTCCTGTGTTTCAATATTCCAATTCGAATCATTACATATAGTTGCTGCATTATCATAAATTTTGCAGTCAGAATTATAAATTGTAATATTTTTTAGGGCTGTACAAGCGTGAAAAGCACCTATTTTTATTTCTTTTACCGATTTTGGAATTTCAATGTTTTCAAGACTGAAACAATATTCAAAGGCACCTCCGTCTATCTGCATCAGATTTTCTGGCAATTCTACACTCTTAAGCGATGTACAAAAGAAAAATGTTAATTCGTAAATTCTTGTAATCTTATCGGGGATTTTTATGCTTTTAAGTGCTTCACAATGTGTAAATGCGTATGGCTCTAATTTCTCAATGCTGTTTGGAAGATTTATGCTTTCAAGCGAGGTACAGTAAGAAAAAGCGTTTTTTTCTATCGTTTTTATTCCTTCACTTATTTCAACATTTTCAAGGTTTACACAGTCAACAAATGATTCCTCACCTATACTTTCAACAGCCAAACCTTCAATTTCACTTGGAACAGTAACTTCCGTTGCCGTTTCGTCACACCCTGTAATTGTTATATAATCAAAGGTTCCGTCTGCGTCCGCGTCAGTTTTTTCATAGGTAAGAACCCCGTATGTGCCTTCCTCCGCCCAAACGCCTGCTGGCATAACTGAAAATGCCGAAAGTGCGCACATGGCGCTCGTAATAAAGCTCACTAATTTAGATTTGAATTTCATAATACTACCCCTCTTATAAATTTTATTTGATAATATTTTAACACGTTACAACGATATTGTCAACGGACGACAAAACAATACATTGTTTTTGCGTAACCACTTGATAAAATCGCAAAAAAATTGTATAATAATAAGGTACTGTTTAATAAAGTCGTTTTTCTATTATTTTACAGACGCCGCATGCAGGTATGCACAGAAAAAACCACATAATGCTGAACGGCAGACAAATCTGACCGAGAATATTAAGCGGCATATCCGAATAATCCCATACTCTCCAGCCTAAAATTATGTTGACGATAACTCCGACTGTAAACTCGGTTGCTGTTATAATCACCGAGCCGAGCAGGCATTTCTGCCAGAACGGAAGAGGCTTTAAGTGTGTGAACATTTTAAACAGTATCACAAGAATAAATCCTCCTGTGAGAGTCATTGTCCAGTGAGTGTAGCCACGGGCGGATATTTCTATAAGGCTGTACATGAAACAGCCTGTTAAAAAAACAAAAATATTTTTTGCAAATAAATTCAAAAAAACCACTCCTTACTAATGATTTTATTATGTTTTTTTCTGTGTTTATTATGCGCAGTTCAAGAATACCAATTACAGCCGTTTTAATGCGGCAGAATGGAGATAATATATGAGAAAAAGCGGAATATTAATGCATATTTCAAGTCTGCCTTCCGAATACGGAATCGGAAAAATGGGTAAGGCGGCATTTGAATTTGCGGATTTCCTCGAAAAATCGGGCGTGAAATGCTGGCAGATTCTCCCTCTTTCGCCGACAAGCTATGGCGACTCGCCTTACCAGTCATTTTCCGTCTATGCAGGAAACCCTTATTTTATAGATTTTGATATACTGAAAAAAGAGGGTCTGCTTAAAAAGACTGATTACAATAAGATAAAGTGGCAGGATAATGAAAAGCAGGTAAATTACAGCACAATTTATGAGAACTGCTTTAATGTACTGAGAATTGCATATAAGTCGTCAGTGCATAAGACAACAAAAAAATACAAGGACTTCCTTGATAAAAATTCAGCATGGATTGATGACTATGCACTTTTCATGTCGCTTAAGTTCAAAAATGACGGAAAACCGTGGTATGAATGGGACAAAAAGCTTGCGCTCCGTGACAAGGACGCTCTGAAAAAGGCGGAAAAGGAGCTTTTTGAGGATGTCGAATTTTTCAGGTTTATTCAGTATAAATTTTTCGAACAGTGGAATAACCTCAAGAAATATGTAAATGACAAGGGTATTGAATTTATTGGGGATATGCCGATTTATGTTTCATACGACAGCGTTGAGGCATGGGGAAGTCCCGAGCTTTTCCTTTTTGACAAGGAAAAGAAGCCGATTGACGTTGCAGGTTGTCCTCCTGATGACTTTGCTGTGACAGGTCAGCTCTGGGGCAATCCGCTCTATAACTGGGAATATCACAAAAAAAGCGGATATAAATGGTGGACAGAACGCCTTAAATTCTCAGCTGAGATTTATGATATCGTAAGAATCGACCATTTCAGAGGCTTTGAAAGCTATTACGCTATTCCATACGGAAGTGAAACTGCCGAAACAGGTGAATGGAGAAAGGGTCCGGGAGCAGAGCTTTTCAAGACTGCTCAGAAAACACTAGGCGACCTTAACATCATTGCCGAGGACTTAGGCTTTATTACAGAGGACGTTCATGAAATGCTCAGAGCCGTCGGCTATCCCGGAATGAAGGTTTTACAGTTTGCATTCGGAAGCGGCGGCGAAAACGAACATCTCCCTCATAATTTTGAAAATACAAACTGCATTGCCTACACAGGTACTCACGATAACGAAACCTTAAGCGGCTGGGTGAAGGCGGCATCAGACGATGCGATAAAGCATACTATGGAATACTTCAACATAAAGAAGAAAAAGCATATTCCATGGGGCATGATAAAGGCAACATGGGCTTCAACAGCAAAGATTGCCGTGGCTCAGATGCAGGACTTTCTGAATTCGCCGCAGTCGGCAAGAATGAACACACCGTCCACAACAGGCGGAAACTGGCAGTTCAGAACACGCAAATCGGATTTTACCGATAAGCTTGCAAAGAAAATCCGCAAGCTCGGAAAAATGTACAATAGATAAAAAGGAGAAACATTATGGAACAATTCAGAGAAATGCTCAAAGCGTCCCTTAAGGACTGCAAGACACCTCAGGATATGCATACAGCTATCGGTGATGCTGTTTTAGCATACACTAAGGAAAACTGGGATAAGTCAAAGACTGCTCATCATTACAGCAGACGTGCATGCTATTTTTCAATGGAATTTTTAGTGGGAAGAGCTGTTTTCAACAATCTTCTTTGCTTAGGGCTTTATGACGACGCAGAAGCAGTTTTAAACGAAATGGGAACAAGTCTTTCAGCGCTTGAAGAAATTGAGGACGCGGCTCTCGGTAACGGCGGTCTCGGACGCTTAGCGGCATGCTTCCTTGACAGTGCGGCGTCAATGAATCTTCCGCTTGACGGCTATGGTATCAGATATAAGTACGGTCTTTTCAAGCAGGGTATTGAAAACGGCTTCCAGACAGAAACTGCTGATAACTGGACACAGTATGGCGACCCATGGTCTGTAAGACTTGACAAGGAAACTGTTGAAGTAAAATTCAGCGACCAGACAGTAAAGGCTGTGCCATACGATATGCCGATTTTCGGCTGCAAGACAAAGCATGTAAGCACACTCCGTCTTTGGCAGTCAGAGGCAGTTGAGGAATTTGACTTCAAGCTTTTCAACGACCAGAAGTATCTTGAAGCAAGTATGGCAAAGACTTCAGCCGAGGATATTTCAAGAGTTCTTTATCCTAATGACGATACAAGAGAGGGTAAGAAGCTCAGACTCAAGCAGCAGTATTTCTTCTGCAGTGCTTCACTTCAGGATATTACAAAGAAGCACCTTGACCGCTTTGGCTCACTTGACAATATTGCTGACAGCATTACAATTCAGCTTAACGACACTCACCCTGTAATTTCAATCCCTGAGCTTATCAGAATTCTCACAGGTGAGGGAATGTCATTTGAAAAGGCTTTTGCACTCACAAAGAAGGTATTCAACTATACAAACCACACAGTTATGCCTGAAGCACTTGAAAAGTGGGACTGCTCACTCGTAGAAGAGCTTCTCCCTGAGATTTACTCAATCATTCTTCAGATTCATGAACAGCTTATCGCTGAGCTTTATGCTAAAAATCTTGAAAAGGAAAACATCGAAAAGCTCATGATTGTGAAAAACGGTCTTGTGCACATGGCTGACATGGCTGTTTACTGCTCATCTTATGTAAACGGTGTTGCTGAAATCCACACAGAAATTCTCAAGGATACAGTTCTTGCTGACTGGTATAAGCTTTATCCTGAGCGTTTCCAGAACAAGACAAATGGTATCACACAGCGCCGCTGGCTTGCACTCTGTAACAAGGAGCTTTCAAAGATGATTACAGAGCTTGTTGGTGACGACAGCTGGATGACAGACCTTGATAAGCTCAAAAAGCTTGAAAAGTATGCCGATGATGAAAAAATCATCGACAGATTCATGGAAATCAAGAAGAACAATAAAAAGGCACTTGCTGAATATATCAAACAGACTGAGGGTATTGAAATCGACCCTGATTCAATCTTTGACATTCAGATTAAGCGTCTGCACGAATATAAGCGTCAGCTTCTCAATGCTTTCTCAATCCTTTATATCTACTTCGGCATCAAGTCGGGCGAAATTATCGGCATGAATCCTGTAACATTCATTTTCGGTGCAAAGTCTGCTCCCGGTTACCGCAGAGCAAAGGGTATCATCAAGTTTATCAACGAAATCGCTAAGCTCGTTGAAAACGATGAAGAAGTAAGAAAGTATGTAAAGGTTGTGTTTGTTTCAAACTACAATGTTTCATACGCTGAAAAGCTCATTCCTGCGGCAGATGTTTCAGAACAGATTTCAACAGCGGGTACTGAGGCTTCAGGTACAGGTAACATGAAGCTTATGCTCAATGGTGCTGTAACACTCGGAACTTATGACGGCGCTAACATTGAAATCGTTCAGGAGGCAGGCGAAGAAAACAACTATATCTTCGGCGCAAGAGTTGAAGACTTAAAGAAAATCATGCCTGAGTATAACAGCCGTAAGGTTCTTTCAGAAAATCCGAAAATCAGAGAGGCAGTTTCTGCGCTTATCGACGGCACTGTTTCAGATGACGGCACAGGCTATTTCAGAGAGCTTTACTACGCACTTACAGACGGTGCGTCATGGCATTCACCTGATAACTACTATCTCATCGGCGACCTTGAAAACTATATTGAAGTTAAACTCAAGTGTATCGGTGATTTCGGTAACAAGAAGCTTATCGGCAAGAAGATGTGGCTCAATATGTGTAACGCAGGTAAGTTCAGTTCAGACAGAACTATCAAGGACTATGCTGAAAACATCTGGCACATCGGAACTGTTGAGGTTTAATACAAAATTAAAGGGAGACTTGAAAAAGTCTCCCTTTTTTGTAAGCTGCATAAGATTTAAACATTTGCTGACAAGAGTGTCTTTAACAGGTGAACGAAGTATGCACCGTCCATGCATGCAGAGGGTTAGTTATCTTGCAAATTATCAAGTCGTTACATTTCTTTTGGTTCATTTTCTTTGTGTGAACAAAGAAAAGAACTGTGTTTCTTTGGAGCTTTCTTTGCTCATACAAAGAAAGCGGAAATATTCTTGTTTATGTGAACAATCACGTCAGAGAAGAAAATTAAGTTTACATGTGGATTTGGCACTATGCATGCCCCCGCTTTTATATACAAAAAGAGCAGTTCTAAAAGAACTGCTCTTTAATATTTCATATAGAAAATTACTTGCTGAGTCTTTCTTCAAGCTTGTTAAGCTCTTCGAGAAGCTCTGCTGGAACCTTACCGCCCTTGTCAGCGATATCTTCCTTGTAATATCTTCTCATTTCAGCAATTTCAGCTGTCCAGAGATCCTTGTCAACTGCAAGAAGCTTTTCCATGATTTCAGGTGTAACTTCGTCTTCGATACCGTTAACGTTGATGTCACCCTGCTTTGGAACATAACCAATTGCTGTTTCTTCAGCGTCGATTTCGCCTTCACATCTCTTGATGATCCAGTCGAGAACTCTCATGTTGTCGCCGAAACCAGGCCAGATGAAGTTGCCGTTTTCGTCCTGCTTGAACCAGTTAACGTTGAAGATCTTAGGAGCGTTGTCGCCGAGCTTCTTGCCCATTTCGAGCCAGTGTGCCCAGTAGTCACCAACATTGTAACCGATGAATGGCTTCATAGCCATTGGGTCATGTCTGAGAACGCCTACAGCACCTGTTGCAGCAGCTGTTGTTTCTGATGAAACAGCTGAACCTACATATGTGCCGTGTGTCCAGTCAAATGACTGATATACGAGTGGAGTTGTTGAAGCTCTTCTGCCGCCGAAGATGATAGCTGATACAGGAACACCAGCCGGGTTATCAAATTCAGGTGAAATGCATGGGCAGTTCTTAGCAGGAGCTGTAAATCTTGAGTTTGGATGTGCAAGCTTGTTGCCGTCAGCTGTAAATGCCTTGCCGTCAACCTTTTCGCCCTTCCATTCAGTTGCGTTTGCAGGAGGATTCTTGTCAAGACCTTCCCACCAAACTGTCATATCATCATTGTTGATAGCAACGTTTGTGAAGATTGTATCCTTCATTGTTGATTCAAGAGCATTGAAGTTTGACTTAGCGTTTGTACCGGGAGCAACGCCGAAGAAGCCGTTTTCTGGGTTGATAGCATAAAGTCTGCCGTCTTCGCCCTGCTTCATCCATGCAATGTCATCACCAACTGTGAATACTTCATAACCATCCTTCTTATAGCCCTCTGGTGGGATAAGCATAGCAAGGTTTGTCTTACCACATGCTGATGGGAATGCAGCTGTGATGTACTTAACTTCTCCGTTTGGCTTCTTAACGCCGAGGATAAGCATGTGTTCAGCCATCCAGCCTTCGTTCTTACCCTGATATGAAGCGATTCTGAGAGCGAAGCACTTCTTACCGAGGAGTACGTTACCGCCGTAAGCTGAGTTGATTGACCAGATTGCATTGTCTTCAGGGAAGTGGCAGATGTATCTGTTGTCAGGGTTAACGTCAGCCTTTGAGTGGAGACCACGAACGAAGTCGTTTGATGTGTCGCCGAGGTTATCAAATGCCTGCTTACCCATTCTTGTCATGATATTCATGTTGAGAACAACGTAGATTGAGTCTGTTACTTCAACGCCTACCTTAGCGAGAGGTGAGCCGATAGGACCCATTGAGTAAGGGATAACATACATTGTTCTGCCCTTCATAACACCGTCATACATAGGTGTGAGCTTAGCGTACATTTCAGCAGGATCGCACCAGTAGTTTGTAGGACCTGCATCTTCCTTGTTCTTGCAGCAGATGAATGTTCTGTCTTCAACTCTTGCTACGTCGTTTGGAAGTGTTCTGTGGTAGAGACAGCCAGGGAGCTTTTCCTGATTGAGCTCAATCATTTCTCCTGTTGAGAGAGCTTCCTTCTTGAGTTCTTCAATCTGTTCTGCGCTTCCGTCGATCCATACTACCTTATCAGGCTTTGTAAGGGCTGTCATTTCTTCAACCCATTTTAAAACGTTAGGATTATTTGTCAGTGACATAGGTTTATATCCTCCTTAGATGATTCTGCACATTTATCATGCGCATAATTTATTTGAATTCTGAAAAAATCATTATTCCAAAATTCTTTTCATTATATATTATACTGTTTTTTCGACGTTCTGTCAATAGAAATGCGAATATGTTTGTAGGATAAGACAAAATTCAATGTTTTTTCACAAAGGACAACTGTATTTTGTACAAGGACTGTTTATGAAAAAGAAAAATGCGGCAGACTTATCATCTGCCGCATTTATAAAAATTATTCAAATTCATCTGCTAAATCTTCGAGTGCATCAGCGAGTTCTTCAGCAGCCTTTTCTTCTTCTGACTGTCCGCAGCCAACCATAGCGAATGCGAATACGCCAACGAGAAGAACAGCGAGTAATCTCTTAAGCTTCATAAATCTACATCTCCTCAATAATCATTTCCTATAACAGGATAACTTGATTATATCACACAAACTTTTTAATTTCAAGCTATAAAGCTTAAATTTGTAATATCTTATAAAAAAACACTTGTTTTATGCCTGTGTATTGCTGTTTTATAAATACTTGCGTGAAGATTCGTTCATTGGCGGGACAAAGCCCTCTTCAATCACCATTGCGCCGTCAACAAATCCGTTGTAAATTGACGGACGTTCTGTGTCATAAATGGAACCGTCATAGATGGACATGATATAGCTGTCAAACTCAGCAAAGCTCATTGCCTCATAGAAATCCTTTGCATTATCGTCATCAGGTATTTCCAGATTTACGCCATATACGGCATTGAAAGCGTCAAGGCGCTTTTCATAGCTTTGGATATCGCCTTCGTGATTGCCGACCGAAAGAATTGATGCGGCAACCGAGAAAATTATACCTGCTGCGAACATAATTATTCCTCCTGTTTTTTCGTTTTGAAATAATCGTTTGTTTCCTTTGCGACAACTCCGCTAAGCGCTAAAAGCGCAATAATATTCGGAATTGCCATAAGTCCGTTGAAGATATCCGCAATTGTCCATACAGCCGAAACTGTCATGTAAGGGCCGATGAATACTGCAATAATATAAAGCATGCGATAGATTTTTACAACAAGCTTGTTTCTGTTTGTGAGGTATTCAAGGCAACGCTCGCCATAGTAATTCCAGCCGAGAATTGTTGTAAACGCAAAGAACACGAGACACGCCATGAGCACAAATGCGCTTACCTGTTCAGGCATAAACGCAAAGCCCGTCTGATAAGCGTTGACAGTTACAGCAACGCCTTCAAGCGCCTCATTTTCCCATGAACCCATCATAATAATGCAGAGACCTGTCATTGTGCAGATTACAACTGTATCAATAAATGTACCTGTCATGGAAACAAGTCCCTGTCTGACAGGGTCCTTTGTTTGTGCTGCAGCTGCCGCAATCGGCGCTGAACCGAGCCCCGCCTCGTTGGAGAAAATACCTCTTGCAACACCGTTTCTCATAGCCATCATCATTGATGCGAAGATACCGCCGCTTACAGCTTTGAGACCAAATGCACTTTCAACGATTGTTACAATCGCACCTGGAATCTTGTCTGCATTTAAAATGACAAGTGAGAAGCATGCCAGAATATAAATAATCGCCATAAAAGGTACTACAATCTGTGAAACGCCGGAAATACGCTTGATTCCGCCGATAATAACAAGAGCCGAGCAGAGTGTTACAACAACACCCGTGATTACAACTGCGATTGAGTAATCTGTTCCGAGTATGCTGACTGTTGTCTTATTGTTCGGGTCAAAAAAGCCCTTTACGGCTGAAGAAATACCGTTTACCTGAGTAAATGTTCCGATTCCGAGAAGTCCGACGCAGGCACCGAAGAATGCGAATATTTTCGCAAGCCATTTCCACTTCTTGCCCATGCCGTTTTCGATATAGTAAAAAGGTCCGCCGAGGACGTGTCCTTCGCTGTCGATTGTTCTGTATTTGATGGCAAGAAAGCCTTCGGCATATTTTGTCGCCATGCCGAAAAGTGCCGCAATCCACATCCAGAAAAGTGCACCCGGTCCGCCTGCAAGTACGCCGACAGCGGTTGCAACGCCGACAATGTTGCCTGTTCCTATAGTTGCCGAAAGGGAAGTACAGAGTGCGCCGAAGCTTGAAACTTCGCCGTCCCCGTCATCTTCGTTCTTGACCATATATTTAAGTGCGAGGGGAAGCCTTTTAATCTGAAGTCCCTTCATTCTGATTGTGAGGAAAATACCTGTTGCCATAATAAGCACAATCAGAGGGAGACCCCAGACATATCCGTGTATTTTTTCGAGTATACTGTTTAAGCTGTCCAATTTTATCTCCACCATTCTATAAAACTATCTTTGATAATTTTATCACAATCCGTGGAGTTTTGCAATAGAACACCGACATATTTAAAAAATAATTTATTTATTGAACTTTTCGTGCTCTGCTCTGAGCTCTTCGACAAGTCTGTATAATCTCCAGTTCTGATTTTCCGATGTTACAACGCACTTGATGTCAACTGTTGCACCACGTTCTCTTAAAAGCTTTAAAAACTTGTCCATGGTTGTATTTTTAAGTCCCGACATTATGAGAATTTCGCATTCTGCCGGAGGCACAGCAGGATTTTCGCGGTCGTTCGGAATCCCGTTTATTCCCACCAGATTTCCGACAAGTCTTCCTGCGGCTTCAACGCCGACAAGATTCAGATTTGTATTGATTTCTCTTGCGATATCCATAAGAGCGGCTTTTTTGTCATCGGAAAGACAATAACCGATGATTTTCGGTACAATAACAATTCTCGGATTTACACTTGATTTCATATTAACATCTCCCTTTATTTTTTTATCCCTATATTTTCATTAAAAAATGTTTCCCAATTGCTGCACGGTTGAAGCTGCCGTCGCAATCGGGAAAACTATAATTATAAAATTAGATTTTTGAATAACCGTAACTGTTTATAATAGCATCAATTTTCTGACCTGATTTGCACATACTGCAATCTTCAAATGCAACTGATTCATAATTCGGAATATCAGCAGGTGTGAATATCGAATTAACCTTAACTCCGTTGTAATCGCCTATTGCACTGAATATTGAAGAAATACCCGCAAGTATACCATTATAATATTGCAGACATTCAACTGAACGCATGATAGTCTTACCGGTTGAAGCTGATGAAATAAGGAGAACTATCTGCTTTCCGTAAATATCCTTCTGAAGGTTGTCACGGAAAATAAGCTGATTGTTTGCGTTTGTTTCAGGAGTGATAACCGCAATATCCTTACCGTTGTTTATGGAAGCGTGGCCATCTCTTGAAAGCTCCTCAGCTAAAAAAGCTCCGATTATTTCGGTTCCTTCCAGACATATAATTGTGTCAACTGAAGTACTTGTAAGATATTCCTTTGCGAGCTCTCTTGCAGTTTCCTTTGCCATTTTATGATGTGTCTTGATACCTGTCATATCAACGTAGTTATTTACATGCGAATGGTTTGTTGCGAAATGTCCGGGAATAACCCCGATTTTGATTTTCTTGTTGGCACCTGATGCCACTTCTCTCATTCTGTTTTCCATAGGTCATTCGCCTCCTTATATACTTTCATGTATATATTATAACATTATATATATATTATGTCAATTAGTTATTTGAAAAATCATGCATTTTTATTTATAAAGTATATATAAATATGTAAATATGATGTTTTTTCCATTTACATTTTTTAAAAGATATGTTATTATAGAATGACAGGATATTTTGTAGTTTTTGGAGGTTTTATGAAATCTGTTGTCAAAAATGTGATTATAATTTTCGAGGCACTTGTCATAGCATTTCTGGGTGTTGCGGTTTTCTATCTCTGGAACAACGGACGTGATGCTGTAACAACAAGTGGTTCTGTACATAAAAACAGCGCTGAAATCAATACTGAGGAAATAAAACAGCGTGTCGAAAAGAATTATTATGATTTAAGCGGAGAAAAGGTTCTGATGAGCGACGGAACGTTCGGAGAAATCTGGATTCCTGCGCTCGAAAACGTTCCTGCCTTTTCAAAAAACAAGGAGCAGATTATCTCACGAAACGGCAGAAAATATTACGTTGAGGGAAATAAAGTGACCTCACTTCTCGGCGTTGACGTTTCAATTCACCAGAATGAGATTAACTGGGAAAAGGTTGCACAGTCGGGGATAGACTTTGCCATGGTAAGACTCGGCTTTCGTGGCTACGGCACAGGTGAAGCCCATATTGACGACAACTATCTGAAGAATATGACGGGTGCGTCTCAGGCTGGGCTTGATACGGGCGTATACTTCTTTTCTCAGGCAATAACGGTTGACGAGGCGATTGAAGAAGCGCTTATGGTGGTCAACAATCTTGAGGGACTTGATGTTACATATCCTGTTGTGTATGACTGGGAAATAATCTATGATGACAGCGCAAGAACAGACAATGTTCCTGTTGATGTACTGACAGACTGCTGTATTGCGTTTTGTGAAACGATAAAGGAAGCGGGCTATACTCCGATGATTTATCAGAACAAGAGGACATCAATGTTCAAGCTTGACCTTGAGCGTCTGCAGGACTATGATTTCTGGCTTGCGGAATATAACTCCGAGCCGTCGTATTACTATGATTTCACGATGTGGCAGTATACGAGTACGGGGTCTGTTCCGGGAATAGAGGGCGATGTTGATATCAATATCTGCTTTAAGGATTATGCAGAGTAAAATTAACGGGAGACCAAAGGTCTCCCGTTTTGTATATTTATTCTTCTATATAATCTGTGAGAATACTGTCTGGCAGCCACTTTAAAAGTTCCTTGTCAGTAATTTCAATGCCATATCCTTCACAAGAATTGTTTTCGTGATTGATTAACATATTACTGCGATTTTTAGGACTGAAATAAATATATTTTCCATCTGTGTAAGCAATATATCCGCCGATGTTCTTGTTCGTTGATGCGGGGCAGTTATTGAATGCCAAATAAAATTCATTTCCGCAGGTGTAGAAATTATCTATATTATAAAGCTTTTCGGTGTCGTCAAGTTTCGTGATACGTTCTACAAAATCAATATCTTCGGGTGAATATATTGTTTTTTGATTTTGACTGCCTCCGCATGGGTCAATATAAATTTTGGTTATTTTTCCCGATACAGGAATTGTATATGTCGGATTTATATAATATCGGGTGTTGTCGTCATAATTTGCGTAAGAAATTAATAATACAGGAATATCGTTTTCTTTTATTACATAAAGGTCGTTGTCTTTTTTGTCTGATTCTCTCCCGATATATTCAAATTCACTGAAGTCGGTGATGAAATATTCTCTGTTCAGAACATAACTATCAAACTTTGCAATACTTTCTTCACAGCAGACGTTTGTGACTATCGGATGTTGTATTTCCCATATTATAATATATATTGCTATTATAAGTATCGTGAGCAGAGCACAGCCGATAATAAGCAGTTTTTTCTTTGATTTTTTCATAAAACACCTCGAAAAATCGTTTCATATAATTAAATTATATCATGTTTTTTATTCAATTTCAATAAATATATTTATCTTTAAACAGCAAAAAATATATTATGGAATATTGTTCTCAGTATTGAAAAATGAACAAAAATGTGATATACTTAGTAATGTAAAATTTAATGTAGTATTCGGAATGCGGAAAATTCGCTTCGGTATTTCAGAGTGAGGAGAGTGTAAAAATATGACTAATGTAAGACCGGATTCAATGGAAAGAATTGTTACTCCTGAACTGGCGGAAAAGTTTATCGAAGAACAGGTTGCCCTTGTTCGTCAGCAGGTTGGCGACAAAAAGGTACTGCTTGCCCTCTCAGGCGGTGTTGACAGCTCAGTTGTTGCGGCACTTCTTATCAAGGCTATCGGTAAACAGCTTGTTTGTGTTCATGTAAACCATGGACTTATGCGTAAGGGTGAGAGCGAACAGGTTATCGAAGTTTTCAAGAACCAGCTTGACGCAAATCTTATTTATATCGACGCAACAGACCGTTTCCTCGATCTTCTTCGTGACGTTGCAGAGCCTGAAAAGAAACGTAAGATTATCGGCGGCGAATTTATCAAGGTGTTTGATGAAGAAGCAAGAAAGCTTGAAGGCATTTCTTTCCTTGCACAGGGTACAATTTATCCTGATATTCTTGAAAGTGACGGCGTTAAGGCTCATCATAACGTTGGCGGACTTCCTGAGGATATGCAGTTTGAACTCGTTGAACCTGTAAAGCTTCTTTATAAGGACGAAGTAAGAGTTGTCGGAAAGGCACTTGGTCTTCCTGCTTCTATGGTTGACCGTCAGCCATTCCCTGGTCCTGGACTTGGTGTACGCTGTCTTGGTGCTATTACTCGTGACAGACTCAATGCCCTTCGTGAAGCTGATGCAATTCTGCGTGAAGAATTCGACAAGAACGGTCTTAATGAAACAGTATGGCAGTATTTCATTGCAGTTCCAGACATGAAGAGTGTAGGTGTCAAGGATGACAAGCGCTATGAAGGCTGGCCGGCTATTATCCGTGCTGTGAACACAACTGACGCCATGACTGCTACTATCGAGGAAATTCCTTATGCACTTCTCCACACTATTACTAACCGTATTACTGCTGAAGTAGATGGTATTAACCGTGTTCTTTATGACCTCACTCCAAAGCCTGTCGGCACTATCGAGTGGGAGTAAATAGAAACTCTCGACAAACCGCGTTGTAAAGCCTTTTGTTGTGCCTTGTGTGAGGTTTTGACCGCACTTTGACCTCATTTTTGTTTTACAGAGCGAGTATTGAACAATTTAATAAATAATCAGAGCCGTTGCAAATTGCAGCGGCTCTTTTCTGTGTTGTATTGAATTAGTTATATTCTAAATGCTGTTTTATCCATTCAATATGTTTGTTCTGACGTTCTTCACGGGTAAGTTCTGGAAAGTCCTTTTTAGTTATAGGTTGGCTGTAATATTCCCTCATCTTTTCTTTTTCTGTTTGGTAGGTTTCTGTGGATATTGAATAGGACTCCAAATCGCTTACATTATCGGCAATCTGGCGTATTCCATTGCAGAAATCAGCGTTTACAGGATTTTCGCTGTCATTTCCGTAAACTGTCATTTGCACATACCATCGGTCGATTTCTGTTTCTATATCATTTGGCAATTTATCGTTTATGGTAAAATCTATTTTCAAACCATTTATTTCTGCTAAATCATATACAGCTCCGAGAGCTTCACCTATTGTACCGAAGTTAGGTGCATTCTTTTCAATACCGCAAAGCCAATCAAGCGAAACATTGAACTTTGTAGCAATGTTTACAAGTGACACAACGGTAGGCTGCATTCTGTTCGTTTCATAAGCAGATAATGTAGACTGAGGTATGTCAAGGATAGCACAGAATTCCTTTTGACTACATCCGGCGTTTTTTCTGACTATGCGAATACGCTCACCAAATCTAATTTCAGACATAACACAAACTCCTTATTACGTTGAATTAAAACTATTATAGCATATAAATATATAA
>CAZULQ010000001.1:0-238535 GCA_964621265.1 uncultured Clostridium sp. | reverse complement strand
AATTACGACCTCTGCGTAAACTTTAAAAATACGCATTAATTAGTGGTGGAGGCGATGCGTACAGTTCTATATTCACAAACTCGCAACATTTTATAGTGAGGGAATCCGTATTTTCGGCGTTTGTGGCATGTTGACCTGTTATCAGTTAGAGTACATTTCGGTTGAATGATGAATGCTATTTTATTTAATCTAAGTTGTGTAGTTTGTAAACAAAAACAGCCACATTTCTGTGACTGCTTTCTAAAATGATGTGTTATTATTTTTAAATATCGGTCTTAGCCTCAAATTCTTCTACTGACATATTTACCCTCTTTTCGGCATCAGACAAAGTGAGAATTCCGTCATTGACAAGTGCTGAAAGAGTTTTGAGCATACCTTCTTCAGTACCTTTTTTTAATCCTATTTCAATGCCATCATTTCTGATTCCTTCAATGGCTTCACACATATTAATACGCTCCTCTGAATGTAATGTTTCAAATGATGTGTCTATAATGAATGTATTAAGTTCTCTTATAGTCATATCAATAGGTTCAATTCCTTTTTCCTTACAGTACCGGTTAATCTCTCTATAATTGTAATGAATATCTTTTTCGGAAACAGAAGAAATGAAACTACCAGATTTTTCAGCAGCTTCGTCAAGCTTTCGCATTTTAATTAATTCATCTCTTGACATAGATTCTTTATGCTTTTTAATCATATGCAATTATTTCCAGTCGATTGTTTCTACATGATTTTCTTCTTTTTTACGAACCTTGAAACTAAGTCCGGTATCAGACTTTACAACAACCACCCAATCATCAAAGTATTTAAAAATTGATTTGTAGTTATCGTAAAATGTACGGACAGGGAAGTCGTCATTTATCAGCTGTTCAGCCATCTCTTCACATGAAATCTTTGCATTATCCTTGAAATAATTTTTAAAGTCCTCATGTTCCTTGTAGTAGTTGCCAAGAAGATAGGATATCAGCTGACATTCAATTTCCTTAACATAATCGAACTCATATTCACAATCATTTTCTTCAAGATAATCTGCAATGATTTCAATTGGAATTTTGATTCTGAAAGGTGCAGGAACAATATAGTACCACTTGTGGTCAAGGTCATAGAAGTAACCATAGTTAACAAACATGATTTTACTGAAAATTTCACGTTCACTTCTTCCGAGCCAGCATGGTTCATGAGTAAGCTCATGTGTCTTATACCACGATTCGCCGCCTTTTTCACTTCCCGGAGCACCTATCAGACCTGTCTGTCCTAAACTGAAGAGATATTCAACAAGTTCCGGATCATCATTATACCAGGCAAGAATTCTGAAACCATTCTGTGAGAAGTATCCTCCGTTTCCGGACCATCCGTACTGAACATATCCATTCGGAAGTCTTCTTGCCATTATGCTTGTATCACCCATAAATTTTCCTCCTAATTCTTAAAATATCTTTGAGTTACAGTTTTAAATTTAACTCGTTTCTGCCTGTATGATCTTACTTTTCCATTAACATAAAGGAGAAATTTGACATAGTCTTTGTAGACTATAATTTCCTTAATATACTGTCGAAGTTGCTTTCTGAATTCAAGACTATGATGTTCAAGATTTGTCAGCTTGTCGTATTCAGCAGGATTGCTTTTCAGACAATTATTCATTACCAGTTCAATAACATAGCTTTCAAGGCTGTCCCTGTCAATTTCCTTGAGGTTACTGCATTCAGATTTTCTTGTTTTACAGGTATATGTATGAAAAGAAGATTTATTTCTTCTGATACGCAAACTGCCATACATAACCTTATTACAGCATCCACATTTTACAAGTTCACTAAGAAGATACATGTTTTTTGCATTACGTTGATTTGTATTATTTTGGGTTCTGTATTTTTGTACTTCTTCCCACATTTCCTTACTTATAATTGCAGGAACACCGCCTTCTATCCTTATGATTTCTTCCGGTGGTTTACTTCTATGGTTGTTTCTTTTATGGTCGTAGCCTTTTGCTTCAGCACGGTTGAAAATATATACGCCGGTATATCTTTCATTTTTGAGTATATCATAAAATGAATTTCTGCCAAAAAGATTTCCTATTTTTGTTTTATATCCTTTGGCATTCAGAGTATCAGCGATATCTTGATATTTGTATCCGCAAAGATACATAGTGTAGATTATCAGAACTGCTTTTGCTTCTTTTTCATTTATTACAAAACGCTGATTTTCATCTATATCATATCCTAGACCTGGACAGCCGCCATTAAAAAGGCACTTATGTGCATTTTCCTTCATACCTTTAAGTGATTCACGTGCGAGGTTGGCTGAATAGAACTCATTTATTGATTCGAGTAATCCTTCGAGAAGAATTGACTCAGGAGAATTGTCAAGTCTTTCAAGTACACTGCAGAGCCTCACTCCATTCTTTCTCAGCTTGTGACGATAGAGGCTTGAGTCATATCTGTTGCGAGCAAAGCGATCGAGTTTGTGAACTAAAACGATATCAAACTCCTTGTTGTATGAATCAGATATCATTTGTTGAAACTGAGGACGTTTATCTGTTGTAGCACTATATGCCTGGTCAGTGTATATTTTCACAATTGTCCAGTTATTATCTGCACAGAACTTCTTCATAGCCCTTAGCTGTGCTGACAGGGATTCTTCACGCTGCATACAAGATGAATACCTTCTGTAACAGGCAACCCGGATTCCTTTTGTATCTATTATTATCACCTCTTTGTGTTATATTGCGATCGATCATTGTTATTTTAACAACCTTAATCTAAAAATGCAATATTTTAGAAGTAAGATTTGCGAAACTAACAAGAGTTGCATGATATTCATTCTAATACTCTACAAAATGAAAAAACGGATGCATCCATTAGGACACATCTGGTATGTATTATCTTAATTATATCAACACACATCTATATAATTCAAAGAGGCACACATATGTTATTCACCCTTATCCTCGAAAACCACTCTGGTGACTGGTGTGAATAAACAATAACAGCCGTACAGTAAATCAGACCAATAATAGTCAGAAAGCACTGTTGCGGTTGGAAATTTATCGATTGACAATATTGATCTTAAGGCATAAGAAAAGGGACTGTGTGAGCAGTCCCTTCCTACATGTTATAAATTGTTATTTACCAAATTTAAGTCTCATCCATCGCAGGTTAAATTCCTCTAAAGCATCATCGTAATCTTCATAGTGATTTGTCGATCCATTTCCGATAACACAATAGACTTCCTTGTCGTACCTTGCACCAATTTTCAGAAGGCGGATTTCGCCTTCTTGTCTTACAATTTCAGTTTCTCCAAATTCCATATGTAAATCCTTTCGCCGTAAAAGCGGCACACTATTCTTTCATTTCAGGGTTTACTTCATTAATCGTTTCTGTTGAATCAGCGTAATCATAGAATTGTTTTTTTAACTGTGGTTCAGATTTTATCTTTTTTTGTCTTTCTTTCATAAAACAGACACCTCTGTAACCCACATAGCTCAAGCCAAATATTGCAGCACCAATTAGACCACCTTCAATCAATAATTTAGGGGCAGCTTTTGATACAGCAGTGTCGGCAATTGATTGATACAACTTTTCTTTACTTCCATCAAAAAGTTTCAAATCATCATTTATTGAAGCGTAGTCACCAAGATTTTCTATCGGATTTTTCATTGTATGCCTCCTATCCAGTTACTCTCTTTTCAATCTTTCAGCGTACTCTTCCTTAGTTTCGTCTGTATAAAGATATTTCTCAATAGTTTCGGCTCTGATCTTGCCATCATTTACATCCTGTAAAGTATCCTTGGCAGCTTCTTCTCCGAACATATCCAGGATTTTACAAAAAGTAACAGCATCAAGCTTATTCTTTCCCATATAAAAGACCTCCTTGCATCGATAAATCGAGAATCGTAGATATGTAAATCAGCAAAAAACTATGTTAATCACCGTTTACAATAAAATTATAGCAGAAATTATTGAAAAAGTCTCCCACATGGTGTGGAGTGAAAACTTTATTACTAATCGTTATAAAATTTTTTTGCGTATGGATTATCCAATAACCGCAAATTAAACATAAGCTCATCACCGAAAGCTCGTGCCATTTCATCACTAACACTTGTTGATGTAACGCCAAAAAAGTAACGTAATGCAATATAATAGTCGCCAAGTTCATAGTAATCTTTTGAGTGCTTTAGTCGATAAATATTTACAATGATTTCCATTTCGTTTTCTTTGATAAACTCTTTATGTGCTTCCAGCCAGGATTGTTCTTCTTCTGTAAGTTCTTCTAATGATGATAAAAATACTGTTTGAATAACCTCTTTTATCGAAACCTCTTTTTTACTCATCTTTTCAGCGATATTTACTATTTGAGGTGAGGTGAAGCACAATAACATTCCGAAAAGCATCAGTATTGCTGTCTTATTGGCAACCGCTTCTATAATTCCTGCTGTAATGGCTTTATCATATAAATCTGCACAATCAGAAATCTCATCATTGGAGCAATCACTATTGGAAATTATTGCTTTATTTATGTGTATATGTAACTCAAATGCCCTTTTAAAATCTTCATTCTTCATTGCTTCTTCAGAAGTAAAAGGAGGAAAAAGGCGATCCATAAAGTTTTTGTTTGTTTCAATATCAAAAATTGGTTTTTTTGAAAGATCAGCCATATTTGAGAAGTCGTCATATAAAAGCTCGTGCTCAGTTACACGAAATATCTTAGCAAGATTTAAAAGTATATCTCTTTCTGGTATACGCTCTCCAAGTTCGTAGTAAGAGACTGCTTTATCAGATATTCCAAGTTCATTAGCTAATTTAAGTTGAGACATGCCATAGGCTCTTCGCAAGCCTCGAATATTTAAGCCGAGTTTATAGTATTTTTTATCATTCATAATGCCTCCTAATAGCAACTGAATAACTGTTTTACGGTTCCACAAAGATGAAATCTACATAAGAAAATTTCAGATTCATAATGCAGTTTTAATTTATCTTATTATACCATATTCATCTATATAATTCAAGGAGTCATATCTATGTTATTCACCCTCGTCCTTGAAAACTCCTACGTCGCCTACGATTATGATGAGGAAACATTTTAGAGCTCAAGAAAAAGCAGCCACATATCTGTGACTGCTTAAAGTGTTATTTTATTCTGATATACTGATTTGAAGAATTATGTTTTACATTTGCTGCCAGTTCCGGGAACCAACCTTCATTAACAAGATTAATAAATGTGACTCCAGCCGATCTTGCATCATATGGCGGAAGATTGTTTTTCCACCAATCAGGATGTGCAATATCCATTATTTGCTTAAGTGTATACTTTTTTCCGATTTTTAACTTAGAAGTTATACCATATACGCCGTGAATAATTTTTCTCATCCTTTTATCGTTGAGGTCTAATCTATTTTTATTAAAGTATTTCATAATTTATCACCTTTCTTTTAAATTTTGTTATACTGACAGCCGTTGTTATGAC
Source organism: uncultured Clostridium sp. (assembly GCA_964621265.1). Lineage (GTDB taxonomy): Bacteria > Bacillota > Clostridia > Oscillospirales > Ruminococcaceae > Porcipelethomonas. The sequence continues at coordinate 233,075 of CAZULQ010000001.1, read as the reverse complement.
TGTCAGTACAATAATTTTTTACTACATTGTTGGTTTAAAATATCGATTATACAGTTTTAAAATCATTAATCAAGTAATCGGAAATGTTGTAGGAGTTCTCATGAAAATCGCCATATCCTACGACAGAATTTAAAATAACGATCTCATCCTGCAATTCCACGGACGCATTGTCTGCCGAGAGTAAGGAGATAGTCTCAGGGCTAGTTAAATATTCGCAGTAGCTGTTATTGAGCATATATCTATCCAGGGCGTCAAGCTTTTCCAGATTTTCAAAGGCAAAGACGTTACTTGTAACAGCTATAACATAACCTGCATCAGATTGTTTAACAGTATCCATAATATTTTCTTTGTTATTGCAGAGCTTGTAGCTCAACGTATTCTTGTCAATATAGAATAACGCAGAGAATTCAGATGGAGTCTTTCCATCGGCAGATTCTACGTGAATAATTGTAGCGTTGCCATAATGAAATCTACCACTGTCGGAATTATATTTGTTGCATGTTACTGCGACAATATGAAGCTTTTTGTCGCTTCTGCCTGAGAGAAGGTCATTTTCATCAAATAAGATGCAATCCTTGTCAGAAAGTGTATAAAACCATTCTGATAATGGTAAGATATCTGAGACATTAACAGTAGCGATCAGAATCTCTATACTGCTTTCATTCTTAGGAAGTGTATTAACAATCTCCGGACAATTGAACTCTGAATTCTTTGTAATTACTAAATTTAACATAATTTGTTCCTTTCTGTACCTATTGGTACTGTAAATTTTATTATTATTTGAAATCTGAAGAAACCTTTATTCTTCTGCCTGTAACTTCATCAGGAGAGTTAAGTCCCTTCTGACCTAATAATTCTTTAAAATCTTCATCTTCAAACATTGCCAAGCCCGGAACAGTATAATTGTGAGTATTCTTATCAAGTCCAAGCAGGGTTAATTTATATAAGGATTTATCCTTATCATATTGAGTAGCAGTAATAAGAGCCTCACGCTCTCTGCACTCATCTTCAAATAAAAAGTACATAGCTTATACCTCCGTGTAGTTGTTAAAGTAATCTATTGTAGCATCATCAGCAAGTATTCCGGATTTAAAATTTATGCTGATACCATTGTTATCAACATCGATATGGTCTATTGAAGCATCTATTAAAGAGAATGCTTCGGAAGTCTTTTCAGTTCCCATGTAACCTGTGAACTGTCTGACAAGTCTGTTATAAGTATCATCATCAACAGTAACAGTTTCAGTTGATTTTGCTTCAAGCTGTGTACGAAGTATTGTAAGCTCAGTTTCGTTCTTCTGAAGCTTATCAAGTATGGTTTGTGTAGCCTTTCCGGCTTCAAGATATTCCGTCAGATTCTTCTGAGCATTTTCAAGCCCATGAATTCTATTTATCAGAGCGTTTACCTCGGCAGACTGCATATGCTTCATCACCGAGAGCTTCGAGTTCATCTTCTTTATAATTTCATCTTTATTTTCAGGATTAAAAATGCACTGTTGCAGAGCATAAAAAGTAAAGTCGTGCAGCTTTTGTGTCTTAATGCTCTTTATGCCACAATTACAGCTGCCTTTGTAGTAGAAGTATTTGTTACCCTTGCTGTTGTTCACATTACCGCTCAATGCCTTGCCACATTCTCTGCATTTCACAAACCCGTTAAGAGGGTAGTAGTTCTTACTTGTTCTGTGACTTTGACGCTTAGCGTTTTCAGTCATCTTTTGCTGAACCTTATCAAACTGTTCAGCTGATATTATAGCCGGCATCCCGTTCTCAATTTCAATAAATTCTGATTTAAAGGCGTGTGAATTACGCTTACCTTCAGAATTCTTGGCAACTGAACGGTCGTACACATAAGTACCTTTATAACGAGGATTTTTAAGAATTGTATTAAGTGATGACTTTGAAAAGTCATTACCGGCTGAGGTTTTGTAACCCTTTTCCTTCAAATATTTTATTATATAGTCGTACCCCATATCCTGTAGGTACAGTTTAAATATATCACGCACTATTGGTGCCTTAATCTCATCAATTTCATAGAAGCCTTCAGCGTTCACCTTATATCCTATCGGAGGTGTTCCGCCTAAATATCTGCACTGTTTTGCGCATTCAAGCATACCAGAACGAGTATTTTTAGATAAGGTTTCTGAAAAATCCTCTGCAACTGCTGCCTTAATTGTTGTCAGAAGCTTACTTGTTTCAGTGTCGGTATCTATGCCGTCTGTAACTGAAATAAATCTGATGCCATTGTCTGCAAACCACTCTAAATCTGCAAGCTGATTTTTCGCATTACGGTGCAGTCTGTCTACAGCTCTTACAATGATACATTTTGCCTCAACCTTACCATTTTTAATGTCATCACGCATCTGCTGATATTGAGGACGGTTTGTATTACGACCTGTTTTTGCTGTGTCGATGTAAAAGGCTTCAATTTCCATTCCATGTGAATCAGCGTAAGCCTGTAGCGTTGAGGTCTGAGAGGCCACGCTGTTTCCTTCGTCCTGATTATGGGAGCTGTATCTTATGTAAGTTAAAACCTTTAATGTTCTTTGAGTTTGTTCATTCATAATATCTCCTTTCTGCCATAGTGTCTGTTTTAAGAAACACTATGGCGGTCTTATTGTATATGATTATTTCCTGTAATCTTTTAACAGAATATTAAGAAGTATATCTGCTGAAAGGTCAAGAATTATTGTTTCATGTATCTGTTCATCAGCTGTGGAAGCTTTATCTGTTTCACAACCATTATAGTAAAAATGCGGTTCCGCTAACTGCTTTCTTGTTACTTCTAATTTTGTGATTTCCTGCATGAATTATAGCCTCCTCGTCGTTGTCAATGCTGAGTCTGTTGTTTGAGAATGGAGGATAATCTTCCTTTTTTATTACATTCGAGAAGATATCATCGTCAATCGGTCCGAATGCCGCATTTACCATTGCGATATCAATTTGGTAAGCGTAGCAGGGAACTCCATCTATACTTAGTTTTGATTTCAGTCTGTTATTCGACTGGCGTATCAGAAATCCTTCCTTGTCAAGATTGTTTACGGAACTTCTGATATCAGTGATTCCACATTCTTCAAGCATTTCTGCAAATGTTGTTTCAATTATTGCAACTTTAACAGGCTTGCTATCCTTGCCACAAGTCCATTTGATGCCTTTAAGATGCTTGTATTTGCATGATATGAGGTTAAACACCTTGCATATCAGATTCCTGCCCGGCTGAGCCGATTCTGTGATTTTATTGTTAATATCAACACAGATAGACTTTATGGCTTGTATGTCAATGTTTATGCCTGTTTCAGTTAAAATTACCGCTGTATGAAGTATTAGTGTGAAATTCAGAATAAGTCTGTCTGTAAGCGAAGATCTGTTCAAAGAGTTAAGGGAAGAAACAGCTTCTTTCAGTTCGTTGTAGTCTTTGCTTACTTCCTCAGGATTCTGATTCAGCAGATATTCCGATATTTTATTTCCAACGATACCGTAGTTCATGCCGGCAAAAGTCTTGATTTCATCGGCATGTCTGGCATCTCTGGTATAACAGCAGTTTTCAAGATTAAGTATACGGACACCAAGTCCGAGATTATCGTTATTAGATATGTCAACAAGATGTGTTTCAGAGCTGAACAGACAGGTACATAGCCATGTATCACGTTCTTTCAGCTGACTCTGCTGGTCAAGACGCAGTTTGCTCTTTCCCTCAGTGAAGGTGTAAACGAAATTCGCCTTGTTTATGTTGTTATCTATTGTTGATTCGTTATAGCAAAGAACTACACCCTTGTGAAATCCGAGGATACGCACTAACGCGTTGTTCGTGCCGTAGAATCCGGTATATACTGTCTCATCATCAGGCGAACTGTAAAGTGATGCCGCAAGCTGAAGAGCAGTCGTTTTTCCTGTTGAGCTTGTGCCTACCAGTGACAACCCAAACGATGCCACAGGTATTTTAGCTGTCATATGCAGATATGCGAGAAGAGTTGATGCTGCAGCTGTACAGAGAGCAAACTGCAGTGCCTCACATCCTTGTATAAGACTATTGAATTTCTTAAAATATTCTTCTTCTGATGGAAGAGAAAGTTTGTATTTCAAAAGTGGGGGGTCAGTATTGGCACCACACCACATTAACTGGTCATTCTTGTATTTCCAACCGAGAGTAGTTTTTGCATCCTGTACTTCGAAATTTCCGAGCAACCACTGAAGATGCATGGAGAGGGCTTCATGCACATTATTAGCTTTGCTGATGGCAATGCCTTTGTTGAATAGTGTCACATCAATTTTATTTGAAAGCAGTCCTTCAAATGGAATACGGAATGTACCTGTTGTAGTTTCAATGACAGCATAATGGTTATTTTTATCGTCTGCAACTACAGACTTTATTTCGAAATGGTCAGCAATCCAGTCAGCTGTCGAATCATTTACATCAACATATCCGGCTGATGTGTGAACGATATTAAAGCTGACAGCCTTCTTCCCTTTGCCAAGAACATACGTCCTGGAGTTAGTCATAAGCTTTATATATTCTTCTGTGTAAAGCTTCACTCTGCCGTTACGCTGAAGCTGAAAACTTACCGGAACAATTTTATCTGTACTGTTCAAAATTATCATCTCCTTAGGGGAAACTGCGGTGTGTATACCTTAATGATATACACACCACCTTCGGCTTATTTATGCTTGTGTGTTTTCTCAGACAGAAGTTTGATTCTGCGAATGTTGCTGAACTCGTCACCTGTTTTTTTTGAGACATTATTTGCAATATCGAACTGAATCGCCTTTCCTATAAGATCATCAGTGTCATCAGTGTTTAATGCCCTTAAAACATTGCTCCATCCGAATTTTACAAAATCATCAGTTGCATAAAACTTCACAAAAACATTTCCGTCATCGAGCTGAATCTTTACCAGAATGTTATCATTGTTGTTGTAGCCGGTGATTTCGTTAATTCTGCCTGTGTATGAGCCTTCTTCGATTTTTATTACTTCATTTGAAAGATTTAATTTCATAATAAATCTCCTTTCAATATTCGTGCAGGAACAGCAGACAACTACTATCCCTGCCTGGCTTATATTCGTATTAGTTGAAGCTGATTACTGCGGCAACAGTATTCTCGTCAAACTTCTGCATGTGATAACTGCCAATCTTAGTGGAACCCGGAGTTTCCTCTATACCGGCAAGCTTCTGTATTTTTCTGACAATAGCAGCATTATATAGAATGTTTGATTTTCCAAGTTTTATGCCGGAATTTTCACTTCTTGCAGGTATAAGCACAACATTTTCATCAGTAAATAATACCTCAATTCTTTCTGCATTTTGCAGGTCGGAATGAAGCTCCTTACCAATTTTCATACGAGGGGAGTCACAGTTTATAACTGTAATACACCCATCTGTGCTTGAAGTTGTGGATAAGGTTGCTGTTGAGAGATCGACATACTTTTCGTCGCCTTCTGAAATTAAGTTCTTGATATTCAAAATACTCATAATTAAAAATTTCCTTTCGTAAAAGAATATCAGATGAACGTGCAACCAGGCACTTGCTGTCATCTGTGTTTAATATTTGATTGTCAAGTTACCATCAGGCTGACTATTTCAAACCCGTGATAGACTTGAAACGCCTGTTAATTGAACCTATATATAATAGGCATCTGGTGGAGAACGCTGAGGTGTTCTCATCACTCCTTTCTCATAAGAATATATGCATATGTATGTGCATGTAGATAAAATAAGCTCTTCACATAAGAGATTAAAATTATTACAGATATTATTTCCGTTTTAATCTTAATTCTATCTTACGTAAGAGTTTTTTATCATTAAATCTGTTTTGATTTATGTATATATTATACTATTTTTTCGTGAATTAGTCAATAAAGTTTATTAATTTTGTAAGAAACTACAGATTTTTGTTTTAACCAAAACAGGCGGGCGTATTACAGCGAATTTCAGCGAATGAACCAATAAATTTAAAAAAAGTAAGGAGGCATATGTTTCCTGTTGTTTAAACTGCTTATACAGCGTTTTTTACCCCTTTTTTAATATGACTATCGATTTTTGCCAAAATTTCAACTGTCAAAATTCATAAAAAATCTAACTGTTTTGAGATATTAAAGTAAAATTTATGACTATAAGAACATATGTGAACACTCCCTCATTGTCACATCAATAATGTAAAGATTACTGAAAAAATATATATTATTTATCAAATTGGGGATATTTCGGACGGCATCCGCCTGCCTTTTCGATGCCCTGTACCGTTTGTATGATCCGAAAAAAATTACCGCAACAGTTTTGTCTGTTGCGGTGCATTTTCAGTACTCCTCAGCCAAAAGCATCGTGCAGTGATCTCCGTCATCAATGACAAAGATTTTCGCTGTTACAGCTTTTGGAGTAAGCTCTTCTGTAATTATATATTCAGCCCTGTATTCAGGCACTTCTTGTTGGTGTATTATCTTTTGTAGTCCTGTTGCTGATTCAGACAACTCAAAGACCTGCAGGTAATCCCTCTCTTCCGGAAGAGCATCGATACGCTCCCACAGAAACATTTGCAGTGCGAGGGGTATCTCATTATCCACACCTCTTGTTAAGTACCTGCCTTTGCTTGTTTCAAACATTTTAGTCTTCCTTTACTCGTGAATCGAAAAGTGCATAAAGTTCACCACGTCGTATGGTTACAGTAGTGTTGAGTTCATCTGCCATTCCAAGACCTGTATTAAGTTCGATATCAAGGTGATAGGGGAAAACCGTTATCTTATTTACATACCTCTGTACGAAAGTTCTGAATTCCTCTGTATTACGTTTCAAGCCCTTGAATTCACCTATCAGATAAGCAAAATCTTTATATTCGAGAGAAATAAATTGGTGCATTTCACTAAGCTGATGTTGTAGCTGATTTTTCTGTTCTTCAAGTTTTTCAGCTCTGTTTACAATTGATTCCGTAATGATCCCTTTTTCTATTGCCACAGTTATATTGGCAAGACTTTCGCAGATTTCATCATATTCTGATTTTACAGCTTCATAGTGCTTATCATAATCGTTATTATAGTTTTTGATATAGGTATTCACCTTATTAATGATTTTGTGAAGAGCTTTACTGTTGAACATCTGTTCCTTTAGTAACTCAACGATGTAAACATCAAGGTAGTCCTTGTTCATCTCCTTATTCTTGCATTCAGAACGGTGGGTATTACATCTGTAAGTTGCAAGCCTGTTCTTATTTCTGCCCGAAAAGCGAAGATTTCCCTGCATTCTCTTACCGCAGATACCACAGAATATTTCACCTGTCATGAGATAGAATTCTTTGCTATGATATCTGCCGGCATTACATTTGTTGTTTTCTCTACGCTTCTGAACACGTTCAAAAAGCTCTTTGCTGATTATCTGAGGACAGCCGTTTTCAATCCTTATAATCTCATCATAGGCTTTGTAAGAGTGATTATTCCTTGTATGGTTGTGATTTTTGCCTGATGCCTTGTTGTATACGAAAATACCTGTATATTTTTCATTTCCAAGGATTTCGTAAAGGCTGTTCTTACCAAAGATACAGTCTTTTTTCGTTTTGTATCCGTTATCATTAAGGTAATTGATAATTTCGCTGTACCCATGTCCATTATCGAACATCTCAAAGATTATTCTGACAGCCTCAGCTTCGTAAGTATTGATTATTAGTTTCCTGTTACTGTCAAGGTCGTAATCGAGAGGGCAACAACCTCCTGTATGTTTGCACTGGAGAGCCGTTTCCGTCATACCTTTCATGACCTCTCTTGAAAGATTCTTTGAGTAGTATTCTGCCATACCTTCAAGCATCGCTTCCATCATCACCGACTCAGGACTATCATCAATTCTTTCAAGAACACTTGCTATGCTGACATTATTCTTTTTAAGCTTACTTTTGTAGATTGCAGAATCGTATCTGTTACGGCTGAATCTGTCCAGCTTATGAACAAGCACAATGTCAAAAAGTCCCTTGCCACTGTCTTCAATCATCTGCTGAAAATTAGGGCGTCTGTCGGTTGTTGCAGATTTAGCTTCATCAATGTACACAGCTACAATTTGCCAGTGCTTTTGTTGACAGTAGGCTTTCATTGCCCTGACCTGTCCATCTACTGACTCTGTTCTTTGGTTATCACTGGAGAAACGAGCGTATAAACTTACTCGTGGTATTGCGAAGCTCATATTCTCACCACCTCAACAGGGTAGAAGATATCCTCAGCGTAATTATCAGAAATGATTTTTACACCATGCAGATATGTCTTTTCACTGATTTCAAGCACCTCAACAAATTCCATTTCAGATACAGAAAACTGCTGAATTTCAGAAGTTTCAAGCACAAGAAAACAACCTATATCATCAAGAGTATCTACACTGTATTCTTCCATAAGTGATGTGATTTTCTTTGCAATATACGCTCTCAGCATGAGAGCCTTTATGTTGTCTGTTTCTTTAAGATTTGTGACTTTAATCATTGTTATCCTCCGTTTCATAGGGAACTAAATCCCAGTATTTTCTTATCGACGGTGTCAGTGGGTGACAGCCGTTTTCACTTATCTGACAGATTTTATCAGAGAAAGACTTGAGCATATCAAGTACAGCTTTCTGTCTTTCACGAATCCTCATATTATGAAGTCCCACCGTACCCCAGCCGATGATTATTGTGTCTGACTTTTCAGCTGACCTGTATATTACATCATCATTATCAGGGTGAAGTAAATCATCATCAGAATTGAATCTGAAATGAAGCTTTCCTGTAATCATAGTGTACAGATTTACGATATCCACACTGCCATATCCAAGCTTATGAAGATTGTTCATCACAAGCATAGTAGTGGTATCTGAGCTGAGTTCATCTGCTGAATTAGGGTTTATCATAATAATCATTGCTGACGGCTTTTCACTATCCCACTTCTTTCTCAGAAGAAGGCGATGCCTGTTATCATCAGAAAACAAGGCTTCATTTTTTATTGTTGATTTTACAGTTTTCACATTTGCCTCCAAAAAAGAGGCTCAGCAAAAGCCAAGCCTCACAAGTCTATTTGTCTTTTTTGCGAATGAGTGACAGTATCTCCATTCCACAGGCTACACCTGCAAGAAACATTTCAATTGCTATTGGCAATGTACTTCACCTCTTTTTTCTCTTTAGTTTCGATTGCGACTGCGATACCTCCGACAACCAGTGTCAGAATGAGTCCTGCTAAAAATTCTTTCATTGTGGAATCCTCCTTTTTTATATTTCACATTGTGCAAGTGTTTTTGCCTCTTTGAGAGTTTCTTCAAAAAAATCTGTATCAAGAAGCATTTCTTCAATTTCATAAGCTGTATATCCACAGGCGTAAAGAAACTCAACATCTTCTCTGTCAACGCCATAGCAGTTGCAGATTGAAAGCAAATCATCATCTTCATCGAACATGGTAAAGTTGTAGTAATCATACCAGTCACGCAGACAGTAGTTTTCCATATATTCAAAGTTATCAAATGAAATCTTTCCATCAGCGTTGATATATACTATGTCACCGGTTATCATCCTTACTTCCTTAAACGGCTCTGTAAACCTTGCTGACTTCAACGCCTTGTTCAGAATATCTGTGGTTGATGCATAGACATACAGACCAACAGTAGGGAAGTGGTACAGCGTAATCGGGTTACTGCCTTTTACAAGAAATAGTGTATTGTCGTCACGCAGAATCGTAAAGACAAAGCTTCCGTCAACTACTTCCGCCATATTCTTAACAGAATCCATATCGATACTTTCAGCTTGTTCCAGAAACTGAGCCGCAACATATGAATCTGTTTCGATGTGGGTATCCGGCAAGCGTTTTTCACGTCGCACCTCCTTATCATTGTAAAGTACACCATTATGAGCGAGTGCAAAGCTATGCTGTGAAGTCGTACCCTCAAAAGGGTGGTTATTGTAGTTTAACTTTTCATTGCCCTGTGTTGTAAGTCTGTTGTGACCTATTACTGCCGTAGTTCCTTTAGGGAAATAAAGCTTCATCTTATGGGCTGGCTTCGGCTGTTTGAAAGTAATGATTTCACCGTCATTTACATAGCTGATTCCAGTTGCATCAGTTCCACGACATTCAGCGGCAATCGACAGCTCCTTGATGATATTTTTTAAAACCTTGTTGCTTACCTTTTTGCCGTAGTCAAGAAATCCATAGATAGCACACATATTACTGCACCTCCTTTATCTTGTGGAAAATATCTATGTCAGGGCAGACAGCAAGAGTTCTTCCGTTATCCCATTTCGTATGGATATTACCCATATCATCAACATGAGTGACTGTACCGTTAGTGCCGGGCTGAACTGCACGAAAATCGTCCATGTAATCAAGCTGAATTCTTGTTCCCTTTGGGTACAATTTTTTCGTTCTCTCAATTCTTGATCTGTTCATCACATTTCCTCCTCATCTGTAACCACATCATTTACATACAATCTTCTTTCCTTGAGATACTGAATAAGTTCAGGTTGTTCAATTCTCTTCACAAATTCAGTCCATGACAGCTTTTCAAGTTCTTCCTGAGACATAAAAAGAGCCGCATTGCAAATCTCATAAACGAGCTGCAATGCGGCAATAAATGTATTATATTTTAAAGTGCCTCGGAACATACGGAACTCTATTGTACTGTAATTGCAAAGGTTTACAGCAGTATATCTGCCGCAACTATTGCTTTTTGCTTTGTCAAGTATCTGTTTACCTGTTTTTTCAAAACCATAGCGTGTTGCCCAACGGTTTAAGTTATATTCTTTGCGACGTGAAAAACAACATATCTCATTCCAGTGTACTTCAACAAAGTAGAGGATTTTAGCGATAACCTCTTCTTGATCAGCCTGGTTGTTTCCGAAAGCATTACGGTTTACATGTATGTGCAGACCGCATGTTGAAGTCTGGTGTGAACGGTAGCCGAGATTAACAGCTTTACGCATAATCTCATGCCAGCAGTATTTTTTGTGATATTCAAGTGTCATTGGGTGGCTTACTATTTCAAAACCGTCATCAAGAGAACCATCGGATTTGATGTAGATATGCTCATCAGTACGATTTCCGATTTCAAGAAGTGTTTCAGCATTTTCAGTGTCTTTACCTCCATTGTCAATCTCAAGCTCAACACCAAAATAAATTGTATCAGTGCCGTAGAAAAGAGGGGCTGGTTTGTAGTTGTACTCCTTGATTGAACTGTTTTCGTAGCGTACATCGTCACCGCATTCGTAACAGTAATATTCGCCGTCATACTCGTAGCTGTCTTCGTTACAGACAAGAGTGTCACAGGCATGGCAATGTACATAATGGTTGTCATAGCAACGCTGACAAAGATTGATGTACTCATCACCATAGGAGTCGGAATCATAGATTAATCTGCCACAACGATTACATGTGCAGGTGTAATTGTCTACACATTCACGACAGATTGTTTCACCATCTAAAAGCTCATAATCACCATCTTCGATTACAGCTCCGCAATGGATACAAGTATATTTTTCTTCCATTTCAAAAACCTCCGTAAAAACAAAATTCCGATAAGGCTGAAAGAATCACCTTATCGGAATTATAATATACATCTGAGGTTTGGGGTTGATGCGGTTAATGTCTCGTTATCTCGTTGTATCGGTAGGAGAGAGTAAGAAATATTTTAAAAAAATTATATTTTTTAGTGATTATGGTATGATATGTATCTCGTGACTTTATATAAGGAATTTTTTAGGGGAGTTATTTTTATTCTATGGATAACGCCCTCGGAAGAGGGCTGACACTGTGACGAACGTCAGTGAGGAACGGTGGCATCCTGCACGGAGTGCCACTGCCCGTGTATGGCGAATATAACACTGTTTTTAGTGCAGGAGTAACTATATCATTTGTATAAACTCGTTATTAATGCTTTTCGCTCTTATTTCATTTCCGTTTTTAATTGTTAATGTTTCCTTTGAAATAACAATTCTTTCGATTATTTTTTTATCACAATTCTGTAATGAACATTCATACATTTTAAAATTCATTAATTCCAATATTATATTAACGCTAAGATGATTGTGTTTGATGCATAGAAAGGCTAATACTACAAAAAATACTAGAAATTCAATTACTCCATTCCATTGATTAAAATCAAAAGCGAATAAAGGAAGAATATATGACAGTAAAAAATCTGAAGTAATGGTTTTGCACTCCTTTGCTTTCATTATTTCATAGTTATTTATGCTACCACTACTTTTATTATGTATATATAAGTAAAGTACGATACATGAAACAATCCAAATAATCGAAACTGTTGTAATAAACATTATTTCGGTAGTAATATGATTACTTTTATCAATAAAAATGCTTTTACAATTTCTTAATATAGCTGATAACCATAGAGGAGAAAAAGACAAAAAGAACATACTAAATGTAAATAAAAAAGACATATAACTTTACCTCATCCAGCTTTTTGAGCCGTCTACTTCGACAGGTGTGTCTTCAAGTATGTCCCACATTGCTTTATTGCATAAAACTTTAACGAGTTTCTCCGCATTGACTTTTTCCGATGTATCAAATTTTTTATCATCAGTCAATGGAATTCCAAATCGTTCATTGACTTTGGCTCGATTAGCTTTAACTTCTAACAAATTCAGCTTTTCCCTACTAAAAGCTGTAAATCTACGTGGATTGTGGCCAGTAGTAGCTATGGTTTTGAAATTATCAATATCTGAAATAATATCAATCCTTTTGATATTATCAACTGCTTCAGTACACCTATGCTTATATGCTCTTTCCATGTTAAATAATGTTTCACCAGACATATCCAGCATATATACATCACGATCACATATTACGACATTTATGGTTGTTCTTAGATTCAAAATATTTTTATCTATATCCCAAAATCTGTTGCTTCGGCAATGAAATCTGTTTTTTAATGTAGTAATAGGAGAGTTCATGGAAATTAATTTAATCTGATGTTCCTCGTTGTTAATAAATAGCTGTCCGCATAGTATATATGCTTTCGGCTTCATATCAAACGGATTACATTCGATATCTGTATTGGCAATACCTTCAAACAGTTCATCTAAATCTATTGTAACATTACTATTTTTATATGGTATTTTATAAATAGTTGTACCATTGCAAGTCCCATCATAATTGCGTACGTCAGAATATTTTAAAAGACGATTTTTACCTCCATTAGTATATGATTTAGAAATTTCCTTAATTAAACTGTCAAGTCTACCTTTGGGTTCTAATTCGATTAATCTACAGTTATATTTTGTTCCATGCTTTGACGAATGATGATACTCTAATAAGTGAGCAGACCAAGCCTGACCACTAGATAAATTTTCAAATATTGTCTTAATCAATATCAATGACATTTTAACTATCCTTTCTTATATATCCATAAATTAGAGCCAGAGATGTTTCTGTATGTGTACTACTAATCAGTACATGATTCTTTAATTTTATCCATAAGTCTTTTAAGTGATAATTCTCTAGTTTTGGGTTTCAGTTCACATTCCCAAACAGTAATAACTTTCCAGCCGTCAGATTCAAGTTTTATAATATTTTCTTTATCACGTTCGACATTTCTATTTATTTTATTCATCCAGAATTCTGTATTTGTTTTTGGGACAACAAAATACTTACATTTGTTGTGTTTATGCCAGAAACAACCGTTAACAAAAATTATTGTTTTATATTTAGGTAAAACTATGTCCGGCTTCCCGGGATATCTTTTATCGTTTTTACGATATCTGAATCCTTGTGAAAAAAGATATTTACATACAATTTCTTCTGGTCTGGTATTTGTACCTTTTATACGAGACATATTGTAACTTCTTGTTTTTTTATCATGTACATCCATTTTAGCCTCTTTTTATTTATCTCACCAAAATACAACAGGCAAAGGTGATCAGAAATTTGAACCATATTATCATTTATGTTTTTTCGGCGAAAATCTGAAGTATACTCTCTTTTAAAGACTTATATGTTATTTCATAGTTTTCTTCAAAAATGAAAGGAAGTCTGACAATGTGAACGGATAATTTTTTTCCTGATACAGAACATCGTTCCAGAATTACATGTTCAGGCTCTTTTTCTTCATATCTGTACATTGGATATAGCAAATAAGCATCATTCAGATCACGATGTGCAGCATATTCAATTACCTGATAAAGATCACCCTGTTCTATTTCATCTGCAATAATTTTCTTTATTGATGAGTTACCATCAAAACGAGATAAATGTTTATATTTAGTATCCAGCACAAAAAGTCCCAGTTCCTTGTGAGCAACTAAAATATCATGCTTCATTCTGAACGCTTCGCCTAATGATTGCCCTTTATATATTACATCATTTATCAGACTTAGTTCACTTGCCTGTATTTTTACATTAGCCTTACCGTCAAGAATTTCTCTCATATATCCACTTACAAAACCTTCGAACAGGTATTCAGTCGGAAACAGAAAACAGAATGAATTATGATTGTCAATACGATACGATGGTGTCTGATTCAACAATAAGATTTTACTCATACTCATAATGTCAGAATACTGACGATGAAGTTTACTTAGCCTTATTCCATCACAATCAGATGGTGAGCAATGTATATCTGAAACTTCATTTAAACGGATTAAAATCTGACGAATAAGCTTTTTATTGTTAGTTGAGGTATCAATATTAGTTAAGGTTCTGCAGGTATATTTAATTATTCTGTTAACTATATTGTCATATTCAAATTCAGAAAAACTGCATAGAAATTTATGATTCTGACCATAAGGTATTTTTTTGTTTATGTAGTCCCTAAAATCTATACATCCTTTAATAGTTTCAATATCTTCAGATTTTTCAACATACTGATGATATGGAACATTATTAATGGCTTTTATTACATAATGCAGATACAGCGTTATAAATAATTCCCGAAGATCATTAATATCTTCAAGTTCTGATGATATACTGATAAAGGGATAACTGATACGTTTGCAGTATTTTAACCACTGTACCAGATTTCTCATCAGATGAGAAAGTTCAAGTTCGTCGGCATCATTATCATTTTTATCCTCACGGAACACTTTTGGAAATATGTTCAGTTGCTGTCCTCTGAATACAATTGTGCCAATATAATTATTGGTACGCAAACCTTTTTTACCGGAGAAACCCACAAACTGCTGTTTACCTGATGATTTTTCGTCATCATAGAATATTGAGCGTTGTTCCCAGTTATACTGTAAAAATTCAGCTAATTCATCCAATGAATTTTGTTCCTGCCATTCAGCAGGAAGATATTTATTTTTTATTGAGCTTTCCTCAAAATAATTCAAAATAACATTCGGCATTATTAAATTTCCTTTTTAATAAGCTTGATTCTTCCGACACCAGAAGAGCTGACTTCAACATTGTAACCTTCAGTTGCATTTTTCACATGATTTTCAACTTTCTTTTGATTATCAAAAAAGTATTCATAAAGAAGTGGAATGATATTACGGTTCATTATTGAACATAAATCATCAATATCTTTATTGATAAAATACGAATGACCTATCAGCAAATCTGTGCTTTTGAGTTCAGAAGATATACCATTATTCAGTTTTATGAGTATGTTTCTAAGATCTGTATCTGCTATAAGTTCAGCTTTTGGTGTACATTCTATAAAATCAAATCTTCTCCTTAAAGCTGTATCAATCAGAGAAATAGATTTATCTGCGGAGTTCATCGTTCCGAGTATGTAAAGGTTATTTGGAATTTTAAACGGATCCCCCGACGGTAGTGTAATCTTAATTGCATTAATTTCTCCCCATCGTTTATCTTCTTCAATCAGTGTAATAAGTTCACCGAAAACCTTTGAAATATTTGCACGATTAATTTCATCTATGATGATTATAAAATCTTCACCTGGATTTTTCAGTGCCCTGTCAGCAATAACCTTAAATACGCCGTCTACTGGTTTAAAGGTCATATTCTCCGACTTAGTATCAGGTCTGATTCCCTGAATAAAATCTTCATAACCATAATTCTGATGAAATGTTGTAAAAACAATTTTACCTTCCTCTATATAATCATTGTAGCGTTTCATAACTGATTCACGTTCTTCAGAGGCAATATCTTTATAATCTTTGTTTTCTGCAATAGCAAGAGCATACTGAGCTGTAGAATAGGTTTTTCCTGTTCCGGGTGCTCCATACAAAATACAGTTTAAAGGATGTTTTTTACGAGAACGGGGAGTAAAATCATCAGAGTCTGTTTTATTTGAAATTTCTTTTTCGTTGGTTTTATCATCATAGGGTATTATTTCATGAAATGGTCTGTTATCATATATTTCAAAATACGGAATCATGTATTTATTTGTAAAATCATCATTTATATCTTTACAACTTATAAAAGTACAATTGAAATACTTATCTTGTTCAACTCTTTTTAAGCATGGACGCCATTCGCCTTTTTTATTTTTTCCAATGGGATATGTTCGCATAGAAAGACTTTTTGTCATATGATCGAAATCAACTTTCATTTCAATTGATGCCATCCATTCGTAGTCGGTCGGATTCAGTCCTATTCCTTCACCAAAAACCATTACAAGCCAAAAAATCTTTTTGTTTTCATTTTTTGCTTTTTCAAATGCAGCTTTTAATCTGTCAATATAACTTGAATTACTTTGAGCAATATCTCTGACAACACAATCATTTCCAGAACTATGGTATGTTGCATTGTTACTTGAGAAAAAATACCATAGAACAGAATCATTTTTATCTCTTACTTCGTATAATCCACGAATATCAGTGTTTTCTTTGACATCATAAAATTTTCCGATTACATTTGACACCCTAATGTTTAAATTCGCCATTATTTATCTCCTTTAATTACAGATACTCCTTTATAATGGACGCAATCGCTCTCCCAAGAAGTGGAGGAACAGAATTGCCTATCTGCATATATGTTTTGGTGTATGCACCTCTGAAAAAATAATCATCTGGATAAGACTGTACTCTTGCCGCTTCACGTGGAGTAAGTCCACGTGCCTGTGTTGGATGAATGTACATATTGCAGTCAAATTTCATATGTGCAGTAATAGTTTTGCATACCTTATTCTCTTCAAGTTTGAAATACTTGTCCTTAAAAATTCCGTTTCTGCGGCTGTATGGCATTATGTCGGCAATTTTAGGATCATCTGAACGATCGCCTTGATAGAGTCTGCCATATATTTCAATATCTCTGTCATTATTGTATCTTGCTTTATGATTAAATACCAATGGTGATTGTCTGCCCTGATTTATAAGATTTATATATTCGTTTGACATGTAAAGAGTATCTTTGTCTATTTTTCGTCCGCTTTCATCAGATTCTGTTTCTGTTGCGTTTTTATTTCTTGAAGCTTTGAGAGGACGAAGTCCGTATAATGCATCTGAAAGAACATACGATGTAATTCCTGCTCCTGCTTCAGATATTTTATCAAAAACTGAATCATTATTGACTCCGGTTCTGTTTCCTATAAAAATCAGTCGTTCACGATTTTGTGGAACACCGAAATTACAGGCATTTAATACTCTGCAGGAAACCGAATATCCTATATTCTGAAAATCTTCAATTACCTGTTCTGATACGGATAACATACCTTTAACATTTTCCATAACAAAAAACTTAGGTTTGATTATTTCAACAACTTTTACATAACTTTTATATAGATGATTTCTCGGATCATCTATAAGTCGCTGACGATTAGCCATACTAAATCCCTGACAGGGTGGTCCACCAACTATAACATCTATATTGGAAAAACGGGATAAGGCTTCAATGTTAGAAATAACATCATTAATATCTCCCAGAATTATATTTTCTCTTGGGGTTTCAGGATGGTTATGTGCATATGTATCAACACAACAAGGTTCAATGTCATTAGCCAAACTGGTTATAAAACCTTCTTGTGTAAAACCAAGCGATAATCCTCCTGCTCCACAAAACAAGTCAATTAAAGTGGGAGCAGATTTGTCATAGTTATTTATCTTTGTCAGAATATTTGTATTACAATATTTTGCAACCGGACAATATTCACATCTATTATATTTACAGTAATTTTCAGATAAATAAGACAGTTCCTTTTCTGCATTTAATTCTTTACTAAAGATTTCTGCACGTTTATCAAGAAAATCATTTCCTGTATGAACAGTCATATTGGAAAGTGCAGTTGTATCTGAAGTACATTCAATATTATGACAGTTAATTGAATAATTCAGAACAGATATAACTTCCGTTACATCCGTTGTATAATTATTCGTCATTAATCCCACTCTCCTAATCTTTTAAGTTCATTTTTTACGCTTTCAGCAACAGCTGCTGACACGTTTACAGTAACAGCATTTCCAAATTGTTTATATGCCTGTGAATCGGAAACAGGTATAATAAAACTATCATCAAATCCCTGCAATCTTGCACATTCACGAGGAGTAAGACGGCGAACCTTACCTTTTTGTGTAACATAATTATCCTGGCAGGCTCTGTGCATTTTTGCCATTGTAGCACAGAGCGGACGTGCAATTTTCAGATCTATTTCAGATTTTGCCTTATACCCACCTGTACCATCAGATAATATTGTCGGCAGTATTTTTTCTGATAAAAAATATCGGTCATCAACTTCATTTTCAAGTAAATCCTGAAGTGTTAATGTTAATTCCTGTTTTTGTGGAAATTCAAACTGGGCAGAATCGTTTGCAAAACATACTATATAAGTTCTGTTGCGGGTTTGCGGAACACCATAATCAGATGAATTGAGAACATCACAAAAAACTTTATATCTCAGATCGTTTTCAAGAATATTTTTTATAGTTTTAAATGTTTCACCATTGTTATGTGTTCGAAGTGAACGAACATTTTCAAGAATAACAGCCTTAGGTTTTTCACCAAGAGCAATTTTGTGTTTAAGTATTTCAGCTATTCTGAAAAACAATGTTCCACGTGCATCTTCAAAACCACGTTTTTCCCCCATCATGCTAAACGGCTGGCATGGAAATCCACCGATAAGTACATCAAACGTTGGAATTGAAGTTAATGGGACTTCATTAATATCTCCATAGACTATATGATCTCCAAAATTTTCAGAATATGTTTTACATGCAAACTTATCAAAATCATTTGCCCATATAATATTATATCCGGTTTTATAAAACCCCATATCCAAACCGCCACAGCCCGAAAATAGTGATACAGTTTTTAGTCCAGTATTATCATTATTTTGAATCATTTAAATTCTCCTTAAGATAGATTTATCAGTACATATTATTGAATATATATTGGCTAACATACTGAATCAATAAATACAGGATTAATACAGCCTGTCAGCAAAATGATATATTTCGCCTCATTACCTCACTATTTTAGTTAAAGAGGGGAGGGCTGAAAAAGTCTATCATTTAAAGTGGGTTACGACAAAAACCGAACTGAACCCACAACTTTTGACATTAAAAATATAAAAAAGAAACCACGTAACCACGTCATTTGACGTAATTACGTGGTTTTCGTAACCTTTGCGATTACGCATTTTCAATTGGTGGAGGCGACGGGAGTCGAACCCGTGTCCGAAAACCAATCCGCACAACTTTCTACGAGTGTAGTTTATCTTTTAGCATTCCCTTGGCTGTACGCCGACAAACAGGCTTACAGCTTCAGTAGTTCCAGATACATTCAACCGGCCGGAACACTCCGGAGGAACGTTCACCACTAAGTCGTTGCCCGAGCTTCTGCCGTGGTACTCAGAAGGCGGACAGTAGCTGACTTAGGCAGCTACCTGTAAGTTTCTTGTGCTTACAGTAATGTTATTTCTAGCGTTTATATTTAAACGTGGTGCAGATTAAAGAGATGCCCTGCTCTACTCGCTTATCGTGGTTCAGAGTCCCCGTCGAAACCTTTACGCCCCCATGTGTATCAGTAGCGAGCCTTGACAGCACGCTCAATCTGGCGTTTAGCATCTTTTTTGGCAGCATCCTCACGCTTGTCATAAAGCTTTTTACCCTTACAAAGTCCGAGCTGAACCTTAACTCTTGAGCCTTTGAAATAGAGTGAAAGGGGAATAAGAGTAAGACCGTCCTGCTTGATTTTGCCAAAGAGACGGCTTATTTCCTTTTTGTGCATAAGAAGCTTTCTGACGCGCATAGGGTCACGGTTGAAAATATTTCCTTTTTCATAAGGGGAGATGTGCATACCCTTAATAAAAAGCTCGCCGTTTTCAATGCTGCACCAACTGTCCTTGAGGTTAACCTGTCCGAGTCGAAGTGACTTAACTTCAGTTCCCACAAGTTCAATGCCTGTTTCCATGCTCTCCAGAACGAAGTATTCATGTCTTGCTTTTCTGTTTTCAGTTATTGTTTTGAAATTTTCCTTGCTCATAAGAATACCTCCGTTTCTGAGAATATCTCATTATATAATAATTTCAGGGATTTGTCAAGCATTTTTTGTGATGTTTTTTCAGCAGATTCCTCGTCTTACAGCTTCTTCGACAAGCTTCGGCTGAATGAGAGGATAAGTCCATTTTTTCGGGAGATTATCTGTAATGAAAATTTTTTCTATTTCGTTGCGAAGCTCTTCTTCAAATCTGAGAATATCAGCTATATAAAGCATGCCACAGGTTTCCTTTCCGTCATCGGAAACAACAGCATAAACACAAATCGGATTAATTGAAAAATCAGTTGCACCCGTTTCTTCATAAAGCTCACGCTTTGCTGTATCGTCGATAGCTTCACCGTCTTCTCTGTGACCGCCCGGGATTTCAAGAGTGTCCCTTTCTCTGTGTTTGCAGAATACCCATTTGCCATTGTGCTTTGAAATTATGACAGCAAACTTTAAAAGCTCATCAGCGACGTTTTCATAGAATTTAACTTCCATTATTATTCCTCATTTCAAATCTGTTTATGATAATAATTATATCAGATATTTTTAAAACAGTCAATTTATATGTAATGAATATTTTTGCCTCACAGGAATATTTTTCTCGAAATTGCAGACAATGGTAGTATCACGCATAAAAACGGAGGTACTAAAAATGAATTTATCAGAGAGCAAAACAAAAATCAATCTTCTTCGTGCATTTGCAGGGGAGAGTCAGGCAAGAAACAGATATGAGTTTGCCGCTCAGCAGGCATGCAGCGAAAATCTACCTGTAATTGAAATGGTGTTCAAGTTCACAGCCAAACAGGAACAGGCTCACGCAAAAGTGTTCTACGACTTCTTAAAGGATATGGCGGGTGAAAACATCACCATTGACGGTTCCTATCCTATTGACATCTACGACACAACTCAGAAGCTTCTTCGTGCCGCACAGCACAATGAATTTGAAGAGTTTGAACCTGTTTACCCTGACTTTGCCAAGATTGCCGCACAGGAAGGCTTTACGGAAATTGCCGCAAAATTCAATAGCATCGCCAAAATCGAAAAGGCTCACGGTGAACGCTTTGGCATGCTCGCTGACCTGCTTGAACAGGGTAAGCTGTTTGTGTCGGACGTTGAGGAGGAGTGGATGTGTTTAAACTGCGGCTATGTACACAAAAGCTCAGAAGCGCCTAAGGCATGCCCTGTGTGCAGTCATAAGCAGGGATACTTTATCCGCCTTTCACTTGCGCCGTATACTACAAAATAAGGAGAAAAACTATGCTTAATATGAAGATTGAAAGAGTCAGAGGCTTTGAGGTACTCGATTCAAGAGGTAACCCGACAGTCCGTGCGGAGGTTCTTCTCTCTGACGGAAGCGTTGGTGTTGCGAGTGTGCCGTCGGGCGCTTCTACGGGCATTAACGAAGCGGCGGAGCTTCGTGACAGGGACGAGACACGATACTGCGGAAACGGCGTTGCTCAGGCGGTAAAGAACATCAATATTGATATCTGCAAGGCGGCATGCTCTGCGAATACTATCGACCAGGGACGCATTGACAACATGATGATTACTCTTGACGGCACAGAGAACAAAAGTCGTTTCGGCGCAAATGCCATTCTTGCAGTTTCACTTGCGCTTGCAAGAGCGGCGGCATCACACTATCACCTTCCGCTTTATAAGTATATCGGCGGTGTTTCGGCGAATATTATGCCTGTACCGATGATGAATATTTTAAACGGAGGTGCTCACGCCGCAAATAATATTGACATTCAGGAATTTATGATTATGCCTGTTGACGCTCCGACCTATGCTGAATCACTGCGTATGGGAACTGAGGTGTATCACAGTCTCAAAAAGGTGCTGACGAAAAAGGGACTTTCTACTGCTGTTGGGGACGAGGGCGGCTTTGCACCGAATCTCAATTCCGAGGAGGAAGCAATTGAGTGCATTATTGAGGCGATTGAAAAAGCAGGCTATAACACAGATAAAATTAAAATTGCGCTTGATGCGGCAAGCAGTGAGTGGTGGAAGGACGGAAAATATCACCTTCCGAAAAGGGGCGTGACCTATGACACCAAGGAGCTTATTGCATACTGGAAAAATCTCTCTGAGAAGTATCCGATTATTTCGATTGAAGACCCTCTCGGCGAAGAAGACTGGAGTGGCTGGACAGAGATTACGTCAGTACTCGGAAAGAAAATTCAGCTTGTCGGCGATGACCTTTTTGTAACAAATGCGTCATATCTTCAGCGTGGTATTCACGAAAAAGCCGCCAATGCAATTTTAATAAAGCTCAATCAGATTGGTACTCTTACAGAAACGCTTGACGCTATCAAAATGGCACGTTCGTCAGGGTACAGGGCAGTTATCTCACACCGTTCGGGTGAAACCGAGGACACAACAATTGCTGACCTTGCAGTTGGTACAAATGCAGGACAGATTAAAGCAGGAGCACCATGCCGTTCGGACAGAGTTGCCAAATATAACCGTCTGCTGAGAATCGGCGGTGAAACCGGAATTACAAGCTTTAACAGACTCAGATAGAAACATGAGCCTCCCCGCATTTGAAAATGTGGGGAGACTTTGTGTTAACAGTCAGTAACCGAAATGTAATAATGTTTGCGTTTAAGGTTACTTATAATACTAAAAATTGTGTGAAATGTAGAAAAAACTGAGTTTTGTTCGGTTTATCGTCTTTTTAGGTTGACACACCCTGAATTAGAATATATAATTGTATAAAAGAGAAATTGTGAATTGATATAAAGATATATGGTAAATTTTAAAAAGTTAATATTATAGGGGGAGAAAGTTTTGAAGACGAACGTCGCCTTGGATGAATTTGAACAGAACCCGAAAATAATACATCTGAATAGTTTCAGATTGAAATCCAAGCCAGTATATAACTTTATCAAGCGCTTTTCTGATATTTTCTGTTCCGGGCTTGCGCTTATTCTTTTAAGTCCTGTGTTCCTTGTTATCTCTGCTTTTATAAAGCTCAGTGACGGAGGGGAAATTTTCTATGCACAGGAAAGAGTAGGAAGACACGGGAAAATCATCAGCGTGTACAAATTCAGAAGCATGAAGATGAACGCTGATTCACTTGAAAATATGCTGACTCCTGAGGAGTATGAGGAATATAAAAAAGAGTATAAGCTTGATAACGACCCGAGAGTTACAAAGGTCGGAAATGTCCTCAGAAAAACTTCTATGGACGAGCTTCCGCAGTTGCTCAGTATTTTAAAGGGAGATATGTCAATTGTTGGTCCGAGACCTATTCTTCAGGATGAAATGGAAGAAAACTATTCGGATTATCAGGCGTACATATTAAAATCCGTAAGACCGGGTCTTACAGGATACTGGCAGGCATATGCAAGAAACAATGTCGGTTACAGCAATTTTGAAAGACAGAAAATGGAACTTACATATTGCAGAAAGAGAAGTCTTGGATTTGATATAAAGATTATTTTCAAGACAGTTCAGTCTGTTCTTGCAAGAAACGGAGCAAAATAAGACAAGTGTATATTTTAAGCCGCCCTGAATGGCGGCTTTTTTGTATTCTGATGACAACAAAACGGACTGCACATGCAGTCCGTTTCTTTATCTTTTTGCATTTGCAAGCATAAGCTTGATTCTGTTTTCCTGGTTAACCTTTGTAGCGCCCGGGTCATAGTCAATGGCTACGATGTTTGCGCCGGGATATGCTTCCTTGATAACTCGTGACATACCCTTTGCAACAATATGGTTAGGCAGACAGCCAAACGGCTGGGTGCAGATAATGTTTTCTGTGCCTGTTTCGGCAAGTGCCGCCATTTCTGCAGGAATCAGCCAGCCTTCGCCCATGTTTACGCCCTGGCTGATATACTTGTCAGCAAGACGTCTTACATGCTCAAAATCGTGCGGAGGCTCAAACTCGCCGTGTTCTTTTATGGTTTTGATAATGCTCTTCTGAATTTTATAAATGAGCTTATATCCTAAACTGCTGACTAAAGTCTTCTTGTCTGTGAATTTGTAAATTCTGCCTGTTTCCATAGCACTTGCAAGGCAGTACATAACAAATTCCATAAGCGCAGGAACTATTGGTTCACAGCCCTCTGAAAGCAGAAATTCTTCGAGATGGTTGTTTGCAAGAGGGGAGTATTTAACATAAATTTCCCCGACTATTCCAACACGCACCTTCTTTTCCCTGGTACGTTCGATTTTGGCAAAATCATCAAGAATCATTGTGCAGTATTTCTTGCACTTCATGAATTCTTTCTTATCAAAAAGCTTAGGCAGTCTTTCCTGCCACTTTTCCCTTACCTTTTCAGTATCGCCCTCATGTACTTCATAAGGCTTGCACTGATTGAAAAGTGACATCAGAAGGTCGCCGTAGAAAACTGCATATACCACTCTCAGAAGCATAGGAAGTGTAAGCGCAAAGCCGCTTCCTTTTTCAAGTCCGCTTAAATTGAGTGATATAACTGGCACCTGAGGAAATTCCTTTTTGAGCGCTTTTCTCAGCAGGTGAATGTAGTTTGATGCACGGCATCCGCCGCCTGTCTGAGTGAGCATAAGTGCTGTCTTGTTAACGTCATATTTGCCGCTTTTGAGAGCGTTTATAAACTGACCGATAACAAGCAGTGCAGGATAACAGGTGTCGTTGTGGACGTTCTTTAGTCCCTCATCGACAACCTCTCTTGTAGAGGTCTGTAAAAGCTCGACGTTATAGCCGTACTTTTTCAGAATCTTTATAATAAGCTTGAAATGAACAGGAAGCATATCAGGAACAAGTATTGTATACTCATGTTTCATTTCATCTTTAAAAACAGGATAATCCATTTTGTTTTACTCCTAAATTTATCTTTCATCCATTGCCGCAACAAGACTTCTCAGTCTGATTTTTGCCGCACCGAGATTGCTGATTTCGTCAATCTTGAGCTGAGTGTAAAGCTTTCCGCCTGACTCTAAGATTTCTCTGACTTCGTCAGTTGTGATTGCGTCAATACCGCAGCCGAATGATACAAGCTGAACAAGCTGCATATCAGGCTGAGTTGTAACGTGCTGAGCTGCTCTGTAAAGTCTTGCGTGATAGCTCCACTGATTGAGAACATGCGGATTCGGATAGTGACCATGCTGGAAAACAGCGTCCTCTGAAACAACAGCCATTCCGAGACTTGTAATAAGCTTGTGAATGCCGTGGTTGATTTCCTTGTCAATGTGATAAGGACGACCCGAAAGAACAATAATCTTCTGACCGCATTCACGCGCCTTTCTTATAATCTGAGCGCCTCTGTTATAGATATCGTTTCTGAAATCGGCATACGCCGCAAAGCCCTTTTTCATAGCAGACTTAATCTGTGATTTCTTGACATTATACTTTGAGAATGTCTTGTGAAGAGTTGAAACAATGCTCTTTTCACGATTTAAGTCTATGTAAGGATGGAAGAAGTTTTCATCACTGAGTCTTGCGTTGTTTGCTTTTAAAAGCTCAGGGTAGTAAGCGACAACAGGACAGTTGAAGTGGTTGTCAGCTTCGCCCTCATCAAGATTGTAGCTCATGCATGGATAGAAAATGAAGTCAATGTTTTTGTCAAGGAGACTTTCAATGTGTCCGTGAACAAGCTTTGCAGGGTAGCAGACCGTGTCAGACGGAATCGTGTGCTGACCCTTATAGTATGTTTCTCTTGTACTTTCCTCAGAGATTACAACCTCCATACCGAGTTCATCGAAGAATGCCTTCCAGAACGGCATAAGCTCATAGAAATTGAGAACAAGCGGAATACCTACTTTAATACTGGAATCCTTTTTATCTTTGAAAAGGTCGAGGATGTAGTTGTACTTGTATTCGTACATGCTTTCGTCGCCGCTTGCAAGTTCCTTGCCGGCGCCTCTTTCACACTTGTTACCGGAGATGAACTTTCCGCCGCCGCCGAAGTTTACGATATTAAGACTGCATTTTGCGGTACAGCCGCCGCACTGTACAGTTTTTGATGTATAGCTGAAGTTTTCAAGGTCCTTTGGCGAAATGATTGTCGATTTGCCTGTTGACTTTTCCTTGGCGTAAAGTGCCGCACCGAATGCGCCCATAAGCCCTGAAATAGCAGGTCTGATAACATTTCTGCCCATTTCCTTTTCAAACGCTCTGAGTACTGCGTCGTTCAGGAAAGTACCGCCCTGTACTACAATATTTTCGCCAAGCTCGTCAGGAGAGTTTGCACGGATAACCTTGTAAATTGCGTTTTTGATAATTGACGATGAAAGACCCGCTGAGATATCCTCAACAGTTGCACCGTCCTTCTGTGCCTGTTTAACGCTACTGTTCATGAATACTGTACAGCGTGAGCCGAGGTCAACAGGATTTTTCGCCATAAGACCAAGCTGAGCAAACTCAGCGATGTCATAGCCGAGCGCAAGTGCAAACGTCTGAATAAATGAGCCGCATCCCGATGAACATGCTTCGTTGAGCATGATGCTGTCAATGCTGTGATTTGCAATTTTGAAGCACTTGATGTCCTGACCGCCGATGTCGATAATGAAGTCAACCTCAGGGCAGAAGTATGAAGCAGCCTTGAAGTGAGCAACAGTTTCAACGATACCGAAATCTATTGAAAGTCCCGCCTTGATAAGCTCTTCGCCATAGCCTGTGACAGCCGAACCCCTGATTGTGATTTTCGGGTTCATGTTTTTGTATATGTCCTTAAGCTTGGCTGTAATTTTGTCAAGCGGCTGACCCTGGTTTGATGAATAGTGCTGGAAAAGAAGTCTGCCGTCGTCTGTTATAAGCACAAGCTTTGTAGTTGTTGAACCTGCGTCGATACCCAGATAAGCGTCGCCCTCATATGTAAGAAGGTCAGCGTATTTTAAGTCGTGCTGCTTGTGACGTGAAATAAATTCTTCGTATTCTGCATTTGAAGCAAAAAGCGGATCGCTTGTTATAACTCCGCCTGATGATCTGGCGTTATTTATTTTGTCAAGAAGTTCGTCAATTGTAAATTCTTCATAGCCGTTCTGTGCAAAAAGTGCACAGCCGAGTGCCACGAAAACAGGAGCTTCGTCAGGGAACAGCGCAGTTTTGCCCTCAGTCAGATCAAGAGTGTTGATAAATGCATTTCTCAGTCCTCTTATAAATGAAAGCGGACCACCGAGGAAAAGCACCTTTCCCTCAATTGTTCGTCCCTGTGCAAGACCTGAAACAGTCTGGTCAACAACTGCCTGGAAAATACTCGCACAGATATCCTCACGTTTAGCACCCTGGTTTAAAAGCGGCTGAATATCTGATTTTGCAAATACGCCGCAGCGTGAAGCAATCGGATAAACCTTTTCTGCTTTCTGTGCCATCTTATCCATTTCGGGAACAGTTACTGCAAGAAGTGTTGCCATCTGGTCGATGAATGCACCTGTACCGCCTGCGCATGAACCGTTCATACGCTGTTCAACACCGCCTGTCATGAAGATGATTTTAGCGTCCTCACCGCCAAGCTCGATTACAGCGTCAACGTCCTCAAAGCGTTCCTTAACGGCAATAAATGCGGAGTTTACTTCCTGTACAAACGGAATTTCCGCACCCGTTGCAAGACCAAGTCCTGCCGAACCTGTCATGCAGACTCTGAAAGTATCCTCAGGATACTTTTCCGCAATAACCTCAAGCTGTTCCTTTACAGCGTCCTTCACCTTTGAAAAATGGCGCTGATATTCAGAATATATTATTTCTTTTTTATCGTTTATGATTACGGTTTTGACAGTTGTTGAACCAACGTCAATACCAAGAGAATAAATAGACATTTCAAAAATCTCCGTTCTTTAAAATTTCCCGGAAACGCAAAAAGCGTACAAGTTTAATTATATCATATTTTGTCGGGGAATTAAAGTGCTTTTTATGTGAAAGTTATGTGTAAATATTACATTTACAATGCCCTGACAGCCTCATCAAGTATGCAGTCAGCGGCATTTTCTTTTGTCATAACAGGCAGACTTTTTTCAAAATCCTTTGCAATAAGTGTTATGATGTTTGTGTCTGTGCCAAAGCCTGCGCCCTCAGTTTTAAGACTGTTTGCCGCAATCATGTCACAGCCCTTTTTACTGAGCTTTTTACGGGAATTCTCAATCAGATTTTCCGTTTCCATTGAAAACCCGCAGATAAACTGCTCCTTGCGTCTGTTTTTGCATACTGTTGCAAGAATATCGTCAGTACGTTCAAGATGTATTGCCATATCAGAATCAGACTTCTTTATCTTGTTTTCGGCAACACTCTGCGGTCTGTAATCGGCAACTGCCGCCGCCATGATTATGATATCATTTCTGTCTGCGTTCTGCATTACAGCGTCGTACATATCCTTTGCACTTGTAACATCAATTACATTCACAAAAGGCGGCACTTTTATGCTGGTTTTGCCGCTTACAAGCGTAACCTCAGCGCCTCTGAGCATTGCTCTTTGCGCAAGTGCATAACCCATTTTTCCTGTCGAGTGATTTGTGATATATCTCACAGGGTCGATTGCTTCCTGAGTAGCTCCTGCCGTGATAAGTACTCTTTTACCGATAAGGTCCTTTTCTGCGGCGATTTCTCTCATGATGTATGAAAGCAGAGTTTCCTCCGACGGCATTTTTCCCTGTCCGCTGTCACCGCAGGCAAGTCTGCCGCTGTCAGCAGGAATAACAGTCCAGCCATAGTGTTCAAGCTTTTTTAAGTTATCCTGAACTATCGGGTTTGTGTACATGTTCGTGTTCATTGCAGGTGCAATGATTTTCGGACACTTGCAGGCAAGCGCAGTAGTTGTCAGCATATCGTCCGCAAGACCGTTAGCAAGCTTTGCAATAACGTTTGCCGTTGCAGGTGCGATGAGAAGTACATCCGCTTTTTTTGCTGCTGAAATATGCTTTACATCAAACTCAAAGCAACGGTCGAAGGTATCGACCATGCACTTGCTGTTAGTCAGCGTTTCAAAGGTCAGCGGAGCTATAAACTGACAGGCATTTTCTGTCATCATCACGTCTGTATCTGCGTGAAGCTTTACAAGCATACTGCAAAGTCCTGCAATTTTATAAGCGGCAATACCGCCCGTTATGCCTATTAAAACTGATTTTCCTTTAAGCATTTTTCCTGTCTCCGTATTGTTTATAAATGATGTTGAGCCCCTTTAGCAAAAGGCGCTTGTCAAGTATAATTTTGTGTCTGCAGTATGGCACAATCTTTTCTGCGTTACCGCCTGTTGCAATAACCTGAGGCATGAAGCCGAGTTCTTCTGAAAGACGTGTGCATATTTCATCAATGCACGAAGCTGTGCCGTAAATCATACCGCTTTCGATTGAAGCGGCTGTGTTTTTTCCGATAAGCGAATCGGGCGGTGAGCTGAGCTTTATCTGCGGAAGCTGAGCCGTATTTTTGATAAGGGAGTGAAGGGCGGTTCTTACGCCAGGCAGTATCATTCCGCCGATAAATTCCTTCTTTTCGTTCACAACGGATACTGTCGTTGCGGTTCCCATATCAATTACAATGAGCGGTGCGCCATACTGCGCAACAGCCCCGACAGCGTCAGCAATTCTGTCGCTTCCGACCTTACCCGGCTCATCGGTCATGATTTTTATATCAGCAGAAGTTTCAGCGCCGATAACAAGCGGCGTTACGCCGTATTCTGACGAAATAACTTCACTTATAATGCCCGTCATAAGAGGAACAACTGAGGAGATTACAGCTCCGTCAATTTTGTCTACTCCGTGGTTTCTGAGCATTCGTGTGATTTTTTCGTGATAGTTCATTTCGATTTCGGAAACGTCCGTCATGAATTTTTCGGACGTTATGATTTCATCATTTTCAATAAGCCCGATTACAACGGTTGTGTTTCCGATGTCAGCCGCAAGAATCATCTGATATCACCATGCTTTTCATAGCTGAAAACTTCAGCAACCCTGTTTTCGCCATCAACCAGCACAACCTTAGGTCTGAATGCCTTCGCTTCGTCCTCACTCATCTGTGCGTAAGCCATTATGATGACAATGTCGCCCTCAGCCGCACATCTTGCCGCCGCACCGTTTAAACACATAACACCCGAGTTTGCCTCACCGCTTATTACATATGTTTCAATGCGACTGCCGTTTGTGACATTCACAACCTGTACCTTTTCGTATTCAAGTATTCCCGAAGCTTTCATAAGCTCTGAGTCAATCGTGATACTGCCGACATAGTTGAGGTTGGCCTCTGTAACTCTTGCACGGTGTATTTTTGATTTTAACATTGTAAGAGTCATATCATAGGCTCCTTTCAGTAATGAAGTTGTCGATAAGGCGTGTCTTGCCGATGAAAACTGCCGCCGCAACAAGAATGCGTCCGTTTATTTCTTCAATCGGTTCAATGCTGTCAGCATCAACCGCCTTGATATAGTCGATTTTTGCAAGTGGTTCCTTTTCGATTTCAGCCGTGATTTTTTCTATAACAGCCTGTGCACTCTTTTCGCCGTTTTCAATCATGGATTTTCCTGTTTCAAGTGCCTTTGAAATTACAACTGCCGCTTTTCTTTCTTCATCGCTGAGATAAGTATTTCTTGAACTTTTAGCAAGGCCGTCATCCTCACGGATTATCGGACATCCGACAATTTCAACGCCAATGCTAAGGTCTCTGACCATTCTTCTGATAACTGCAAGCTGCTGAGCGTCCTTCTGACCGAAATATGCCTTGTCTGGAGTTACGATGTTGAAGAGCTTGGCAACAACTGTGCATACGCCACGGAAGTGACCCGGGCGCTTTGCACCGCAAAGGTCCTCAGTAGGCCCTGTCATATCAACGAATGATGTGAAATCCTCAGCATACATTTCAGATGCTTCTGGTGCAAAAATCAGGTCTGCACCGGCTTCCTCACATTTTAATGTATCTCTTTCAAGGTCTCTCGGATAAGCCGCAAAATCCTCGTTTGGCCCGAACTGAATCGGGTTTACGAATATGCTTACGACTGTTCTGTCGTTTTCTGTTGAACGCTTTATAAGACTCTGGTGACCTTCATGGAGGTATCCCATAGTCGGTACAAAACCAACTGAAAGTCCCTGCTTTTTCCATTCACAAACTATCTTTCTGACTTCATCTATTGTTTTAACTACCTGCATTTTCTTCACATTCCCTTTCAAGCTTTTCAAAATCCATGTCTTCGTTCATTTTGAAGCTGTGTGCTTCAGACGGGAATGCTCCCGACTTTGTTTCTTCTATATATTCTTTAAACGCCGCTTTCATGGCAGTACCAACATCGGCGAATTTCTTTACAAATTTAGGCGTGAAATCAGAATACATTCCGAGCATATCCTGATATACAAGAACCTGTCCGTCACAGCCTTTTCCCGCACCTATTCCTATTGTCGGAATAGTGAGCGTTTCGGAAATATAGGAAGCGAGTCTGTCCGGTACGCATTCAAGCACAACCGCACATGCTCCCGCTTTTTCAATTGCTCTTGCGTCGGCAATGATTTTAGCGGCAGCCTCTTCGTCTTTTCCCTGAACCTTAAAGCCGCCGAACATGTTAACCGACTGCGGTGTCATGCCGATGTGTCCCACAACGGGGATTGAGGCGTCTGTGATAGCCTTGATGTGTTCTGCAAAAGCCACTCCGCCTTCAAGCTTTACGGCATTTGCTCTGCCTTCCTTCATGAGCCTTCCTGCATTTACTACTGCATCATAAACGCTTGTCTGATATGACATGAACGGCATGTCAGCGACTATCATTGCGTTTTTTGCGCCACGGCTTACAGCCCTTGTATGATGAATCATATCTTCCATGGTGACCGACAGCGTGTCTTCGTATCCGAGCATAACCATGCCAAGCGAATCGCCGACAAGTATCATTTCAATACCTGCTTCGTCGATGAGACGTGCTGTGGAGTAATCATAGGCAGTCAACATAGTGATGCGGTCTTTTTCAAGCTTTTGCTTCATAATTGTTGCAACCGTATTTTTCATGGTATTCCTCCGTTTCAGTTGCGGTATACTCCGCCATAAAAGCGGTAGTATTCGCTATATTACATACATTATATATTATATCACTCTGTATCGGAAAATACAAGTGCAATACTGCACAATAAAAGAAATTTACCTGATGAATTTTGTGTGTTATTTTCTTGGTGTATATGCATAAAAAAGTTATATAAATATTGGTGAAAAATACACTGTTTTTGTTTTTTTTATGTGATATAATTAAATCAGATATAAGCTGAAGTGGGAGTGCGAAAATTATTTCACTCTCTGTGTAAAATATGCACAAAATACCACCTGAAAATTTGTGACTGTTTTTTGTGAAAAAAGGTGAGAAAAAGAGTAAGTTTTATCGTCTAATATATAGAAGCTGAAAATCAGCAATTTTTAAAAGGAGGAAAAAATCATGAGAAAATTAAAGAGACTTATGGCATGCGTTTTATCTGCAGTTGTTTTATCGACATCTGCGGCTGTCATGCCAACAACGACTTTTGCGGAGGCAACCGCAGACACATCATTCACAATGACAGAAGAGGACGCATATTATTCCGACCCTGCAAATCTTGTATGGGGAAATACAAAATGGCACTATTACTCAGACGGATTAATAATGTTTGTGAACAGTACAAAATACGGTGTTATTTTACAGCACAGCAAGAATACTGTTCTGACGGACGAACTCTTAGGACTTCCTGCGGGGTATTCCGTAACAACATATGATGTTGCGGTTGAGGATTCGGCTGATGATACTGTTTCTGTTGTTGAAACTGTGACTTATGAGGAAGCGGAGGATATAAGCCGACTTGCAAATAAATGGCTTGATGACGGACTTGTTTCAAAGGCTTCGATTATGACAGTTGTGGATTACAGCTGTGCCAATAATTATTCGCTTGAAGTCGAACTGAGAAATCCTGAGGATACCATTGACCTTACTGTATATGGCTTCCCTGCAGAAAATATTACGGATTGCGGAGACGGTGTATATTTATGCAGACTCACTGAGGAACAGCTGTTGGAGCAGGATTACTATGTGGATTTATCCCATGAAATAATTAATGACGACACAGTAGACGTATCATCAGTAGGACTTTATTATGAACTTTGTGAAGTTCCTCACAGATACTTAAATTTAGAACCTGTTGTTCCTGCTGACGCTGAAAGAGAAACATCATTTACAATGTCTGAAAGTGTCGCATATCTTTCTGACCCTGCAAATATTGCGTGGGAAAAGGATAATGTAAGATGCTATAAGGACGGACAAATTATAGAAATAGAGCATATAGAATATGGAGTTCTTCTGCAGCATAATAAATATACTGAATTGACAGATGAGCTTTTAGGACTTCCTGTGGGATATTCCGTTGAAAACGATTGTTTGTCATGGATGGAGGCTTATGGAAATAATAAGCTTTCCTCAATTCCGACTGACACCTATGAGGAAGCGGCTGAGATAAGCAAGCTTGCAAATGCATGGCTTGCAGACGGACTTGTTTCGAAGGCTTCGATTATTACAGCTACCATGCATGGCTGCGGTGGTGTTTTTTTGGTAGCTGAATTGAATGACCCTGCAAACGTAAATATTGACCTTATGGAATTCGGTTTTTCATCAGTATACTATCGTGGCGATGGCAGATATCAGTGCAACTTCACTGCGGAACAGAAGCAGGATTTATCCTGTATTGAAAGTATGAAGGCTGCTCTTGAAAATGATAGCAGAATAAAATCTGTTGAGGAAGATTGGTTTTTCTGTGATGTTGCACATCACTTCAATACCTTCGACCCAATCCTCCCTGTTGACCCACCAACATACACCTTAGAAGAACTTTACAATATGAGCGATGAGGAATTCTTGGCCCTTGATGGTGCACAGGATATGTATACTGAGATTGAAAATGATGTAAATTCAGTAGAACAATATGGAGAAGATCTTATATTATATGGCGGAATATCGGGTCATCTTGTTGAACTACATGTTCAGGATACCAACTACAATGCAAATGCAACGGAACAGGCGATTGAAAAGTTGCTTGGTGGTACAGTGAATTATCAGATTGAAAGTCCGATTAATATTGCGGTTGATGATTTATTCTATGAATATAAGTTTCATTTGTACTTTAATGATATGGATAAGTCTGCTGTGACGGGGGAAATTACAGAAGAAGATATCATGGAAATGGCAAAATGCTGGTATTGCGTAAATCAGGTTATTGATATAGGTTACTGGGAGTCTTTGTTAATAGGAATGGATGTTGCACCCGGTGATGAGCCTATTTTAACAGGCGACGCTAACTTTGATAAATCAGTTGATGTTTATGACGTAATCTGGATTTCAAACTACATCATTGAAAATTACAGATTCACAGATGCACAGAAGGTTATTTCTGATGTAAACGGTGATAGTACTGTTGATGTAGGCGATGCCGTAAAGGTTGCTATGTATGTACTCAATCCTGAGTCAAATCCACTTGAATAATCAATACATAATGGGGCGGTTTCAGACCGCCCTTATTTTTTCTCAAAACTATTGTATTATTTTAAAAGATGTGATAAAATAAAGATACAATATTTCAGAAAGGGGAGTGTTTATGGGACACCTTATTCTATGGGGTGCTGTACTTGTTATTATGGTTATAGCAGAGCTTGCGACCATGCAGCTTATTTCGATATGGTTTGCGGCGGGTGCGCTTGCTTCGTTTATTGTGGCACTCTGCGGATTTGGAATGGGACTTCAGATGTTTGTCTTTATTCTCGTTTCAGTATTGCTTTTGTCTGTTACAAGACCACTGCTTTCGAAGTTCAGGGTGGGAGATACCCAGCCGACCAATATGGAGCTAGATATCGGCAAGACGGCAACTATCATAGAGGAAGTCAACAATGCCGCCGACAAGGGGCGTGCAAGACTTAACGGAGTCGACTGGAAGGCTGTTTCAACGGATAATTCTGTTATTCCTGAGGGAAGCGTTGTTACAATCGACGATATAAAGGGAACAAAGCTTTTTGTTTCTCTTGCAAAAGAAACTGTCAATAATTGATTTTTGGAGGTAATTTATGGAAGATTCACTCGGATATATAATTTTTGGTATTGCAATTTTTGTACTGATAATTCTTATAACAAGAATTAAAATTGTACCACAGGCACAGGTTTTCATCGTTGAAAGACTCGGAACATTCTATGCAGAATGGGGAACAGGTCCTCATTTCCTCGTACCGTTCCTTGACAGAATTGCAAAAAGAGTTTCTATCAAGGACCAGATTGTTGATTTCCAGCCACAGTCGGTTATCACAAAGGATAACGTTTCAATGCAGATTGATACTGTCGTGTTTTTCCAGGTGACAAATGCAAAGCAGTATGCTTATGGTGTTGAACGTCCGATTTCTGCTATTGAAAATCTTTCAGCTACAACTCTTCGTAACATAATCGGTGAAATGGTTCTCGATGAAACACTTACATCAAGAGACAGAATTAACAAACAGATTACAGCAATCCTTGACGAAGCGACAGATCGCTGGGGCATCAAGGTAAGCCGTGTTGAGCTTAAAAATATTCTCCCGCCAAGAGAAATTCAGGATTCAATGGAAAAGCAGATGAAGGCTGAACGTGAAAGCCGTGAAAAGATTCTTCTTGCTGAGGGTGAAAAGAAGTCTAAAATTCTCGTTGCACAGGGTGAAAAGGAATCACAGATTCTCCGTGCTGAAGCTGCAAAGGAAGCTGAAATTCTGAAAGCACAGGCTGAAAAGGAAGCTATGATACTCAGAGCTGAAGCCGTGAAGGAAAAGAAAATCCGTGAATCTGAGGGTGAAGCAATGGCTATTGCCGCTGTACAGAAGGCAAAGGCTGATGCACTTGCAATTCTCAATGAAGCGAATCCGTCTGATAATGTACTCAAGTACAAGGCGATTGAAGCGTTTCCGAGAGTGGCTGACGGCAAGGCAACAAAGATTATTATTCCAAGCGAAATACAGAGCGTTGCGGGACTTGCAGCAGGTCTGCAGGGCGTAATCAAGGAAAATGACGGCGAAATCGCCAAAAATTAATTGAATATTATGGGAAATCAAGGAGTGGCAAATGTCACTCCTTTTTCTTGTTTTGACGGGGCTAAATTGTGCAATGTGCAAAATTTTTGCTATGGTATTGCAACGTGTAAATTAATGTTGTATAATGTAATTATAGTTGAAATTTATAGTCAATTTGACGTATTGCGTCGGATTATTTATATAAATGTTATTAAAAAACTGTTAAAATGCATATTTTGATTAATGAAAATTGGTCAAAATGTGGAAAAAGACAAAAAAGATAATCAGTGTGTAGACAAAACTATAAATAGAAAACAAATTTTACTAAAATGGAGCTGACAAAATGGTCTTTTCAAGTTTATTTTTTCTGTACCTTTTTTTGCCGCTTTGCGTGATTTTATATGCGGCAAATAAAAATATAAGCTATAAAAATGCGGTTCTTCTGATATTTTCACTCTTTTTCTATGCATGGGGAGAGCCTGTTTACGTATTTATTCTGATAATGAGTGCGGCAGTTAATTTCTCATTCGGGCTTATGATTGAGAGATACAAGGGAGGGGCAGGAGCTAAAGTTGCGACGGCTTCAGCCGTCATTTTTGACATTGCTATGCTTGGCGTATTCAAATACAGCGCATTCATAGTTGACAATATCAACAACATTGCAGGAACCAGCCTGAACGTTCCTGACATATCGCTGCCAATCGGTATAAGCTTTTTTACCTTCCAGATGATTTCCTATATAATCGACTGTCAATGGGAAAAAATTGATGTTCAGTCAAGCTTTCCGAAATTCCTTATGTACGTTTCGCTGTTTCCGCAGCTTGTTGCGGGACCGATTGTGCGTTACAGTACAATTGAAGCCGAAATCAACTCAAGAAAAACAACATCTGAGGACCTTTATGCAGGTATAACACGTCTGGCTTTCGGTCTTGGCAAGAAAGTCATCATCTCAAATAATCTCAGCACAGTTGTGTCAGGGATTTTCGATGGCCAGTTGTCTGAGCTTTCAGTTCTTGGAACATGGCTTGGTGCTGTGCTTTACGCCCTCCAGATTTACTTTGACTTTTCGGGTTACTCCGATATGGCAATTGGTATCGGACGTATATTCGGTTTTCACTTTGACGAAAACTTCAATTACCCGTTTATCTGCAAGGACGTATCTGAGTTCTGGCAGAGATGGCATATTTCACTCAGCACATTCTTCCGTGACTATCTCCTCTATGTTCCGATTTTCGGCAAACGCCGCAAATACGGCGGACTTTTCCTCGTGTGGTTCTGTACAGGTCTGTGGCATGGCGCAAGCTGGAACTATGTAATATGGGGATTATATTTCGGACTTTTCATATTCCTTGAAATAAAAATCGGTAAAAAGAGAATGAAAAAGATTCCGCTTGTTGTAAGACATATTTATAACAAAATCGTAATTATAATCGGATTCGGAATATTCTACTTCGAGGACTTTGACAGACTCGGACAGTTTTTCCGCAACCTTATAGGTCTTGACGGAAATCCTGTAATCAATGAATTCACAAAGCTTTCTGTAACAAACAATCTGTATCTGATACTGGCTGCTGTCATCTGTTCGTTCCCGATAGCAAAGCTTATCAGAAAAAAGGCAGAGAAGAGTACGGCACTTTCGGGTATTGTTGAATTTGTAAAGATACCTGTAAATATCGGGCTTATTATAATCAGCAGTATTATGCTTGTTGACGCAACCAATAACCCGTTCCTGTACTTCAGATTTTAGGAGGAAAGCAGATGGATTTCAGAGATGATATAAAAATAGACTATGATATCGAACCTTTGAGAGAACGACGTCCGCGCAAAAAGAAAAGCCGTGTTGCAGGATTTTTCAAAAGGGTGAATGTTGTGATTTGTGCGCTTACTTTTCTGACTGTTTCGGTGGGAATGCTTGTGCTTGAAAGGCCGACTGTTTCCGAAACAGAAAACAGAAATCTTGCAAAGTTTCCGGAGTTTTCATGGACTGATTACTTCTCGGGTAAATACACGGCGGATATTGAAAATTATTATAACGACACAGTGCCTGGACGTGAGGACTTCAAGCACTTGACTGCTGAAATCCGTGACAATTTCGGAATGCAGTCGGAGGAAGTGAAGATTTACGGTACTCCTGTTGTGCAGGACAAACGTCCTGAGGCAGTTGCTGAGGTTGTGACAGAAGCACCGACGGAAGCGCCTACTGAAGCCGCCGCAAAAGTCACAGCAGTAACAAAGGCGACAAAACCTGTTACAACAACAGTTGTGACAACGACAACAGACCCTATGGACGACCCGAACATTGAGGGAGAGCTGAGCAACAATATCCTCGTTTATAAAAACAGGGGAATCATGCTTTTCGGCGGAAGCTATTCAAGAGGCGAACAGTATGCGCAGTATCTCAACAACTTTAAAAATGACCTCGGAATTAATGTTTATTCAATGGTTTGTCCGACGCCTGTTTCATACTATCTTCCGAAAAAGTACTCCGACCTTTCAGCGAGTGAGGAGGATAATATTGCAAATATCAATGAGTTCCTTGATGGCGTAACGCCTGTTGATGCATATGGTGCGTTAAAGGAGCACAAGGACGAGGATATTTTCATGAGAACAGACCACCACTGGTCACAGCTCGGCGCCTACTATGCGGCTGAGGAGTTTGCGAAGGAAGCGGGTGTACCGTTTGCAGAGCTTGACAGCTATGAAAAGGTGCAGAAGGAAGGCTATGTCGGAACGCTTTACGGATATTCAGGAGACGCTGACCTGAAAGACAACCCCGAGACATTCACTTACTACAAGCCGACAAACGAGTATACAACAACATATTATGACGTTGACATGACAAATGAGCGTGAGGGAAAGCTTCTTATTAACATTGATAATGTTGACCCAGTAAGCTGGTACCTTGTCTTTATTGGTACGGATATGGCTGTGACACATGTGCACACAGATGTTGCCAACGGCAGAAAGCTTGCAATAGTAAAGGACAGCTACGGCAATGCGCTAGTGCCGTGCCTTACGGGCTCATTTGAGGATATCTATGTTGTTGATATGAGATATCTTGAAGTGAATGCTGTTTCACTTTTCAGGGAATGGGGAATTACAGACCTGCTTTTTGCGATGAATACATTCAGTGCAACAGGTAAAAATTCAGAGGGTATTGAAAGAATAAGAATACAATAAAATAAAATCAGGAAACAAAGATATATGAAGGAATTACTTTATCCGTTTGACAGCAGATACATTCTCAAGAACAGAAAGAAAATCAGAAAGGAACTGCTGTCTGACGGCAGCGAACGTATAAGGAAAAAAATAGCCGTTCTGGCAGGCTCGACAACCGATGAAATTGTAAATGTGCTTGACCTGTTTTTGCTCAGTAACGGCATTGAGGCAGAGTTTTACAAGTCTGAGTATAACAAATACTGGGAAGATGCAATGTTCGGTAATGAGGAACTGCAGAGCTTTTCTCCCGACCTCATTTACATTCATACAACGTCAAGAAACCTGTCGTTTTATGAATTTGATATGTCAATGGATAAGGCACAGGCAGATGAAATGCTTGAGAGGCAGTACGGGCATTTTGAGGGCATGTGGAACAGGCTTTCAGAGGTTTACAATTGTCCTGTTATACAGAATAATTTTGAACAGCCATTTTACAGAACTCTCGGCAACCGTGACGCATGGGACTTTCACGGCAGAGTGAATTTCATAAACAGGCTAAACACGCTCTTTTGCGGGTATGCGCAGGAGCATGACAATTTCTATATCAATGACATAAACTATATTTCAGCGCAGTATGGCTTAAAGGAATGGTCTGACCCGAAATACTGGTATATGTATAAATATGCGATGTGTATGCAGGCAATCCCTGAGTTTTCGTATAATCTCGGGAATATCATAAAGTCTGTTTTCGGAAAGAACAGAAAGGCTCTGGCGCTTGACCTTGATAACACACTCTGGGGCGGTGTTATTGGTGATGATACAGTTTCGGGAATAGAAATCGGGCATGAAACAGCGTCAGCGGAAGCATATCATGCTTTTCAGACTTATATTAAGGAACAGACGGGAATAGGCGTAATGCTGACAGTTGCCTCAAAGAATGACGAGGAAAATGCGCTGGAGGGATTAAACCATCCCGACGGCGTTCTGCGTCCCGATGACTTTGTTTCAATCAAGGCAAACTGGGAACCTAAAAACATAAATATTTCACAGTCTGCGGAGGAAATAGGAATACTGCCCGAGAGCTTTGTTTTCATGGACGACAATCCTGTCGAGCGTGAGATTGTGCGTTCACAGCTTAATATCTGTGCACCTGAAATCGAGTGCCCTGAGGAATATATCAGAGTACTTGACAGAAACGGTTTTTTTGAGACTACGATTTTTTCAAAGGACGATATCGCAAGAAACGATATGTATAAGGCGAACATCAGAAGAACGCAGTCTGAGGCAAAATTTGAAAGCTATAAGGATTTTCTTTTAAGCCTTGAAATGGAGGCTGTAATCGAGCGTTTTTCGCCCGTGTATCTCCAGAGAATAACACAGCTTACAAACAAGAGCAATCAGTTTAATGTGACAACTAAGCGATACACACAGTCTGAGATTGAGGAAATATCAAAAAGCAATGAATACATTCCGATTTACGGCAGGCTTGAGGATAAATTCGGCGACAACGGAGTTGTGTCTGTTGTAATCGGCAGAATAACAGGCAGTGAGCTTCACATTGACCTGTGGCTTATGAGCTGCAGAGTTCTTAAAAGGGATATGGAGTTTGCAATGCTCGACAGCCTTGTGAGCGAGTGCCGTAAAAGAAACATCACGACAATTTATGGTTACTATTACAGGACAAAGAAGAATAATATGGTGAGTACGCTTTTTGAGCAGTTCGGCTTTGAAAGCTTGAGCCTTGAAGAAAATGGTGACAGCCGATGGAAGCTTGATACAGCGGACTATACCAATAAAAATGAAGTAATAAAAATAAAGGAAAAGGAAGAAGCAGTATGAAAAACAGAGAGGAACTTTGGGAAAGACTTGAGGATGTATTCAGAGACGTGTTCGATGACGATGATATTGTGATTGACGAGTGGACAACTTCGGATGATATTGAGGACTGGGACAGCTTGGAGCATATAAATCTTATTGAAGCGGTTGAGCAGGAATTCGGAATGAAATTCAAGATGAAGGAAGTATCGGGCATGAAGAATGTCGGAGAAATGGCGGAAATTATTGCTGAAAGAGGAAGATAAATTCCAATGAAAAAAAACGAAATAGTTGAAATAGAAATTACTGACGTTACAACCGAAGGCAACGGTGTAGGAAGATATGACGGTATGGCGGTTTTCGTGCCTGAAACGGCAGCCGGCGATATTATTGAAGCTAAAATCACAAAGGTGATGAAAAGCTATGCCTATGGAATTGTAAGCAAGCTTATAAAGTCATCGGATGACAGAATAAAACCGAACTGCCCGCACTTTCCAAAGTGCGGCGGTTGCTCATTCAGACACATAAGCTATGATGCGGAACTGAGTCTGAAAGAAAAATTTGTCTATGACGCCTTTACAAGAATAGGCAAGATAGAATGCGACTTTGAGCCGATACTCGGCTGTGAAACGCCCGACAATTACCGCAACAAGGCGCAGTATCCCGTTGCGGAGGTCAAGGGTGAAATCACCTGCGGTTTTTACGCAAAAAGAAGTCACAGAATTATCGGCGGAAGCAGATGCAAACTTCTGCCGGATGAATTCTGCAGTATTGCAGAGGATGTTGTTGCATACTGCAAAAAGGCTCATGTGCGCCCGTATGATGAGGTGACCCGAAAGGGAATACTCAGACATATTTATCTGAGAAAAGCGCCCGAAACGGGCGAGCTTATGGTGTGTCTCGTTGTAACGAAAAAGACGGATTTTACAGCTCTTTGCGACATGCTTACCCAAAAATACAGCATGATAAAAAGTATTGTCATGAATATTAATTCCGAAAACACGAACGTAATTCTCGGTAAAAAGACTGTGCTTCTGAGCGGTAAGGGGAAGATTACCGATATCATGTGCGGAAACGTAATCAGCATTGCGCCTGAGGCTTTTTATCAGATTAATTCGCCACAGGCGGAGCGTCTTTATGCGATTGCTGAGGAGTATGCGGAACTTACAGGCAACGAGCGTCTGCTTGACCTTTATTGCGGCGCAGGTACTATCGGTCTTTCTATGGCAGATAACGTAAGAGAGATTGTCGGTGTTGAGATTGTCCCGCAGGCAGTTGAAAACGCAAAGGAAAATGCCGCAAACAGCGGTGTTGACAATGCTGAATTTATCTGTGCTGACGCAGGACAGGCGGCAGAGAGACTTGCTGAGTCGGGAAGTCTGCCCGATGTTGTTATCATGGACCCTCCGAGAAAGGGCTGTGACAAGCTGACGCTTGACAGCGTTGTGAAGATGAACCCGAAAAAGATTGTCATGATTTCATGTAATCCTTCAACAGCTGCAAGGGACTGCGCATACCTTTCCGAAAATGGCTATAAGCCTTTGAAGATAAGAGCGGTTGACCTTTTCCCGAGAACGACTCACGTAGAATGTGTCGTGGAGCTTGTGAAAAGTTTATAAGGAATTATTCTATAAAACCTCAGAAAAATTTCTGAGGTTTTTCTTTTTACCCCTTGACAAATATGTAATAATATGTTAACATATGAACAGATAAACATATGTTAGGATGTGAACACATGGAAAAGGAAAAATGTGAATACCTCTGTGTGCATGAGGAAACAGTAAAAAAGGTTATGGACGCAATGCCTGCAGAGGAGGAACTTTATGACCTTGCCGAGCTTTTCAAAATGTTCGGGGACTCGACAAGAATTAAAATTCTCTATGCTCTTTTTGAGGCAGAGCTTTGCGTCTGCGATATCGCACAGCTTCTGAACGTCTCACAGACAGCGGTGTCCCACCAGCTGAGAGTGCTTAAAACAAGCAAGCTTGTAAAAAGCCGTAAGGAAGGGAAGAATGTTTTCTATTCACTTGCGGACTCGCATGTATGCGGTATTATAAATCTTGGTATGGAACATATTTATGAATAAAGGAGAATTGTTATGAAAAAGGTGTATAAGCTTGAAAATCTTGATTGTGCAAACTGTGCCGCAAAAATGGAAGCGGCAATCAATAAAATTGACGGAGTTGAAAAGGCAACAATCAGCTTTATGACACAGAAGCTGACGCTTGAAGCAGATGAGTCAAAGCTTTCTGACATACTCAAAAAGGCGGCAAAGGCGTGCAGAAAGGTTGAGCCCGACTGCGAGCTGATTTTCTGAGGTGTATCATGACAAGAAAGCAAAAGAGGACGCTTATAAGAATTGTTCTGAGCATTATTCTGCTTGTGGCGGCAGTATTGATACCGCTTGACGGATATTTGAAAATTGCAGCGTATGCCGTGCCTTATCTTGTGATAAGCTATACTGTTTTATGGAAGGCGTTCCGCAACATTATTCACGGGCAGATTTTTGATGAGAATTTCCTTATGATGATAG
Organism: uncultured Clostridium sp.; assembly: GCA_964621265.1. Lineage (GTDB taxonomy): Bacteria > Bacillota > Clostridia > Oscillospirales > Ruminococcaceae > Porcipelethomonas. Next base: position 189,328 of record CAZULQ010000001.1, on the reverse strand, counting down.
CATCAATCGGTGCATTCTGTATAGGGGAATATTTTGAAGGCTGTGCCGTTATGATTTTCTACCAGGTAGGCGAACTTTTTGAGAGTATTGCTGTCGGTAAATCGAGAAAGTCGATTTCCTCACTTATGGACATACGTCCTGATTACGCTAATGTCGAAAGAGACGGTGAGGTTACTGAATGCGACCCTGAGGAGGTTTCTGTCGGTGATATAATTCTCATAAAGCCCGGGGAGAAAATTCCGCTTGATGGTGTAGTTGTCAGCGGTGAAACAACGCTTGATACTTCAGCCCTTACGGGTGAGTCGGTGCCAAGAAGCGTAAGCACAGGCGATGAGGTGATGAGCGGATGTATTAATCTGAATGGTGTTGTGAGGGCTCGTGTCACAAAGCCGTTTGGCGAATCTACTGTTTCAAGAATCCTTGACCTTGTTGAAAATTCAAGTGCTAAAAAGGCAAAGGCTGAAAACTTTATTACAAAGTTTGCGAGATTCTATACACCATGCGTAGTTATTTCGGCAGTATTGCTTGCAGTTGTGCCTTCACTTATAACAGGTGAGTGGGCTAAGTGGATTAATCGTGCGCTGATATTCCTTGTAATTTCCTGTCCGTGTGCACTTGTTATATCAGTGCCGCTCAGTTTTTTCGGTGGAATCGGCGGAGCGTCAAAGCAGGGAATACTCATCAAGGGCGGAAACTATCTTGAGGCACTTGCCAAAGCTGAAATTATTGTATTTGATAAAACAGGCACACTTACAAAGGGCGTATTCAATGTGACGAAAATATGTCCGCAGGGAATAAGTGAAAATGAACTTTTAAGAATTGCGGCATTTGCTGAAGCGTATTCCAATCACCCTGTTTCCGAATCAATAAGAAAGGCTTATGGCAGTGAAACTGATACATCAGTAATCAGAAACGCAAAAGAAATTGCGGGACGTGGCGTGTCAGCCGAAATTGATGGAAAGATTGCTTTTGCAGGAAACGAAAAGCTTATGACTGAAAACAATATTGCTTTTGAAAAGTGTGATGAAACAGGTACTATTGTTCATGTTGCGGAAAATGGGCAGTATCTCGGTCATATTATTATTTCAGATGAAGTCAAGGAGGATTCTGCATACTCAATTGAAAGTCTTAAACGAAACGGCATAAGAAAAACTGTTATGCTGACGGGTGACTCAAAAGCTGTCGGCGAAAGCGTTGCGAAAAGACTCGGGCTTGACGAAGTGTATACAGAGCTTCTGCCTGACGGCAAGGTTGAGCGTGTTGAAGGTCTTATTGCTGAAAAGTCTGAAAAGGGACGACTTGTGTTTGTCGGAGACGGAATTAATGATGCCCCCGTTCTTTCAAGGGCTGATATAGGTATTGCAATGGGTGGTATAGGCTCGGATGCCGCGATTGAAGCGGCTGACATTGTACTTATGGACGACAAGCCTTCAAAGCTTGTAAAGGCTGTTGAAATTTCAAAAAAGACCCTCGCAATTGTCAATCAGAATATCGTATTTGCGCTTGGTGTGAAATTTGCGGTTATGATACTCGGTGCACTTGGCTTTGCAAATATGTGGGCGGCAGTATTTGCCGACGTCGGAGTATCTGTAATTGCGATACTCAACGCTATGAGAGCACTTAAAACAAGTGAATCGTAAAACAGGTATAATAAAAAGGACTGCTTTTAAAGCAGTCCTTTGTCTGTATTTTATGCTTTTGCTGTAACCTTTGACTGGTCATGTTCTTCAAATGAAGCACCTTTTCTGAACTTGTCAACCTCAAGGTCACCATGAGTATCCGTATCAGTCGGATGCTTCTTTTTATATACAAGCTTTAAGAGAACAGGTGTCATAATTGTTGTAGCAACAACCATTATAACAATCGGAGGGAAGAACTTGGCGCTCATAAGTCCGACAGCGGCACCCTTGCTTGCAACGATAAGTGCAACTTCACCACGCGATACCATTCCGACACCGACTCTCAGTGCGTCCTTGTTTTTCATTCCGCAGACCTTTGCACCAAGTCCGCAGCCGACAACCTTTGTAGCAACCGCAATAATAAGAAGCAGTACTGCGAAAATGATGATTGTGTAGTCCATGCTTGAAAGAACAACCTTAAGTCCGATACTTGCAAAGAAAACAGGGGACAGGAGCATGTATGAAAGTGTTTCAAATCGGTTTGTAAGATATGTAGCTCTCGGACCGTTTGAAAGTGCAAGTCCTGCTACGAATGCGCCTGTGATATCTGCAACACCGAAAAATTCCTCAGCACAGTAAGACATTACAAGACAGAATACAAAACCGATGATAACATATCTTCTCAGGTCGTTTTTGGAACGTCCTGACCACTTGTTGAATACGAAATGGAAAGCAACGCCGATTGCAATGGCAAATACGAAAAATGCAAGAATTTTAAGAAGTACAACCCAGATTTTAACGCTTGAGTCAGCACTTGATGTGATAATTGTAAGTGCGATGATGCCCAGGATATCGTCGATGATAGCGGCACCTAAAATCGCATTACCCGATTTTGTCGAAAGTTTTCCGAGTTCCTTTAAGGTTTCGACTGTGATACTTACCGATGTAGCTGTGAGTATTACGCCGATAAACATATTCTGAAGGAAAAGGCTTGTTCCAAGCTCGTTTTCTGTATTGAATGCACATGCAATTCCAAAGCCTGCCGCAAGCGGTACAACAACGCCTAAAACGGCAATTACAAAGGATGTTTTACCTGCTTTTGCAAGCTCCTTGATATCAGCTTCAAGTCCTGCGCAGAACATGAGTACGATAACGCCGAGTTCTGAGACGCATTTGATAAAGTCAGTTTCCTCAAGCACCCCGAAGCATGCCGGACCTAAGATAAGTCCTGCCATGAGCGCACCTACAACCTGCGGAAGCTTGAATCTTTTGGTTACAAGTCCGAAAAGCTTGGTGCTGAAAAGAATGAGTGCAAGAGATAAAAGAAATCCGTAATCCATTAAATATCTCTCCTTTTCGGCCGCCCTCTCAGCGGTCATTTTTATTGTATGTAAACTTCAGAAATAGCTCTTTTGTTCACAGGAAAATTCCTGTTGAACAAAATAACGATTTCAAAAAGCACAATTCAAATTATACCACTTTGAAATTAAAAGTCAAGAAAAAAATTGTTATTTCTCAAATTCTGATAAAATGACGATAAAAACCCATTTGTTACGCGATTTTTGTTACAATTCACAATGAATGTAATCCCTTTATAAATAGGAAGAATAAAAACATAAAAAAATTTTCGAAAACTTATTGCTTTTTATTTCAATATATGGTATACTTAATATTAATTGATGACACAAAAAACAGGTTATAATAACATGGAGGATTAATAAGATGGAAATGAGTACAGTTGAAATTATCGGCGGCATCATGCTGATTATTACATGTGTTCTTGCTGTTATTCTTTGTCTTTTCCAGGACTCAAAGCAGCAGCAGAATATGACTTCAGCTATCACAGGCGGTGCAAATGATTCATTCTACGGAAAGAATGAAGGCAGAACAAAGGAAGCTATTTTAAGAAAGGTTACAAAGTACCTTCTTATTGCATTCTTTATTCTTACAATTGCTGTAAACGCTGTTCCGCAGTTCTTTGCATAATAATAAGAAAAAATGTGAAAGCTTGTCCTGTGATTCCGATAAAACGGAGTTACAGGGCTTTTTTACTAATTAAGAGGAAAAATTATGGCTAAAAAGGAAAAGAAATTCAAACATAACAAAAACAGTGTGGAAAGCTTTGAAAACAAGATTAAGACATTTCTCTTAAAGTCGGGCAGAAAGCCGATACCCTTTAAGGAGCTTGCATCAAAATGCCGTGCAGGCAAGGGTGACCTGAGGACATTCAATGAGGCGGTTACAAATCTTGTAAAGGCAGGAGAAATCTACGAGCGCAGAAGAGGCTTTGTGAGATGTGAACTCCTTGGTTATTTCAAGGCGAAAATTCTTCGTCTGAACCGCACATTCGGCTTTATGCAAAGATGTGACAGTGAAGAGGAAATCTTTGTTCCGGGTAAATATTTAAGCGGTGCGCTCCCTGGTGACATTGTCCTGGCAAATTATATCGACTCACGCTCGGGCAGTCCCGAGGGCGAAGTAATTGACGTTTTAGAGCCTGCGGCTTCAAATCTTTCAGGTATTGTAATTGAGGATACTGAAAGCGGAGGACAGTTTTTCCTTGCAGATTCAATGTCAAAAACTCCTGTCCGTATTTCGGGCAGCGAGGTTGAATTTAAAACGGGCGACAAGGTTTTAGCGCAGATTTCTTTCCGTGGCAGACGCCATGCGGAGCATAAGGCGAAAATTATTTTCAGTTTCGGAAGTGCGCTCAGAGCGTCAAGCTGTGCGGAGGCAATTATTGCCGAAAGCGGTGCGCCATGCGAGTTCCCTGAAAATGTTATTCACGAAGCGAAAAAAATCGAGGCGGCAGGTATCTGGCCTGATGATTTTAAGGACAGACTTGATTTGCGTGATGAAATAATCTTCACGATTGACAGCGCCGAGTCAAAGGACCTTGATGACGCAATCTCGATTGAAAAGGTTGGCAGCGGTTATCGTCTTGGTGTACACATCGCTGACGTTTCTCATTATGTAAGAGGAAACAGCCCGCTTGATAAGGAAGCGCTTGAGCGTGGAACAAGTATTTACTACGCTGACAGGGTTATTCCAATGCTTCCTAAGGAGCTTTCAAACGGCATCTGTTCGCTTAATCCTGACGAAAACAGACTTGCATTTTCAGCGCTCATGAACCTTTCATCTGACGGCATTCTGCAGGATTTCAAGTTTGAAAAAACGGTTATCTGTTCTAAGGTCAAAGGCGTTTACAAGGAGATTAACACAATCCTTGACGGAACTGCGAGTGAGGAAATTAACGAAAAGTATGCCGATGTAAAGGACAGCATTATGCTCATGAATGAGCTTGCTGATATACTCATTGCAAACAGGAAAAAGCGTGGTGCGCCCGAGATTGAAACATCAGAAAGCAAGCTGATGCTCGAAAACGACACTTGTGTTGCGGTTGAACCGAGAACCCGTGGCAAGAGTGAAATGATAATCGAGGAATTTATGCTGACTGCAAATGAAGCGGCGGCAAAGCTTGCGGCTGAAAACGAGATACCTTTTGTTTACCGTGTGCATGAACAGCCGTCTCCAGAAAAAATCAGCGACTTAAAGGACGCTTTAAGACAGCTTAATGTCGAGTATCCGTCATTTTCAGATACAAAGCCGACACATCTGGCTCAGATACTTGAAAATGCCAAAGACAAGCCTGTGTATCCTGTTGTAAATATGCTTACCCTGCGTTCAATGGCAAAGGCGAAATATGAGCCCGAGCCGAAGGGACATTTTGGGCTTGCGCTTGATGACTATGCGCATTTCACTTCGCCTATCAGACGTTATCCTGACCTTGCAATTCACAGAATTCTGACAGATATTGTAAACGGTGCGAATAAAGAATGGCTTGACAAGAGATATGAAAGCTTTGTACAGCGTGCCTCAAACCGTGCAACAGAGACTGAAATCAGAGCGATGAATATTGAGCGTGACTGCGAGGACTGCTACAAGGCGGAATATATGCAGCAGCATCTGGGAGATGTCTTTGAGGGAATTATTTCAAGCGTTACGGAGTTTGGATTCTACGTTGAGCTTCCCGACACGATTGAGGGACTTGTTCACATCAACACACTTCCGGAGGGAAATTATATCTATGACGGATATTTCAGCATTTCCGATGAATACAGCGACAGAAAATTTACTGTCGGGGACAGTGTGAGAGTAATGTGCGCAGGGGCTGACGTAAACAGCGGAAAGATTGATTTTGAGATTGAAGATAATGAGGAGTAATCCATGAAGAAGATATTTGTTATTTTATTGTCAGCACTGCTTTGCACTTCTGCGGCAGGCTGTGATATCACAGATGAAGCTTCATCTGTTGCTGAAAAGGTACAGTCCGCTGTGGCTGACGCTGATGAAGAAAAAAATGAAAATGCTGACAGCGAAGAAGAAAAGGAAAACGAAGTCAAGGAAAACTCTGAGGCAGATTCTGAAAGCAATGAGGAGTCTGAGGAAACTGGTGCTGAAGAAACGACCGAGGAAAAGCCGCAGGAGGAAACTCTGGCGGAACAGGAAGCTGATAAACAGCAGGAGCAGTCAGTATCAGATGAAAGCGAAGAAGATGATGTTGACCCGATGAAGCTTGCGGAGATGTATTATAATGACGCATGCACGATGTATCATACGGTTTTACTCACCTGTCCTTATGTGCTCGATTATGATAATATTACAGATGACGGCTGGGCGCCTGTTAATGACCCGAACTGTACAGAGGGTATAAAATCCATTGAGGATTATTACTGCAATCTTTTCACTCAGCCTGATGAATATATCTATGAGAGATACAAGGAAATTGACGGAAAGCTTTATTGTAATGATGCCGCAAGAGGTACTGATATTTTCTATGCGGGAACTACATTTGAGCTTGTGGATGAAAGCGATGAGGGCTTTACATTCAATGCAATTTCCCACTATGAATTTGAGGAAACAGGTGAAAAGTTTGATGACGAAACAGCGGTATTTTCCATTGTAAAATGGGAGGACGGCTATAAGGTTTCAGAGTTTACTTTCCCGATGTAATAATATAATAAAGGACGCCTGAATTCAGGCGTCCTTGTTCTTTTTATTAAGTATAACCGAACCTGCGGCAAATGCAATCATAAGCACCACAGATACTGCAAGTATTATATACTGCATATTCATAAGTGATTCAACTGCGTCATTAAGCATGCCTGTTACAGCATGATAAACATAATCAGTACGCAGAATAAGTCTGCTGAAATAATCCTTTGAGCTGATTATAATGCATGGCACGAGCATGAGTACTGCCGAGCAGATTCCTGCTGATGAAATCCAGTAAAGAGCAGAAACAATTTTCTTTCTGCTTAGAACACCTATGAGCACCACACAAAGTACCGCCACACCGATTAATGCGTACATAACAGTCGGGAGCATTGGTGCATAGTTTCTGAGCTTTGCGGCAACACCCGCCTTTTCCATATAATCTAGCATGTAGATGTTCGTAAATGTTCCGATTTCCTTTTCAGCAGTTTTGATTGTGTTGTCAAGCTGTGACGTAAACTCGTCATTTACTTCAACATTGTTTTCTTCGGCGAACTTGTCAAAGAAGTCGCTTAGATTTTTTTCCAGCTGAGTGAAATCAACCTTAGTCTCAGCTATTTTATCTGTCTTTCCGTTTACATAGTCAAGAAAAGCTGTTATCTTCCCGTCAACTGCCTGCTTTATAACGTCTTCTCCGAGACCGTCCATATAAACCTCGGCAGGAATACCTGAAACGGCATAGCTCTTTTCAAAATAGTCCTCAGCATATGCAAAAACACGTTCATAAATTCCGTGCTTCTGGGCAGAATCCGAATGATATTCAGGTGAGAGGAGGCTGTTTGATACAAGCCCTGCAATTCCGATACCGGCAATTGAAAAGACCAGCAGAACTGACAGAAGAAAATTCGGAATATAAGCTTTAAGTCTGTTCATTTGTGTCACGGTCCTTTCTATTCAAAGAATTTTTTCTCGACAAGCTCGCATATAACGCCGAGTCTGTCCTCTGTCGGACCGAGCAGATTTCCGTAGCATGTATAAAGCGTCAGACGGTCATCATCTGTCGGATAAATATATGAATTGTCGTATTCCTTGAAAAGAAACTGTTCCTTGGCACGATATGTAAACTCACCGTATGAGGTGGTAAGTGTGACAGTATCTCCTGGCTGTACTTCGCCAAGGTGATAGAAAAATGTGTTGCAGTGTGCCGCTAAAACGACATTTCCCTGCTTTCCTATATATGGCGAGCCTGTATACTGGCAGACTCCGTTCTGGAGGAGGTCAGTCGTATCTCCCCATATAACAGGCGCTTCAAGCCCGATTGAATCAATTTTAATTGTTGCATATTCAGCGCCGAATGACGGGTACACGATTTTGCTTCCGTCATCAAGCTCTGCTTCAACTTCCTTAACGTCATACTTGATTTCGCCGATTTCTGAATGAGGAACTTCGGCTGAAAAGATGACATCAGCGTAATTCATTGCCTTTGTGAATGGGGTATATCCAAGACCGACTGCGATAGCAGTACAAACTGCCAACATGGCAATCGGAGTTGCAAAAAGGACAACCTTTCCCGATTTTTTCTTTTCACTCATCAGTTAACACCTGTTTCACGGTTTTTTCTGTTTAAAAATGCCATACCTGCAATGCCTGCAACTAAAAGTCCGAGCGAGGCCACTGCAACAGTATTGCTGTCTGATTCTGTTGATACATCCTGTACACCTGTTCTTGATACAAGCTGTCCGATTGGCGCAACAAGCTTGATGTTTCCGTCCTTGTCCTTTACTGTAATTGTAAATGCCTTGTCTCCGACCTGTTCAGCTGTAATGTCAAGGCCAACCTGTTTACCTGTTTCAATCATTTCTTCAATGGCGTCGAGCATATCCTCATTGGTCATGTTGTCCATGATTTCTTCTGTTTTATCCTTGATGTTCTCTTCTTCCGGAGTAAGAGTTCCGTTTATAATAGTACCCGGTTTTTTTGTGTCAGTCGGGTCAGTATTTGAATCATCAGATGATGAAGGACCGTTATAGAAATCCTCGATTGAGTTGATTTCTGGGAAGTATCTCTTGATAACTGAAAGGCTGATGTTTCCGATATTTCCAAGGCCGTCAATCATCATGTCGTACTGGTTTGAAGTAAACTCATTTGCCGCAAGGAAGTTTTCAAGCTGTGCAACATAAGTTGAGTGAATACCTGCACCTCTTGCTGCTGCAACAACGTCCGCAGCAGTTGTTGCGGAAACAGACATGCTTCCGAATGATATAACAGTAACGGCAGTTAAAGCCGCAATAATGCTTCTGAATCTTTTTTTCATGATTAATTCCCTCCATATAAAATAAAACGTTCTCTGATTTTCCCCTTAAACCTATACCTAATACTTTACCATTTATACACTCTTTTGTCAATAGACAAAAGCACTCAAAATACTGGAAATTAAGGCAATTATTTTATTGTTCCGCCGCCGATTACAATATCTCCGTCGTAGAAGACTGCCGCCTGTCCAGGGGCAGGTGCTCTCTGAGGCTGTGAAAAGCGGACGAGTACATCGCCGTTTGCCTGCGGGAATATTTCAGCAGGCTGTTCGTTGCGGCTGTATCTCACCTTTGCTGTGACATTCATTTTTTCGGGGAGAGCGTCAAGAGATATGAGATTTACTTTTTTTACAAGTATTTCCGATTTGTATAAATCCTGTTCATCACCGATTGTGACGGTGTTATTTTCAGCGTCCTTGCCGACAACGTATGCAGGCTTGCCGAGTGAAATTCCTATACCTCGTCTCTGACCGATTGTGTAATTGATAACACCCTTGTGTCTGCCGATTACGTTGCCGTCGGTGTCAAGAAAATCACCGTCTGTAACTTCAGCATCTGTATGACGTTTTATGAACGAAGCATAGTCGCCGTCTGGCACAAAGCAGATATCCTGGCTGTCAGGCTTTCTTGAATTTACAAGTCCCGCGCTTTCAGCTATTTCCCTTATCTCAGGTTTTTCGTATACTCCGAGAGGAAAGAGCGTTTTTGAAAGCTGATACTGTGTAAGCCCGTAGAGGACATATGTCTGGTCTTTTGAACGGTCTTTCGGTCGCTTTAAAATATATTTTCCGAGCGTTTCGTCGAACTCTCTTATTGCATAGTGACCTGTTGCGATGTAGTCATAGCCGAGCTCTTCGGCACGTCTGAGCATTTTGTCAAATTTCACTTTCTTGTTGCATTCAATGCATGGATTCGGTGTTTCACCGTTTAAGTAGCTGCGGGCGAAAACGTCCATTACGTTTTCTCTGAAATGCTCCTTGAAGTTGAAAACAAGGTGCTCAAAACCAAGCTTGTAGCAAACAGCTCTTGCGTCCTCAACGTCCGAGAGCGCACAGCATGTTCTTGTTTCCTCGTCTACATCTTCGCCTGCGAAAAGGCGCAGTGTCACACCTGTTACATCATAGCCCTCATTTTTCAAAAGAAGTGCCGCCGCAGAGCTGTCAACTCCGCCGCTCATTCCAACCATAACCTTAGCCATTTTCGTTTTCCTTTCTTACTATTTCAAAAATATCGGTGAGATTTCTGACATTCTTCCACGAAACGCAGCAGATATCATCCCATTCTTTACGGGCAATATCATCATATACTGCAATTGTTTTAAAGCCCGCCCTTGCGGCAGTTTCAATGCAGTGAAGGGAATCCTCGACAACAATTGTATCAGCAGTACTGCCGCCCATTTTTTCAGCAGCAATATTAAAAATATCAGGCTTATCCTTGCCGACGCCGACATCTGAGCATGTGAGTATAAATTCAAGGCTTTTATCAATTCCGAGACGATTAAGAGCGGCGTCAGCAAGGGAATTGTATGTAGCGCTTGCAACACACATCTTAATCCCTTCTGCTTCAAGCTTTTCAACAAGCTCTCCTGCACCATTTTTGAGCGGGATTATACGTTCATACTGTTCCCTTACCATTTCTTCGATTCTGTCTATAATTTCCTCACAGGACTGTGGAAGTGAAAACTGCGTTTTAAAATAATTTGCGGAGTCCTGTATGGTCATTTTTTTTACGATATCCGAAACTCCTTCGGGCGGCTCAACGCCGTTTTCAAGGAGAAAGTTTTTGTCAACGTTTTCCCAGCAGTGCATTGAGTCGAGGAGTGTACCGTCAAGGTCAAATATTATTGCTTTAATCTTCATTTTTAATTATCCTTACTTTGGCTCTGAAATCATCATTGCGTGAGCCTGTATTATTCTGAGAAAGTCCGAAAATATCCGAAGCAACAGCTTCAAGCTGAGCAAAGCGTGATGCGTTCCCACCCATTTCGGAAAGCTTTGAAAGGGACGTTGAAATCGGAATTGTGCTGTTTTTACAGCGAGCGAGAATTTCACGGCCTCTTTCATTCATAGCGAGAATTTTTGCGTATGGAGGAAGAATTTTCAGGTCCTCTGCTGTAACTCCGATAATCATATTCATGAGAATACGTCTGAGTCTTGCCATTGTGTAGCGTCTGGTCTTGACATTTTCAAGAAGCTCTCTGACGCTTCCTGAGTTGTCATACTGCTTTAAGCGGTATTCAAGTCCCTGTCCGACATCGGGGATTTTCAGCAATTGTTCAGCACTCATTGTTCTGAGCCTGTAAAGTATAATCCTTTCAAGATTCTCCATGCCTGACAGTCTGTCGTTTTTGCGGTTTTCGCATATTTTTTCGTATACGCTTTGCGGTACAAATTCATAAATGCGCTCGTTTTCTAAGAGCATTTTTCTTATATGCGAAGCACTTGCAAAGCCGTCATCAGTCGTGCTGCTGTCATGCTCTGCGGCGATACGTTTAACGGTAAAAGGAGATATGTCCGAATTTAAAAACAAGAGTGCCTTTAAATATTCAATCGCAAGAATATTATTCGGCGATGCGGCAATTTCAGCAAGATCATTTCCGTATTTTTCGCAAAGTACTGCTGAAACGGCACTGGGATAGCTCAGTCCGCTTCTGAGCTTTGTTTCAATATCTGAGGTACTGAGCGTCAATACGGCTTCTGACGCTTTTTTCAGTGTTTCAATATCTCCGCATTCACTCCCGAATGATATTTCATCAACACACCCAAGCGAATGCATAATTGAAACAGCACCCCTTGCATAGAATTCAGCGGAGGAAAGACAGTAAACAGTCGGGATTTCAATAACAAGGTCTGCACCGCATGAAACTGCCGTTTCGGCACGGCTGAATTTATCCATAAGCGCTGTTTCGCCACGCTGTACAAAGTTTCCGCTCATGACACAGAGAATGTGTGTTGCGCCGTTTTCACGGGTTTTGCGGATATGGTGTACATGTCCGTTGTGCATGGGGTTGTATTCGCAGACAATTCCCGAAATCTTCATTTCTGTCCTCCTTAAATTTTTCTTTTGATTTCTTCTATAAGCCTGTCAAAAGCCTTTTCATCTTCCTTTTGCGGAACTGCCCCGTCATAGCGGCAGTTCATGTAGCAGGTTGCCGCTTTGTGCCAGTATGGCTTTAAATCCTGCGACAGTTTTTTTTCGATATCAATGACAGTATCGCTTTCCCTGATTTCAAGTCCTGAAAGTATAAGTCCGTTCTGGGCAAGCTCAAGACCCTGTCTCATTTTGTCCTGTGACCAGTTCATGCGGCGGTATCCCCGAAGTCGTTTGCGCCACATTTTTCTGAGCGTTGTTTCAGATGAAATTTTTTCTGGATTTACACTGCATATAAAATCCGTGTATTCTTCATGCCTTGCTATTTTTTCAATGATAGTTCTGCGCCTTCTGAATTTTTGGGGCAGACGGCTTATAAACTCTGCAAGCTCACGGCGCAGATAAACAAGCATGAAAACTGCAAATACAGCAAAAACTGCAATTATAATGTACCTTACCACAGGTCCGCCCTGAGACACTCCAAGTTCATCGGGCGAAAAGCTCATATCAGCCTCAGCTTTTGCAGGGGGAGAAGTGTTTCCGCCACCTGCGTTTCCGAGAAGTAGTCTCAGCAGAGCGGTAATGCCTTCTGACGCATATCCTGCAAGCGGAAACGACACAAGCGCAATCAGCGCTGTTGCGACTGCGGGTATCATAAGTGTTGTCGGAACAATTATGCTTGACTTGCCTTTGAAAAAGCGTGTGTTTGCATTTGTACAGGTTAAGGCGCCGAAGCAGATAACGTAAACAAAATAAGAAATCAGCTGGAGCGTCATGTCAATATGAGGAAAGCTGTACGCTGTAATAAAGCAGAAAAGTATATCCGCAAAGGTTATGAGCACAAAAGCGTAAACGCCTGTTATTGTATTTTCATTTTTTCTTTGCATGAATATGCTGAGTGTGAGCACGATTGCAGACAGGACAAGCCTGTAAAACAGAGGAGCGCTGTAGTATATAAAAAACGTTGCGGCTGTCAGAGTAAGCGAATATATTTTCGGCAGAATACGGCTGAATTTCTCCGGCGTAAGCCTGTTTAAAACAGCGGCAAGGGCGTTAAAAGTGAAAACACCGCCAAATACTGTATATCTGCTCATTCCACCGTTCATGCACAGAAAAATCAGCACAGGAATTATTCCGACAGCGACGCTGAAAAGATAACAGAAACGTGAAATACTATCAGTTTTTTTCATGATTCACGCTCCTTTCAGGAACGTAGATAACGTTCCTGTTTTCCAGCATCGGAATACTGCCTGTGAAGATTATACCGCAGTCTGCCTTTTTCGCAGTTTCCTTGCTTTCTGTTATAATAAATGTATTGCTTTTAAGGTTTTGGGGGAGTGTTTCTGTCGGCATTGCCTTCGTTTTCGCAAGTGCATAAAGATACTGCGAAAGAGCGACATTTCTGATTTTCACAGTTGTTTCGCCTGCAATCAGAAGTTCTGCTGCAATGCGTTTTTGTGCTAAATATGCCATAAGATATGCGCACACTCTTATGTTGTGTTCGTTTGTGTCATCGTGTCTGCCGAACGTCAGCACAACCGTTACATGACTGTCTGCCGAGGCGTCATAGGTGTTTACCATAAGTCTGTTTTCATGAGCCGAGGCGTTATGGTTTATGAATTTAAGTGGTTCATTTCCTGTGTATTCACGAAGACCGTTTGCATAAAACGGGTCAGCAAACGGCGGATTGCTTACAGGCATGTCTCCGCAGATAGTGTGACTTAAAATCCTGTCAGCATCAAAGGCATACTGCCCCGGCAGTACCGTGATTTCAGGGAGAACCACATCGGGTCTTTCAGAATAGCTTTCTGTGCCGAAAATATCAGTACTTACCATTATAACCGATGAGATTTTCTGGACGCCACGTCTTTCACACTTTACTTTCCATACACGCTTTACCTTGCTTTTGCCTTTCACTTCAAAATAGCTTGTGACAAAGCGTGAGCCGTCAGTAACGGCTGAGTGGGTATCTGCAAAGAAAAGTGCGGCAGATGCCGTAAGCTCCGTTTTGAATACAGGCAGGGGCAGTCTCTTGAAATTCTCGATTTCCTCGATAAATTCAATTTCCTCGCCTTCATAAGCCTCACTTTTGCTGAAATAACAGCGGTAGGAAAGCTTTTCAAAGCATTTTCTGCGGTAGATTTTAAGCTGAATCAGAAAAACAGCCAGACAGCCCAGCGCAGTAATCAGAATTTCCATAGTTCTTCCTTTGGCACCGATATTTCAGATATCGTCTGTTTTATAAGCTCACGTCTTTTTTCAAGCGCTGTATATTCATGCATTGACGGAATGATTCTGTGTGCGGTTGTATACGGAAGTGCCATTATAATATCATCAGGGATTACAAATTTTCTGTCATTCATAGCGGCAATTGCCCTTGCGCAGTTTATTGTATCAAGACAGCCTCTCGGACTTATTCCGAGCATATAGCGATTGTCTGAACGTGTTTTTTCTGCAATGTCAAGGAGATATGAGAGAATGCATTCAGCGGCTTTTACCTGCTGTAATTCCTTCATACATTCTCTGATTTCGTTTTCGTCTGCAACAGCTGAGAGAGTATCTTCAGCACAGCGTCCGATTTCACCCGTGAGGATTTTCAGTTCTGCTTCTCTTGACGGATAGCCCGGGGTCATACTGATAAAAAATCTGTCAAGCTGTGCTTCGGGAAGCGGAAATGTTCCCGAAAGCTCAAGCGGATTCTGCGTTGCAATCACCATGAAAGGAAATGGGAGTTCATAGGTTTTGCCGTCTGCTGTAACCTGTCTTTCTTCCATACATTCAAGCAGTGCGGACTGTGTTCTCGGTGCCGCACGGTTAATTTCGTCCGCTAAAAGAATGCCTGTAAAGACAGGTCCTTTTCTGAACGAAAAATCCTCGCTTTTCTGACTGTAAAAATTCACGCCCGTGATATCAGACGGAAGCAGGTCGGGGGTAAACTGTATTCTCCCGAAGCTTACGCCCATTGATTTTGCCGCAGCTAAGCCAAGAGTTGTCTTGCCTGTTCCGGGGACGTCTTCAAGAAGAATGTGTCCTCCGCACAGTATTGCGGAAATGAGCATATCAAGGTTTTCTTCATTTCCCGAGAACACCTTTTTTATATTATCACGAAGCTTTTGTGTTACCTGAGTTATCATTTTCTGTCCTTTCATATTGCCGCAAACTGGCTGTTGTAAAGATTAGCATAGAATCCGTTTTTATGCATAAGTTCATCATGACTGCCCTGTTCGATAATATTTCCGTCCTTCATGACGAGTATCACATCGGCATTTCTGATTGTGGAAAGACGGTGAGCGATAATAAAGCTGGTCTTGCCCTTCATGAGCTTTTCAAATGCACGCTGTACACGCTGTTCTGTTCTGATGTCTATGCTTGAAGTCGCCTCGTCAAGAATGAGTATCGGAGGATTTGTGAGCATGATTCTTGCAATTGAAACAAGCTGACGCTGACCCTGTGAAAGCTCGCCGCCTTCTTCTGTAATGAGAGTGTTGTAACCCTGTGGCAGACGTCTTATAAAGCTGTGAGCGTGTACCGCCCTTGCCGCCTGTTCGATTTCTTCCTGTGTTGCGTCTGGCTTGCCGTAGGCGATATTTTCAGCGACAGTACCTGTAAAAAGCCATGTGTCCTGTAAAACCATTCCGAACATCGAGCGCAGACTTGAACGTGTGATTTCACGGATATCCGTGCCCGAAAGGCTGATACTGCCCGAATTTATGTCGTAAAATCTCAGGAGAAGATTTATAACCGTTGTTTTTCCACAGCCTGTCGGACCTACAATTGCAATCTTCTGTCCGGGCTTTACGCTGAGGTTGAAGTCTTTGATAAGCGGCTTTTCCGAAACATAGGAAAAGCTCACGTTTTCAAGCTTCATTGAGCCGTCGGACTGTGTCAGAACAGTTTTTCCTTCATCGGAGGATTCCTCAGGTTCATCAATCACAGCAAATACTCTCTTTGCCGAAGCGACTGCATTCTGAAGCTCTGAAATAACGCCCGAAATTTCATTGAACGGCTTTGTGTACTGGTTTGAGTAGGACAAAAAGCTTGTAAGCTGTCCGACTGTGATACTGCCGAAAAATCCGACAGTTCCGATAACGCTCAGTGCCCCCGCTGTTCCGACAGCGGCATAGATAAGACCGTTTACAAATCGGGTTGTAGGGTTTGTCATGGACGAGAAAAATACTGCCTTAACGCCGCTTTTTGCCATTTTCGCATTTATCTCATCAAAGCGGTTTTCGGCTCTGTTTTCGTAGGCAAACGCCTTTACGACTTTCTGGTTTCCAATCATTTCCTCTGAAAGCCCGTTAAGACTTCCCCTGTGTTCAGACTGAAGTGTAAAAGCCTTTTTTGAAAGCTGAGTGATTTTAGCCGCAGTGAAAAGTGAAACAGGGGTAAGCACTACAACAATAAGTGCAATCTTGACGCTGATTGTCAGCATGAAAACAAGTGTACCAACAATGGTCACAACACCGCTGAAAAGCTGGGTAAATCCCTGTAGAAGACCGTCCGAGATAATCTCGATATCGTTGACGGTGCGGCTTATAAGCTCACCCTTTGAGCTTCTGTCGATAAAGCTGAGCGGTGTTTTGTTAAGCTTCTGGAAAAGCTCGTTTCTCATGTCACGGATAGTATAAAAAGCAAGTCTGTTTGTGGAAAGAGCAGTCAGCCACTGGAAAAACGCACTTATCAGAACAGCTCCGCCAAGAACTGCAAGTATTTCCAGAAGTCCTTTGAAATCAACGTTGTTTTCCGATACTATAAGGTCAACTGCGTCACCTATAAGAACAGGTACAAAAAGCGAGAGGGTAACGCCTGTAAAGGAGAAGATGATTGCGGCAAAAAGATGCCTTTTATAAGGGCGTGCATACCCGAAAATTCTTTTTAAGGTTTCTATCATTTTTGCCACCTCACTTTGTCTGACAGTTATAGATTTCAATGTATTCGTCACAGCTTTCAAGGAGCTGTTCATTTGTGCCGAGACCGGCAGGCTCGCCGTCATCGAGAACAAGAATCTTGTCGGCATTCTTAAGCGTTGTGGCACGCTGTGAAATCATGATTACCGTTGCCTTGACAAGCTCTTCCGAGATTGCTTTTCTGAGTGCAAAATCCGTGGCGTAGTCAAGTGCGCTCATGCTGTCATCGAGTATGATAAACGGTGGTTCTCCGACGAGTGCCCTTGCAATAGTAAGTCTCTGACGCTGACCGCCCGAGAAGTTCTTGCCGCCCTGTGAAATATGTGAGTCAAGACCATCGGGGAGTGCGCTGACAAATTCCCATGCCTGTGCAATCTTAAGCGCCTTTATGATTTCGTCATCAGAAGCGTCCGGCTTTGCCCAGCGCATGTTTTCTCTTACAGTACCCGAAAACAGTACTGCCTTTTGCGGCACAAGACCGATATTTCTGTGAAGAAAATCAAGAGAATATTCATTGATATTGTTTCCGAAGATTCTGATTTCGCCCTCATCTATATTGTAAAAATGTGGGATAAGCGAAGCGAGTGTAGATTTGCCCGAGCCTGTACCACCGATTATTCCGAGAGTCTCGTTCTTTTCGAGACGGAAGTTTATTCCCCTGAGAGATTCCGCACCCGCCCCTGGGTAAGTAAACGAAACATTTTCAAATTCGAGTGCAGGCTGTGTGAGGTCGAACGAAGTAAGAGTTCCGCCCGAAACAGTCGGTTCAGTTTCAAACAATTCATTGATTCTTGACGCTGCTGCCGCTGATTTTGTGAAAAGTACAATAAGATTTGCAAGTACTATAAGCGCAAGGAGAATCTGTGTCATATAGTTTACAAAGGCTGTGATTTCGCCCTGTGTGAGTATACCCGAATCAACACGGATACCACCGAACCACAGAATTGCAACAATACTGAGATTCATAATCATGAACGTCAGAGGATTAAGTATAGCAGAAATTCTGCCTACTGCAACAGCGCTGTCAGCCAGGTTGTCACTTGATTCAAAGAAGTCCTGCTTTTCCTTTTCCTGCTTCGAAAACGCTCTGATAACTCTTACGCCTTCAATGTTTTCTCTTGTAAGGAGTGAAATATTGTCAAGTCCCTTTTGTATACCCTTGTACATCGGAACAGTCTTTCGCATAACAAGCACGATAACCGCTGTAATAAGCGGTGCAGCTATAAGGAAAATGAGGGTCAGCTTAAGGTCAAGCATTGCCGCCATGACTGCCGCACCGATAACAAGAAACGGTGCTCTGACAGCAAGACGTATAAACATGTTTACTCCGCTTTGCGCCTGATTTGTGTCGTTTACAAGACGGGTTGTGAGCGAGGATGTACCGAATCTGTCAATTTCAGCGTGTGAAAGCTTGTTTATATGGCGGTAGAGCGCCGCTCGCAGTTCAGTACCGAATCCATAGGCACACTTCGCCGCAAAGTACTGACAGGTGAGCGCAAAGCCGAGTCCGCACACCCCGAGAATAACGAGTACGCCGCTCATTTTGAAAACATAGGCGCTGTCGTTGTTTTTAATTCCGACATCTATAATTTTCGCCATTACAAGCGGAACGATAAGCTCGAAAATTGCTTCGAGAAGCTTGAAGAATGGTCCTAATATTAGTTCTTTTTTATAATTTTTCAGAAATCTTCTGAGTTTCAGCATGAATAAGGCTCCTTTGTCTGTTATCTTTAATGCATAATATCCTATTATATATTTTACACCAAAACGCCGTATAATGCAAGGGAAAGGCGAATTATTGTGCCCGCATCATCTCATTTTCATTGACTTATAAATGCTTTTGTGGTAAAATATTAATATAGTATATTTTATAAGGAGGATGTTAAATGAACATAAAAAATAAGCTTGCGGCTGTTCTGACAGCTCTTGCCTGTACGGCGAGTATTATGGCGGTTATGCCTGTGATTGCCGGAGCAGAGGAATTTATTGATGGTGATTTGACTTATGTATCAGTTGACGAGGACTCAGACGGCGTATATGACTATGCAAAAGTCCGCGGACTGAATTATTCGGCAACAGAAATTGAAATTTTACCTGAAGTTAATGGGCTCCCTGTCAAGAGTATTGCGACAAATGCATTCAAGGGTTATTCAAAGCTTACAAGCGTAATAATCCCGGACAGTATTACAACTATTGGAGATTGTGCATTTGAGAACTGCGGAAGTCTTACAAATATAACAATTCCTGAAAGCCTTGAATATATCGGAGAATTTACGTTTGACGGATGCGCAAGTATTGCGGATGTAACAATTCCCGAAACTGTTACATATATCGGTGCGTGGGCTTTTAATGGCTGTAAGGGCTTTACAGATTTTGTATTTCCTGAAGGCATTACAAGTATTGAAAATGGTGTGCTCAGCAACTGTACAAATCTTGAAAATATTGTGATTCCCGAAGGCGTTACAAGCATTGGAGTAAGTGCATTCAGCGCTACTGCGTGGCTTAAAGCAAGAAAAGCTGAAAATCCGCTGGTTATTGTCAATGATATATTAATTGACGGAAAAGCCTGTGAGGGAGATGTCATAATCCCTGATGGCGTTAAAAGTATTGGAGAATGGGCGTTCAGCGGTTGTGAAGGTATTTACAGTGTAGTTATTCCTGACAGCGTTACGACTATTGGAAGTAGTGCGTTTAATTACTGCACATGGCTTCTGGATATAACAATTCCCGAAAGTGTTGTCAGTATCGGAGCACATGCTTTCAAGGAAACACGCTGGCTTGAAGAAATGCATGATGAAAGTCCGTTCGTTGTTGTAAATGGCATATTGGTTGACGCAAAAAACTGCAGAGATGATGTTGTAATTCCTGATGGGGTTACAAGTATTGTAGGTTATGCATTCGGCGAATGCATACTTCTTACAGGTGTAACAATTCCCGAAGGCGTTGAAAGCATTGGTTCATGTGCGTTTTATGGATGCGAAAATCTTGTTGATGTAACGATTTCCGATGGTGTTACAAATATTGAAAGTTCTGCATTTTTAAACTGTTCCTCAGTTACAGATATAACAATTCCTGAAAGTGTTGCAAGCATTGGCGGTGGCGCATTCTGCGGCTGCAAGAGCCTTGAAAGTCTGACTATATTAAATCCTGAATGTGAAATGGGTGCCTCGGATGAAATTGTTGCAAACGGAATAGACAGTGATTTCAATTATCGTTTTGATGGTACAATCTATGGTCTTACAAATTCAACTGCTGAAGAATATGCAGAAAAATATGGAAGAAGTTTCGTTTCAATCGGCGAATATATTAAGGTAGTTACAGGCGACATCACAGGAGACAGTCAGTTAAATCTTTACGATGCAATTGAAATCGCAAAATACATAATGGATGCAAGAGATTTCACAGAGGCTGAAACAGAAACCGCTGACTATAACGGCGATGGAGTTGTCAATCTTTATGATGTAATTGAAATTGCAAAATATATGATGAATTAATTAAACAGATATAAAAAAGGACGCCCATTCGGACGTCCTTAATCTTTTTGTATGATTACTTTGAGATAAGTGCGAGAGTATCTCTTGCGATGAGGAGTTCTTCGTTTGTAGGAACAACCCATACTTCCACCTTTGAATCAGGAGTTGAAATCTTAGTGAGTGTGCCTCTTACTGTCTTGTTGAGCTCGTTGTCAATCTTGATTCCGAGGTAATCAACATTTGTACAAACACCTTCTCTTACTTCCCATGAGTTTTCACCGATACCGCCTGTGAAGAGAATAGCGTCAACGCCGTTCATAACTGCGATGTAAGAACCGATAAACTTCTTGATTTCATATCTGAGCATGTCAGCTGTGAGCTGAGCCTTTTCGTCGCCGTTGTGGATAGCCTCATAGATTTCTCTGTTATCAGAAGAAATGTGTGAAACGCCGAGGAAGCCACACTTCTTGTTGAGGTAGTTGCTCATTTCATCAGGAGTCATGTTGAGCTTCTTTGCAAGGTATGTAACAGCAGAAGCGTCGATACAGCCTGAACGTGTACCCATGATAAGACCATCGAGAGGAGTAAAGCCCATTGATGTATCAATTGACTTGCCGTTTTCAACAGCTGTGATTGAAGAACCGTTACCGAGGTGGCATGAAATAATCTTGAGGTCTTCAGGCTTCTTGCCCATAGCTTCAGCGAGAGCCATTGTAACAAATCTGTGTGAAGTACCGTGGAAGCCGTACTTTCTGATGTGATACTTTTCATAGTCTTCGTATGGGAGACCATACATATAAGCCTTAGGAGGCATTGTCTGGTGGAATGCTGTGTCGAATACAACTGCCTGTGGAACTGAAGGGTCAAATACCTTCTTGCAGGCTCTGAGAGCGAGTGCGTGAGCGTGATTGTGAACAGGAGCAAGCTCAGCAAGCTCATCAATCTTATCGATAACCTCGTCTGTTACGAGAGTTGTTTCACTGAAGATTTCAGCACCCTGTACGATTCTGTGACCAACAGCTGAAATTTCAGCCATGCTCTTGATAACAGCAGCGTCACTGTTGAGGAGAGTGTCAGTAAGCTTTTCAAAAGCTTCTGTGTGTGTTGGGAATGCACAGTCTTCATCGAGAGTTCTGCCATCGTGAGTCTTGTGTGAAATGTGACCGTCAATACCGATTCTGTCACAGTTACCCTTTGCGATTACCTTTTCATCGTCCATATCAATAAGCTGATACTTGAGTGATGAACTACCTGCGTTAACAACTAAAATTAACATTTTTATACAACCTTTCGGAAAATAATTTTTTGCGGAATTTCAGCAATTCCGCATCATACACTATTATTATATAACTTCTTGCAGAAAAATGCAAGGGGTAAAGCGAAATTTCTGATATTTTTTTAACAACTTTTTGTTCCATGCCTTGACACGATGTTTTTTTAGTGTTAGAATGTTTAAATGAATTAAAAGCCGGAGGAATTAAAATGAATGTGAAAAGAAAACTTTCAGGGATTATTACTTGCCTTGCGCTGTCTGTGAACATAATGGCCGTCATGCCTTTGAACGTCAGTGCCGAAGGGATTTACGGGAAGCTGAGCTATGAACTGGTAGACGAAAATACAGACGGCACATTTGACTATGCTAAAATCACCGATTGTGGCGACACTGGTGTTACGACCATGACTGTTCCGGGTGAGATTGAGGGGGTGCCTGTTGAGGAAATTGATGATTCTGCATTCAGAAACTGCGAAAAACTCACTTCAGTTACTCTTCCTGATTCAGTCAGAAGAATCGGCGTCAGAGCATTTCAGAGCTGTTATGCTTTAAAGGAAATTGATCTTCCGAATGGGCTAGAGGAAATCGGAAGCAGTGCATTTATATGGTGCAGCAAGCTGGAATCAGTTAATATTCCGGGGAATGTAGGCGTTATAAAGGCATCAGCCTTCAGCGGCTGTTCTTCACTCAAGGAGGTTTTTATTCAGGACGGTGTTACAGCTATCGAAAAAAACGCTTTCTCGGGCTGTACTCAGATATTAAAGGTATTCATACCGGAAACTGTCTCTGAAATCGGCGAAGAAGCCTTTGCAAATGACAACAATAGTATAAACATGATTGTAACGATTGATAACCCTGACTGTGTTATCGACCCGACTGCCTTTTCTGCCGCTGAGGGAAGCAGGGTTATAATGTTTGCTCCGATAGGTTCAGCTGTTGCGGCTTACGCAGAAGAACAGAGCATGATTTTGAACCCTCAGGTTCTTGACGGTATCGGTAAAATCAATGTTAAGCTCGGTTATGACTCGATAGAATACGTTCTTTTCTATCCGTCACAGACTGCTCTTTACAGCTTTTCTGCTACAAACTATGGCGAAAAGTGGGGCTCATTTTCCGCTAATTATTATGGAGAAGGTACAGGAATAATCGGCTGGGGAGTAGTCAGTAAGACATATGTACACGACATCAGAAGAATTGGCTACGAGTTTGAGGAGAACGTACCTGTACTGCTTTCTGTAAGCTCACTTCTTTCAGACTGTGATGCAGTCAGCAACAGAAAAGACTATAACTGGGCTGAGGGCGATGAACAGGTATTCACAATCCGTGCAAATATGATAGAAGCTGAGGAGAAATCCTTTAAAGAACTGAACAGCTATGAAGGTGACGTTACATCCTTTATAAAAAAGAGAATAACTGTTGATATTGATGAAGAAAGAGACTATGTATTCAGACCAGGCGAGGGACTCGGACTTCACATTACAGGTAAAAACACGGAAAGCTCATATTCAGTTTACAGAACAAGAATAATTCACCTTGTACCCGATACATATAATATAGATATCATGTATAAGATTTCTTTTGGTGATGCGTCAAGACTTATTGTTCCCGACAAGGACATGCAGGTTTCATTCAGGGCTACTGCTCCTGAATTTTCCGGCGAGATGTACGGCGTAAGCTGGGAGGCAGGCAATGTTGAGACAGAAAATGATAAGGTGTTTACACTTTCCCTGTCGGGTGAAGGTGTAATTCTCGGATATCCGTGGGCGGACTATGCTGAACTTATTGAAAATGTTGTGATTCCCGATAAGCAGGCAACTGCCAAAGGCGGCATAAAGCTTGGAAGCGAAATATTCAAAGGCTGTACTTCTCTTGAATACATCACACTTACAAGACTTGTGACTGAAATCGGAAGTGGTGCATTCAGCGGATGTGATGGCATAGAAATCAGATTTGAAAATCCGAACTGCATAATATTTGATGATGAATCAACTATTCCTCAGGACTCTGTTATATACGGCTACACAGATTCAACCGCACAGACTTATGCGCAAAAGTATAACAGAAATTTTGTTTCGCTCGGTGAATATGTTCCCGTAACGGTTAAGGGTGACATAACAGGTGACGAGTCAATCAATCTCTATGATGCAATCGAAATCGCAAGATATATCATGAATGCAAGAGAATTCACAGAGGAAGAAAAGGAAATCGCCGATTATAATAGTGACGGCGACGTAAATCTTTATGATGTAATTGAAATTGCAAGATATATGATGAGCTGATAAATTTAAGGAGACCTTCGGGTCTCCTTTTTTCTGATTTTTAAAAATATTCCGTAAAAGGTATAAACGGGCAGAAACAGTCAAAACTATTGTTGAGACAAGAAAACC
Source organism: uncultured Clostridium sp. (assembly GCA_964621265.1). Lineage (GTDB taxonomy): Bacteria > Bacillota > Clostridia > Oscillospirales > Ruminococcaceae > Porcipelethomonas. The sequence continues at coordinate 165,272 of CAZULQ010000001.1, read as the reverse complement.
TTGCCGTTTTATCAAGGTATTATTGTTTGAGGAATACTACATTCGGAGGTATTAATTGTGAAGAAAAATCAGAAATCAATTTTAAGCGGAAAAGGCTTTTATGTTGCACTTGCACTGAGTATCGGAATGGTTGGGGTTGCATGTTATTTTGCATATTCCCAGACAACAGGTAGCCTTACAGGTGAGCTTCAGTCATCACTCAGTTCATTGTCTGAAAGTAATGAAAAGGCTGCGGCTGAAATCAGAACGGACATACCTAAGGTTACGTTTGCACCTATTGTTACAACAGAAACAGTAACAACAACTGCCTTACCAGAAACCGAACCGCTTACAGAGAACGAGGAGGAAACTGAGCAGGAGAGTGATACACAGGAAAGTGCTGAGGAGACTGCAAAGCCTGAGGAGAAAAAGTTTGTTATGCCGCTTGAGGGTGAGGTACTCAATGAATTCAGCGGCGGTGAACTTGTTAAATCAAAGACTACGGGTGCGTGGCAGACACATAACGGCGTTGATATTTCGGCGTCACTCGGTGATGTTGTAAAGGCTTCGGGCTCGGGAATTGTCTCAGCTGTTGATAATGACCCACTGTGGGGAATTACAGTTTCCATTGACCACGGCAATGGAATGATTACAAGATACAGCAATCTTAATGAGGGCGTAACCGTCCAGGTCGGACAGGAAGTTGCATGCGGAGAGGAAATCGGAGCGGTCGGCGAAACTGCCGATGTTGAAACTGCCGAGGCATCACATCTTCATTTTGAAATGACAAAAAATGGTTCGTTTGTAAATCCGCTTGAAATCGTAGAATAAGAAAAAGGGCGATGAAAAAATCATCGCCCTTGCTTTGTCATTTGTTAAGCAAATCCGCTGTTTTCTTTATTCTCATTGCATCATCAGAACCTTCTCCGCAGAAGATTTCTTCTTTTAAAATATCGCTGCAATACATCTGTCTGAGGAAAATTCTAGCCGCTCTTATTGCCATATCAGGTTCACCGTCTCCGTCACGGGTCAGAATAACAGCGCCTTTTTTCAGTTTGTCGGTAAATTGCTCTCTGCGGAACGTTCTGCTGCAGTAAAGCGTCTGAAGTCTGCTTCCGATACTCACAATCGGAGGAGTAAGCCCCGAAAAATATACAGGTGAAGCAATGACGATATTATCACATTCACCGATATACTTATAAATCTCCTGCATATCGTCCGTTATTGAACAGCCGTTTTGCTTAAAGCAGTAACGACAGTCAATGCATGGTGAAATATCGCTTTTGTAAGCGTTTATGATTTTTTGTTCGCCTTTTAATTCTTGTGTCAGCATGGAAACAAGCCTTTGAGTATTTCCGTTGTTTCTCGGCGAACCGTTAATAATCAGCGTTTTCACTTGATAAGCTTTTCTATTGCTTCAAGCTCATCAGCAGTAAAATCAGTCTTGAAAACAGCCTGCATATTTTCTTCAATCTGTTCAGGACGGCTTGCACCGATAATTACAGTTGTAACCTTTTTGTCTCTGAGCACCCACGAAAGTGCGAGCTGTGAAAGCTTCTGTCCTCTTGACGCCGCAATGTCATTAAGCCTGAAAAGCTTGTCCATAGTTGCGTCATCAGGCTTGTTGTTCATCCACGGACGGTTTGATGTGTAATTTCCGCCGATGTACTTGTCTGTCAGCAGACCCTGTGCAAGAGGGGAGAATACAGCAAGTCCGATACCGTTTTCAGCTGCATAGTCTTTGAGCCCGTCAGTTTCAATCCAGCGGTTGAGCATTGAGTATGACGGCTGATTGATGATAAAAGGAGTTTTCAGCTCATCAAAAATCTTCTTGATTTCAGCAGTCTGCTCTGCGTTGTAGTTGGAAATTCCTACATAAAGCGCCTTGCCCTGTCTTACAGCCTGGTCGAGTGCGCAGGCAACCTCTTCGAGAGGAGTTTCAGGGTCGAAGACATGGTGATAGAAAATATCAACATAGTCGAGGTCCATTCTCTTAAGTGACTGTTCAAGAGATGTCAGAAGATACTTGCGGGAGCCGTGCTTTGCGCCGTATGGGCCATCCCACATATCATAGCCTGCTTTGGTTGAAATGCAGAGCTCATGACGGTATTCACCCAGGCCCCTTTTGAGTATTTTTCCAAAATTCTCCTCAGCGGCACCGTTATATGGATTGCCGTAATTGTTTGCAAGGTCGAAGTGGACAATGCCGTTGTTGAAAGCAGTATGACACATCTTTTCCATGTTTTCAAGATTGTCTGTGAAGCTGAAATTCTGCCAGAGTCCGAGCGATACAGGCGGCAGACGAAGTCCCCATTTTCCTACCTTATTATAATACATCTTTTCGTAGCGGTTGTCGTTTGCAGTGAACATGATGATACCCTCCTTATTCTTTATTGAGTTAATATTATCACATATCAGGCATGTAGTCAAGTATCATGAATATGACATTACATGCATTATTTGCTGTATATATCAGCTGTTTGTGTAATTTAACCCAATAATTTTAAAAAAATATTGCTCATATATGCAAAATGACTTGTAAAAAGTCAAAAAGTGTGATATAATTATCTTGTATAACTGTAATTTTTTATAAATATGTAAAAAATTGGATAAGGTGGTAATTTATGAATCCGATAAAAGCACTAAAAAACGCACTTTTCAGTGATGAATATGATATACAGCACAAGCTTCTTAATATAACGCTTACAGCACTTTGCATAGGTGGGTTTATATCCTTGATTGCAACGATTTTTCTTGACTTCAACCCTGTGGGTATTCTTATGATTGCCCTTGTTGACATATTTTTAGGCTGGGCTGTGTATTTCTCAGTAATAAAAAGGAAGCAGAATATAGCACTCGTTCTGACCTGTATCGTTGACCTGACAATTTTCCCCGCAATGTATTTTACCATGGGAGGTATGGTAAGCGGTATGCCTGTATGGTTTGTCGTAAGTCTTGTTATATTGTGGATTATTCTGAAAATGCCGTATTGCATTATTATGTATGTACTTAATGTAGCAATTCTTGTGGGATGCCTCTTATTTGAAATGTATTATCCCGAGTATATACATACAATTGATACCCAAGCTGCCATTGTTATGGATATTATTCAGTGTATGCTGGTTGTATCGATACTGTTTGGTGTTATCTTCAAGTACCAGACATATATTTACGGCAAACAGAGTGACAGCTTAAAACAGCAGACAATTGAACTTCGTGAAGCCATGCTTGCACTTGAACGTGCAAATGAGGCAAAAAATGAGTTCCTGACAAATATGTCCCACGAAATCAGAACACCGATTAACGCTATTATCGGCATGGATGAAATCATTCTGCGTGAGAGCAACAGCGATTCCATTACACAGTATGCAGGAAGCATAAAGAATGCAAGCCATGTGTTGCTTGAATTTGTAAACAATATTCTCGACTTTTCAAAGATTGAATCGGGTCTTATGGAAATTGAGGAGTATAACTATAAATTCGACGCACTGCTCAACAGTATAAACAAAATCATTGAGCCGAAAATCAGTAAAAAGGGTCTTGAATACAAGCTGACGGTTGATGATGAAATCCCGAAGTTCATGACAGGTGACAACTACAAGATAAGCCGTGTTGTAACTCATCTTCTGACAAATGCCGTTAAGTATACCGAAAAGGGCTATGTTGCACTTACATTCGGCTGTGAAAAAATTGACGAAGATAAGGTCAACCTTGTTATAAGAGTAGCTGATACGGGTGTTGGTATTCCGGAAGACTGTATTAAAACCCTCTTTGACGGATTTAACCGTATTGACATTAAAAGACACAGAAATATTGAAGGCCTCGGTCTTGGTCTTGCAGTAACAAAGAGACTTGTTGAGCTTATGGGTGGAACAATCGATGCAAGAAGTGTGTATGGTTCAGGTTCCATATTTACAATCAGACTTACCCAGGAAATTGCATGTGCGGATGAGGTGAATACTGATGCTGAAAATATGGTGGTCGGCCACTTTGCGGCACCTAAGGCGAAGATACTTGCCGTTGATGACAACAAGATAAATCTTGAGGTTATAAAGCATCTGCTTAAAAAATATGAGATTGAAACTGACCTTGCACCAAATGGCGATGAATGTATGAGAATGTGTCATGGAAAATGCTATGACCTTATCTTTATGGACCACATGATGCCGTCGCCTGACGGAATTGAAACTCTCAGAATGCTTCACGGGGAAGACAATCTCAATCATGATACTCCTGTTGTTGTTCTGACTGCCAATGCAATAGCCGGTGCAAGAGAGGAATACTTAAAGGAAGGATTTGCGGAATATTTAAGCAAGCCTATTGACGTAACTGACCTTGAAAAAGTTTTAAGAAAAATGCTTCACCCTCGTCTTATCGAATACAGAAAGCCTGTTAAACATGAAAATACAGATGTAATATATTCACCGGGCGGAGATGAATGGGTTGACAGGGAAGTCGGACTCAAGTATTTTTCTGATGATGAAGAACTCTATAACGAGATTCTCGGAAGCTACTATGAACAGTCCAGAAAATATCAGGATGAGCTTCCTTCATACGTTGAAAATTCAGACTGGAAGAATTATACTATCACAGTGCATGCTATAAAGAGTACATCTCTTAATATCGGTGCATCGAGATTTTCTTCGATGGCAAAGGAACAGGAAATGCTCGGAAAGGCTGCTGACGCAGACCAGATCAGAAACTCCTTTGAAAACTTCATGAAGTGCTTTGATGAGGTTCTCAAATCTGTTGAAAAGATGATCGGAGTAAAGGAACCACAGGAAGCTGTGGAACTTTCGGAGGAGCAGTATATTCTGATTTTAAATGAGCTCCGTGAATACACAGAAAATTTTGAAATGAACAGTGCGCTCAAATGCATAGAAACACTGAGAAATTCAACAGCAAGCGGTATTGTTTCGGAAAATGTATCAGGTATGCTTGACGATATAGAAAATTCAGTTGAAAAATGTGATTACGAATACGCAGTAAAATTAGTTTCAGAAGTGATTTCAAGATGTCAGAAATAAGGTGAAATAAATGAAAAAAATAATTTTAGTAGTAGATAATGATAAGTCAAACTTAATGATTGCACAAAAGGTTCTCAATGATAAATACCGTGTTGCAGCGGTAAATTCAGGAAAAATGGTGTTCGAATATCTGAAAAAAAACATACCTGACCTTATTCTGCTTGATATTAATCTCGCCGATATAAGCGGATTTGAAATTATGGAGAGAATAAGAAATACGGCGCAGTGGTGTAAAATTCCTGTTATTTTCTTAAGTGCCGACAGGAACATAAACACCGAGGAAAAATGCTTTGAAAGCGGCGCTGTTGATTACATAGGCAAACCGTTTGTTCCGACGGTTCTTGAAAAGAGAGTAAGCAGAACTCTTGAAATGGAGGCTTATCGTCAGAGCCTTGAAAAAATGGTTGCAATGCAGCTTGAACAGATTACCCGTATGCAGAATGACGTTATCATGACACTCGGTAATGTAATTGAAAGCCGTGACGGCACAACAGGACAGCACATCAAGAGAACCAGCGTTTATGTTTCGCTTCTTGCTGAAAGCCTTAAGAAAAAGGGCACTTACACAGAAACGCTGACTGAGGATTATATGTCTGACTTAAGACGTGCAGCACCGCTTCATGATATCGGAAAAATCACGATACCTGATTCCATTCTCTCAAAGCCAGGCAGACTTACTCCTGAAGAATACGAAATTGTAAAGCTTCATACACGCTCGGGAGAAAGACTTATCCGTGAAAACATGTCGAACATGGTATCCCCTGAATTTCTGAAAATGGCTTGCGACGTGGCGTGTCTCCATCATGAAAAGTGGAACGGTCTTGGATATCCAAGAGGCCTTAAGGGTGAGGATATTCCTCTTTCAGCGAGAATACTTGCTGTTGCCGATGTTTTTGATGCACTTGTTTCAAAGCGACCTTACAAGGACGTTATGAGCATAGACACGGCATTTGAGATAATGCAGGAGGATAAGGGCAAGGCGTTTGAGCCGATAATCCTTGAAACATTCTTTGAACTCAGACCAACACTTGAAAAGATGGTAAAATACGATTAAAGCGGGAAAAAAGTATGTCTAAAATAAAAAATATATTCAGTTATATTATGCGTGTCCGTGAAAAAAGTCAGACATTCAATCGAAGCGGACTTTATATCGCTTTTGCACTTATTAGTGTGTATGCTGCGATTATGAGTCTGGTATGCTTTCTGAAGATGAACACAATCATGGGCTTTGTCAATGCGGCAATTACACTTTTTATGATTCTGATAATTGTAGTTTTTGCAAAAATCAAATCCTCAAGGCTGCTTTCATATTGTGTTGACATATTCCTTTATGTGCTTATGGTGTTCTTTTTGTATGAGGGGGGCGTCGGAGGCGTAAGTATTATGTGGCTGCTGTTTGTGCCTATGGGTGCTATGGCTCTTGTCAATCTTTATTACGGTGGTATACTGAGTCTTCTTCTTGGTATTACAGTACCTGTTTATATGATGACACCTCTTAACAAATTCGGTTATCAGTATTCATCAGAAATACGAATACGTTTCCCGATTATCTACTGGGCATTCTTTATACTTGCACTCGTTATTTTTATAAGAATTGACAGGTTTGAGGAATCTCAGAAGGTGCTTATCAGGAAAGCTGAGGAATCAAACCGTTCAAAGAGTGAATTCCTTGCCAATATGTCCCATGAAATCAGAACACCGATGAACGCCATTATGGGTATGTGTGAACTGACAATGAATGAGGATATTTCAGAAATCGTCAGAGAAAACAATGATAATATATATCATTCCAGTAAAAATCTGATGAGTATCATAAATGACCTGCTTGACTTTTCAAAAATCGAGTCGGGAAGAATGGAAATTTCATGTAATGAGTATCGGCTTTCTGATGTACTCAATGACGTGGTTTATATGACAGTTGCAAGAAAGGGAAACAAGAATCTTGAATTTACTGTCGACCTTGACCCTGACATTCCCGACCTTCTTTATGGTGATGAAATGCGAATAAAGCAGATTATGATAAATCTGCTCACAAATGCGCTTAAGTATACCCAGGAGGGCGGATTCCTTCTGACTCTTACCAGCAGAAAAGAAAGCTATGGAATAAACCTTATAATTTCTGTCAGAGACAGCGGAATCGGTATCAAAAAAGAACATATCCGTAAAATCTTTGACGCTTATGGCAGAGTTGATGCTGAGAAAACGCATACAATTGAGGGTACTGGTCTCGGACTCCCTATCACAAAGAAACTCATAAAGCTTATGAATGGTGTTATAAGCGTAAAGAGTGATTATGGCAAGGGGACAGAATTCAGAGTTGTCATTCCTCAGAAGGTTGTGGATGAAACACCTATTGTAACATTTGAAAATCAGGACGATATCAAAATACTTTATTATTACAGTATGGAGAAAATGCCTGAATTTGCAGTACAGTCATTTATAAATGCTTTCAGAACAGTTGTGAGAAAGCTTAATACATCAAGATATATCTGCAAAAACCTCGATGACCTGAAAAATGAAACCACCACAGGAAAGTATTCACATGTCATTATAGGCAAGGCTGAATATCTTGAGGACAGAAAGTATTTTGATGAGCTTTCCAGGGAGCATAATGTTGCAGTTATTCAGGAAAGAGCAAATCACGTTCCTGTCGGCGAAAATATAATGAATATCTATAAGCCTTTCTATACAAGAAAGTTCAGCGATATTATAAACAAACAGTCTCAGCAGAAGAAAAAGATGAATCTTCCTGATGAGTTTACAGCGCCGCAGGCACAGGTTCTTATTGTCGATGACAATATGCTGAATCTTAAGGTTGCACAGGGTCTTATGAAGCCGTATGAGATGAATATTGACACAGCCTCAGGCGGAATGCAGGCGCTTGATATGATTAAGCAGAAAAAATATGATCTTATATTTATGGATCATCTTATGCCTGAAATGGATGGTATCGAAACACATCGTGAAATACGTCTTCTTGAAATGGATTATGCACAGAAAATTCCTGTGATTGCACTTACTGCAAATGCTGTGAGCGACGCAAGAGACCTTTTTATCACAGAAGGATTTCAGGATTTTGTTTCAAAGCCTATTCAGTCGAATGTGCTCAAGGATGTGCTGCTGAAATGGTTGCCGCCACAGCTTATTATTAATAAGAAGGAGCAGGATGCATGAATAAGAAAATAGTGATTTCCGCGGATTGTGTCTGCGACCTGCCAGAAAGACTTATAAAGAAATATTCTGTGCATATTGTCCCTTTTTATGTTTCCATAAGAGATGCAATATTTCAGGACTATACTGAAGCTGATTTAAGCTCTATAAGAGAATATCTTGAAAAAGACGAAGTTATTGTTGCAAGTATACCTGCTTCTGTCGAAGAATACAGGGAGCATTTTTTAAAGCTTACTGAAAACGGAACAAAAAGGCTTGTGCATATTTCTGTTTCAAGCAATCTGAGCAAGGGTTATAATAATGCCGTGAAGGCGGCAGAGGGGATTGATGGTGTTTATGTTATCAATTCGGGATATGTTTCACATGGTATGGGACTTTTCGTGCTGGCTGCGGCAGACCTTGCAAGGTCCAATGCGACGATTGAGATTATACTTCGTGAGCTTGAGATTGTCAAAAACAGAATAAGCTGCAGCTTTGTTTTCAAGGATACCCACTATGTTGCAAATAACAACAGATTCAGCGCAACGCTTTCAAATCTCATGAACTTTTTCAAGATAAAGCCTATACTAAGACTTAAGCGTAATGAATTGAAGGTGACTAAATTCTGTTTCGGAAGTAAGATGTCTTATGTAAAAAAATATGTGAGAAAGATGCTTCGCAAAAGCAAGAATATTTCAGATGATATTCTCTTTATAGCTATTGATGATTCCTCTGAGGAACTTAAAAAGCTTGTGTATGACGAGGTAACCAGAAAAATAAACTGGAAGAGAATTTATTTTCAGGATGTTTCCGCAACAACGTACTGCAATCTTGGCCCCGGCAGTATCGGAATAATGTTTTATACAAAAAAGTAAAAGCCTGAGGTTTTAACCTCAGGCTTTCTATATTATAATGTACCAAGAAAATCAATAAGCTCAGCAAAGCTTCCACGCTTTCCCTGCCATGGATGTTCAGCCGATGGTATAAGGCTGTCTGTCACAAGGAAGCAGTCCATGCCGATTGATGATGCCGCATACATATCCTCAAGCTCATCATTTCCGATATGGAGACATTCCTCAGGCTTCACGCCGATTCTCTCACATACTGTTTCATAATATTTTGGATTAGGCTTGCAATAGCTGTCGGTTTCGTAGGAAGTAACAAGGTCAAAGTCAGATTTTTTAAGTCCGACCCAGCTGAGTCTCATTTCCTGACCGCTCATAGGAAAGAGCGGATTTGTTGCGCATACAACTGTTTCAGCGGCTTTGTGTGCGAGCCTTACAGCTTCTTTTGCGAGCGGATTTTCAGTTGTATAGATTTTAGCGTTTGCAAAATCATTTGAGTAAAAAATATCAGAAGCGTCTCTGAAAGGTTTAATGTCCTTGCCTGTGATGTTTTCGAAAACTTCCCAGAAAACATCAACGTTCGGACGTGAACCATCGTTTTTTATCATTTGCTTTGTACCAGCCCAGACAGAGTCGACAAGCTTTTGCGGTTCAAGGCCAATCGGTGAAAGCTTTTTTGCAAGCTCCTTGAAATAGCCCTTTGTGAACACTTCGTTATCCATTGGAATGAGTGTTCCGTCCATGTCAAAAAGTATTGCCTTGTATTTTTTCATTATAATTCTCCTTGATATCAGCATTGTTTCATAGTCATATAATAGTATATACGCAAATTGATTTCAAGTCAATACCCCAGATTATTCCTGTGTTGTTATTGTAAAAGATAGAACGGAAATATTGTGTATATTTACAAAATTTTGAAAATTCATTGCTTTAAAAGGAAATTTATAGTATAATTAAATGTTGTATTTACTGTTTTAAGGAGTTCTGTTATGGAAAGATTTGAACGTATAAAAAATATGATTGGTAATACTCCTTTGCTGGAGATTACTCTCAAATATAAAGGCAAGCAAATGCAGATTTATGCGAAAGCCGAATACCTGAACCTTTCGGGAAGTATCAAGGACAGAGTAGCATACTACATCATGAAAAAAGCCTATGAAACAGGCACTATAAAGACCGGTGACATCGTAGCTGAGGCTACAAGCGGAAACACAGGTATTGCCTTTTCTGCGATGAGCAGTTATCTTGGTCACAAGGCAGTTATATTTATGCCTGACTGGATGAGCCGTGAACGTATTAATCTTATGAAAAGCTTTGGTGCTGAGGTGCGTCTTGTTTCGAGAGAAGAAGGCGGATTCCTGGGTTCAATAAAGATGACTGAGGAGCTTGCCGCAAAGGGCGGAGTGTTCCTCCCTGGACAGTTCTCAAATGAGGATAACTGTGATGCGCATTATCACACAACAGGTGCTGAAATTATCAGCCAGCTTGAATCAATCGGTAAAAAGGCGGACGCTGTTGTGGCAGGTGTCGGCACAGGTGGTACTGTAATGGGTATCGGCAGACGTCTTAAGGAGGCAAATCCTAACTGTGTGGCTTTCCCTCTTGAACCACTTAATTCACCTACACTTTCAACAGGCTATAAGGTTGGCAATCATCGTATTCAGGGTATTTCTGACGAGTTTATTCCGCCGATTTTAAAGCTTGACGAGTGCGGTGAGGTTGTGTCTGTTGACGACATTGACTCAATCATTATGGCGCAGAGAATTTCCCGTGAATTTGGTATCGGCGTCGGTATTTCATCTGGTGCGAATCTGCTTGGTGCAATTATCGCAAACGAACGTCTTGGTGACAATGCGACAGTTGTAACAGTTTTTGCAGACGATAACAAAAAGTATCTTTCCACTGATTACAGCAATGAGTTTGAGCCTGCGCAGGACAGCATGAGCCGTGATATTGAGCTTATAAGCGTTAGAGCGATAAAGTGATACTGATTTAAATTGCTCACTATATAATGAGCTAATCAAAAAATATATATTGTAGGGGCGTGCAATGCACGCCCTTTTTTGTTTATTATTCTGCAGGCGAGCAATGCTCGCCTCTACATATCAGGCGGAATAATTCTCAATGCAAGACAGTAGCCAAAATCTCGTTCAATTCATATTATGTAACAGTGACGCATGTCACAATTATTAAAGGAGGTTTTGCATTTGGATTTCAGTATGTTTGAAAACATGAATTTTGCAAGTGACTACCGGCGTTCCTCACCGGTGCCGGGCAGACCGCGCTTTCCTCAGGAAACGCCTCTTGCTATGGCGTATGTACCGCTTCAGATGTGGGGCGAAACCTATAGTGAATCAGAGGTGCTCTGTAATGGTACGCTTTTCCCCGAACTGAATTTGCCGTTTGAGGCAGAGGAGGGCTGTTATGGACAGAGATAATCTTTTAAGGCGTATTCAGTCGCTTGATTTTTCCATCTATGAGCTTACGCTCTATCTTGATACTCATCCCGACTGTCAGGAGGCACTTGACTGCTATCATAAGTTCAATGAACTCAGAAAAGCCGCCGTCGAGGAGTATACAAGAACCTGTGGTCCTCTTAATATGAAGCAGGTTAAGAATCGTGACAGATGGACATGGGTACATGACCCGTGGCCATGGGAAAGGGGTGCTAATTAATGTGGGTTTATGAGAAAAAGTAAGCATATCCATGTTGTACATAAAAAGAAACGTTTGAATTCAGGCAAAGTAATTGTTGTCGGTAATTCATCGGAAATAAATTCTGCATATTCGATACTATGAGAAAATTAACCCTTGATTTAATAGTTAAAATATGATAAAATAAACATAAAGTAAAAGTATAAATGAATTAAATTATTCTGTGATGCAAAGAAAAAATTCAGAATATCTTGATTCATAATTATGTTTGAAAGGATATGCTATGAAAAGGATAACAGGGATTACTTTAATGCTTTGTGCATTGCTTATGGCCGGGGGTTGTGGCGCTGATACTGATAAGACTGATGAAAGTACGTCTGCAGCAGCTTCACAGGTTGATTCATCATCAACAAAGTCAGAGGAAACGCAGGCAACTGAAGCAACGGTACAGAGTGAACAGACAGGGGAAAGTACACAAGAGGAAGCTGCAACAGAGGCTGTCAGCCAGGAGAGCTCAATACTTAAGCTTAATCAAAAGGAACTGTATGACTATGAGTGGTCGGACGAATACGGAATATCTCTGGTAGAAACCGAATATTCAACAATTCTTCTTGATGATGAGGATGCTGAGCGTTATCCTGAACTTGCGGCTGTGCTGAAAGAATTTTCCGATTTACAGGAAGGATATATGAATGAAGAGTATGATATGCTCAAGGAACTTGCTGAGACTCATATATCAGAAGATGAAAGCTTTTCTCCTCTTAAATCAACATATGACAGACAGGTTCGTCGTGCTGACGGCAAAGTATTGAGTATACTGGTAGATTCTTATTATTATAACGGCGAGTTTGACTCAAGAAGCTTATGGGGTGAAAACTATGATACCGAAACAGGTGAGGACCTGTTGTTTTCTGATGTTGTAACTGACATAGACGGATTTGCACAGGCTGTTGAAAATCAGCTTTTTAATTCTGTGGGGGAAGATGTATTCAGCAATAATAACATTATCAAGGAATATTTTGAAATGTATGGTGCAGATGGAACTCACTGGACTCTTGACTATAACGGAGTTACCGTTTATTTTTCAGAAGGCGAGCTTGCGGGTGCCGGTCTGGGAGCTGTGAATGTTACAGTTACATTTGCTGAGCACCCCGAACTTTTCAATGCGGAATACATGGATGTTCCTGAATCATATATTGTTGCTCTGCCGATGACGTCAACATTCTATACAGACTTTGACGGTGACGGAAGCTGTGAGGAACTGACTCTGACTGACAGCTATGACACAGAAAACCAATTTTATGCAACACTTGATATTTATACAGCAGATGTTTCATATACAGAAAGCTTCTGGGCTTATGGCTGTGAGCCGTATTATGTAAAGACTGCTGACGGCGGGAACTATCTGTACTTTTTCACAGAGCTTGAAACTCAGATGTATCTTTACGTTTATGACATTTCAAGCATGATGATAAGCAAGGTCGGGGAAGCAAACGTTACTCCATTTTATAATGACGGATTATCTGCGGTTCTGACAAATCCTGACAGCATGCATTTTGACATTTTCAGCGACGAAGCAGGTGGCGGTGTTCCTGAGAGCAATGATTTCTTTTCAGTTGGCTCTGACGGAATGCCTTTACAGGACTAAGATTAAATAGCTGATAACAGCTTATATTATAATCAGAACCACCCGTAAAACGGGTGGTTCTGATTTTTATTGTAATTTTAATCTTAAAGCAAGTATCTGTTCTTCAATTCTTTTTATAACACCAACAAAAAACTCGTCATTTTCGCCCGTAGGGTCAGGCAATCCCCAGTTATCGTCGAAATCTCTGCCGATATAAGGACAGCCCACATCACAGCCCATTGAAATCGCAATGTCAGGCGATGGGATTTTATCAAGGGTTTTGCTGTATTGCGTAAGCTCCATATCGATGCCATAAAGCTGTTTCATCAGCCTTACAGCCTGTGGTCTGCTCACACTGAAAACAAAACATTATCATTCTTTATGCCCTCTGTGACAATCACACTCCCCGAGGCTTGCTTCATTCATATTTGAAGTATGTATCAGTCTATGAGAATTTCCATACTCTTCATATGGCTGATGTCCTGACCCGTGTAAGCAATCTGCATGAGGGCGTAAGTGATGTCAGCTGCCAGTTTTTCTTCTTCTTCCTTGGTGTGTCTGGGAATGTGACAGGTAATAATCGCACCGTTATAGCGATTCTTTATAACGCCGATAAGCTCGGTATCAGTTTCTGTTTCGCTGATAATGTCGTACTCAGTACGCTCCCACATTGAAGGCTTTTCTTTCTTCTGGTTTGCCATAATAACAGCCCCTTTCGATTAATTGTATGCAGTACGGCTCGTACCGCTTGACTGGGGTGGCTTTTGTTGTAAAATATATTTTAAAGGCAGGCTCTCAAATTATGAAAGCAATCATGTAAATGAAGCTGCAGGATTGCTTATTATTGTAGTTGACCGTGATTGAAATAATATTTTTCAGAAATTTTATCGGATTTTTCTTTGGTCTTGAAGTAAAACAGGAAATGTGTTATGATAGTATAAAGGAAATAATCTGGAATTTGAAAGGCAACTATTATGATAAGAATTATGTTCGTCTGTCACGGCAATATCTGCCGTTCACCTATGGCAGAATTTATAATGAAAAAACTTGTATCAGATCTGGGTTACAGTGATGAAATCTATATTGCTTCAAGTGCAACGAGTACAGAAGAAATCGGGAATACTGTTTATCCGCCTGCAAAAGCTGAACTTGCCGGACACGGTATAGGTTGTGAAGGCAAAACTGCTGTTCAGCTGAAAAAATCCGATTATGAAAAGTACGATTATTTCATAGGAATGGATACAGCCAATATCCGTAACATGAATCGTATATTCGGCAATGACAAGGATGGCAAGATATACAAGCTTCTGACATTTGCAGATCGTGGAGATGATGTTGCAGACCCATGGTACAGCAGAGACTTTGAAACTACATACAAGGATATTGAGGAAGGATGTCAGGGGCTTATAAGGCATCTGTATTAATACCGGAAAGGAAAAATCATGAAACTGAAACGAACTATAAATGTTATTACAACAACTGCATTATGCATTGCAACCATATGTTCAGGGATAACAGGCAATACGTCAATGGTTTCTCAGGCAGAAGAAACAAGACAGATACTCGTTACAGATACTCAGGGATTAATAGATGCCCTTGATGGTGCACAGGCAGGTGATGAGATTATTCTGCGTGAGGGTGTTTATCAGAATGATGAGTGGCTTGGTGAATGGGCAGCGTTTTTCTCATACGGTGAAGGGACGGCTGAAAATCCTATCACACTCAGAAGTGAAGACCCTGAAAATCCTGCGACTATAAGCGGTGCTACGCAGGAAAACAAGAATGCGCTTTATATTCTCGGAAGTTACTGGATAATAAAGGATCTGCGTGTTACAAATGCAGGAAAGGGCATTATGCTCGACCATTCAAATTATAGTGTGATCTCAAATTGTGAAGTATTTGACATTGGTACGGAGGCTATTCATCTTCGTGATAACAGTTCATACTGCCTTGTTGAAAACTGTTATATTCATGATGCGGGTACTGTTACACCAAAATACGGCGAGGGTGTTTATATCGGAAGCTCGCACAAAACTGAAGGTTATGGCTTTGAATGTCACTATAATACCGTAAGAGGCTGTAAATTCGGACCGAATATAGCCGCTGACCATGTTGATATCAAGGAATATACAATAGGAACTCTGGTTGAAAACTGCACATTTGACGGTACCGGTATACAGGGTGAAAACGGCGGAGACAGCTTTGTAGAAATAAAGGGTAACAATGCAGTAATCAGAAATAACACAGGATACAGAAACGGCTGTGAAAAGGTTCTTTATGCCTTTGACGCAAATGTACAGCTTGACGGCTGGGGACAGAACAATAAAATATATAATAATACGGTTTATCTGGACACAACCGATTGCTATCTTTTCAAGGAATGGAACTGTAAAACGCAGGTGTTCCGCAATACTGTCGAGCCACAGGGTGTTACATGTACAGGCAACAAGACAATTCAGATTTTGTCTATTGATTACGCAGGCGATGTAGACGAAAACGGTGTTCTGGACAATGAAGATATCTGCACAATGCAGGATTATCTGCTTGGCAGAGATGTTGCATACATTTCAGAAAAGAATGCGGATTTACATAATGGCAGTAATCTTGATGTATTTGACATGTGCCTTTTAAGAAGAAAAATCAGTAATCCGGACAGTTCTGAAAAACCTGAGGTTACAATTGATTTTGTAAAGGAAGAAGCCGGAAAATGGCGTATGTGCAATGGTATAAGCGAAAGTGTGAGCTTTAGTCTCAAAGCTGAAGCAAATTCAGTACTTAACATGGCATGGGGATACTGGGACCCTGACTATGTAAAGGAAGACGGAACACTCGGTAAATGGATTCAGCTTTCACTCGGCAACAAGACAGCAGATGAAAACGGTGATGTGACTGTAACTGTTGAAGTGCCTGAAGATGTAACCAGAGTTGACCTGGAGATTTACGATTATCTTGTAAATAACAATGATACAAACTGTGATTCCGTTGTGCTTTCTGAAGCCAGAACGATTCTCGGGTAATAATTTGTCAGTAAGAAGTATATTTTATATCCGTGCCTTCGGGCACGGATTATCTTTTTTGTGTAGCAACAGAGGGTTGCTTGATTGAAACGGAATTGTGTGATATACTGTTACCGAGGTGAGAAATAATGGAAACAAAGGAAATTATACTTAAGCTACGCACAGAAAACGGATTATCACAGGACGAACTTGCTGAAAAAGTATTTGTAACGCGTCAGGCGGTTTCGCGTTGGGAAAACGGTGAAACTATTCCGAATACAGAAACGCTGAAACTACTCTCAGCGCTGTTTGACGTTTCTATCAACACACTTCTCGGTTCTCCGAGACAGCTTATCTGCCAGTGCTGTGGAATGCCTCTTGAGGACTCTGTTACAAGCCGTGAAAAAAACGGCGTGTTCAATGAGCACTACTGTAAATGGTGCTATGCTGACGGGGAATACATGTACAGCGACATGGACGATTTAATTGAAATATGCGTGAAGAATATGGTCAGCGAAGAGCATTCGGAAGAAGAAGTGCGCTCATATCTTAAAGACACTCTGCCAAAACTTGATTACTGGAAACGATATGAAGAGCTTGGTGGAAATGAAGCATTTGAAGAATTCAAGAAGGTTCTGATTGAAGAAATAAATGCGCTGAATATTGAAGGTATGCCAAAGCTTAAAAAGCTCAATGCACTTGTCGGCAGTTATATCAATCTTGAATACAGACTTCCTAATGGAAAAATGGTGAAGTATCTGGACGATAACGCTACATATCTCGGCAATCAGCTGGAATGTGAATTCGGCGGGGACAGATGTTTTGGTATTGCCGCAAACATGGATTTTATTCTTGTCTGCACCTATGAAGAAAACGGGGAAAACCCTGAACTTGTGATTTACAAAAAAAGATGACATATTGTTTAAGCCGTACTCATATCAGAAGATAGCGAGTACGGCTTTTTATACATATTATTTTATCAGGTGTTCTTCATTATAACTGACCCTACGCATTCGCTTGCATTTTCACAGGCGTCGGCGCATGCTTCAAAACATTCGTAAGTTTCACGCCAGGAAATAATTGTGAATACGTCTGTAGATTTCTGTGTAAGATTATGCATGGACGACAGATAAAGCTGATCACATTCTTCCTCAACGTCATTCAGTGCGATAATAAGTTCACGGATTTTCTTTGATTTCTTGAAGTTTTCAAATGCTTCTATAATCTCACATAGCAGTTCACAGGCTCTGACAATATTTTTTGCAAATTCAACAGCGGCGGGTTCAATTTCCCTGATGTTGAATATATAAAACTTCTGCAGAATTTCCTCCACCATGTCTGTCACATCATCAATCTTATGGCTGAGCATATCCAGATCCTCACGATCAACCGGTGTTACAAACGCTTTGGCAAGTGCGGATGCCATTTCATGTTTCTTTTCGTCAGCGCTGTGTTCAATACTGTGCATTTTCTCCAGCATTTGCTGAATATTATCAGGGTCATAGCTTTCAAGACATTCTACAAGATATGTTGCCGCTTTCTTTGCAAGAGCTGTACACATTGCAAAATTTTCAAAATAAAATTTATCACCTTTAGCCATTTTAATATTTCCTTTCAATCAATTAAAAATATATAAGAACAGTTTAGTTACCAGAAAAGCGAGAAGTCCGCATCCGGGGAATGTAAGTATCCATGTCAGTACCATTTCCTTTACAACGCCAAAGTTGATGGCAGAAACTCTTTTAACTGCTCCGACACCCATGATTGCTGTAGTTTTTACGTGAGTTGTAGAAACAGGAAGACCAAATACTGAACAGAACACAAGTGAAATTGATGATGCAATATCGGCTGAAAAGCCCTGATATTTTTCGATTTTCACCATGTCCATGCCGACTGATTTGATAATCTTTTTGCCGCCCATGGCAGTACCGGCACCCATAACAATTGAGCAGAGTATCATAAGCCATGCAGGAATTTCAAAAGTAGATCCTGTCATGCCTGTTCCCTGCAGTGTAAACACGCAAAGCAAAATGATACCCATAAACTTCTGACCATCCTGTGCGCCATGCATAAATGCCATTGAAGCAGCACCGACAATCTGTGCACCTTTGAAAAACGGTTCTGTTTTCGGTCGATTCATATTATAGAAAATTCTTGTAACAAGCTTACATATAAGCCATGCCAGTCCGAAGCCCAGTCCTACGGAAATTGCGATTCCGTAAACGACCTTAAGCCATTGACTCCATACAATAGCATCAAGTCCGCAAAGAGCCATAGCGCCGCCTGTAAGACCTGCAATCAGAGCATGACTTTCACTGGTAGGAATACCGAACACCCATGCAAGTGTTGCCCAGATAACGATGGCAAGCATTGCGGCACACAAAACAATAATTACGGTTCGTCCGGATTTGTCTCCGAAGTTTACCATGTTTGTAATTGTAACTGCTACCTCTTTATTAATCCTGGTCATTATAAATACGCCAAGAAAATTGAATGCTGCTGCCATTAAAATAGCTGCTTTAGGAGGCATACATCTTGTTACAACACATGTGGCTATTGCGTTCGGGGCATCTGTCCAGCCGTTTACCAGAATAACACCAAGGGTCAGTATAACTGCAATAAACAGCAGTGGATTTGCCGTCATCTGATACCAAAAATCTAAAATTGAATCCATAAGAAGTCCTTTCTGTTGTTATTTTCTTTGTGAATATATGCCGGAATTAAGTCCGACATATCAACATTTCATGTTCTTACCTCCTTTTTGTGATTGCCTGATTTGATTCTATTACAAACACAGGTGAACATGTAAGAGATTGCTGCGCCGCCAAGTATAGCTACAAGGCTGAGAACAGCGGTTAATGCAGAACCGTTCCATTTAGGAAGGAGCATAATTGCTGTTGCGGCCACAATCCCAAGAACACCATGTGATACAACCGAATAAAATTTTTTATATGCAGCACCGACAGCTTTTGATAAAGACAGTACACAAGCTGCCATACCGATCCCCATAGGGATCAGTACACTTATATCAAGATTTGAAATTCCCTCCAGCATAGGCTGATACAGACCAAAGAACAGGAGAAGGGAGGAAGAACTGAGTCCGGGAACAATAAAGCTTAATCCCCAGAGCAGACCGCATAACATGTAGCTTAGGATGTTTGGAGAAATCGTAATGGTATGCTGTGTTTTGAGCATTGCAAGAATAACAAGCATAACCAGAAAACATAAGATGAGCGATATGAATGAGGTTTTTGTCCTCTTTTCTGTACCTGCATCTTTCCACAAATCCGGGAATGTACCAAGAATAAAGCCAATAAAGATACAGGTTACAAGTGATGTATTATTTTCCAAAAGCGAGGCCGCAAGACCTGATAGTCCAACAAATCCGACTATGGCTCCAAGAAGGAATATCCCGAGCATAAGCCCGTGCTGTTTTAATCCTTTCTTTGGTCCTGATATTGTCTCAATCAGCGGACGGTACATTCCGAATGCAACGCAGAGTGTTCCTCCGCTGACGCCCGGTAGAATTGCGCCGAACCCTACAATTGCGCCTTCAAAAAGCCAGAGCAGTAATAGAAACCGCTTGTTTTGAATAATACCTTCTGTTTTCATTTTCAGCTTCCTTTACATATATTTATATTCAAGCAGGTGTATGTTTCTTGCATTTTTTATCATTATAGCATATCTGCGGTTAAGACGGGGCAAAGATAAGAGCGTGTCCGATTTTTTACGAACACGCTCTTATTATATGTTATCCATTCATTCGATATCCAACGCCAAGCTCGTTGATAATGTAATTCTCTTTTCCGGGTTTTGCCCCGAACTTTTTGCGGATATTTGCCATATTTACCTGTAGCTTCTTGATACTGCCGTCGTATGTACTGCCGCCCCAGATTGCTTTGATAATTGCAGAATAGGTCATCATTTTTCCTGAATTTTCTGAAAGGAATGCAACAATATTATACTCAGTCTGTGTCAGTCTGATTTCCTGATTGTTGATAAATACCTGACGGGCATCATAATTGATTTCAAGATCACGCAGTATAAATTTTCCGCCGGGAAGTCGTCCTGAATCAGAACTGAAACGATGATTGCGCAGAGCTGTTCTGACACGTGCAAGCAATTCGGCAGAACCGAAAGGCTTTGTGACGTAATCATTTGCTCCGCTGTCCAGAGCAGAGACCTTGTCATTTTCCTCTGCACGAGCAGATAATACAATAACAGGAGTTAAGGAATGTTCACGGACAAAGTTCAAAAGTTCCATTCCGTCCATATCCGGAAGACCCAGGTCAAGAAGAATCAGATCCGGAAGATACGATGAATATAATAATTTCGCCATGGAGCAGGATTCAGCAAGAAGCACCTGATAACCGGTTGCTTCAAGCATAGTTGCAACAAGATTCCTGATGTTTTCGTCATCCTCAACGAGCAGTATTTTGTATTTATTATTCGTCATAGCATGCATCCTCCATGTTCAGTGTAAAACGAAACAGTGCACCGCCGGTCTTGACATTTTCAGCACTGATTTCTCCTTCGTGTGCTTTTATAATCGTTGCGCATACTGATAAGCCGATACCGGCATTTTTTCGCTGGCTGTCGGCAGATTCTTCTCTCTGAACATAATAACCGTTGAAAATATTTCTCATGTGTTCAGGTGCAATTCCGATGCCGTTGTCTTCAACTTCAAATATTGCAATATTATCTGAAGTGCGTACGCGCAGGCAAAGCTTTGTCATGTCATATGCATGCTGAACGGAATTTTCAAGAAGATTTACAAGAACCTGTTCAATCAGAATGGCATCCATTGGAATAATAATCATTTCATCAGGGATTTCAATTAAAACCTCCTGTGACGGATAGCGCTTTTTGAATTTCAGAATGACTGAATCAATGAGTTCATCAAGCACAGTCGGCGTTTTAATGATTTTAACTATTCCACTGTCAATTCTTGTAACAGACAGCATATTTTCCACCATGCGTATCAGCCATTCAGAATCCTCCTTGATACCCTCTGTAATCCTGCACTTGTGCTCGTCCGAGAGTGATGAACTGTTTTCAAGCAAAGCCGTGCTTGAAGCGTAGATTGTAGTCAATGGTGTCCGTAAATCGTGAGAAACTGCACGCAGCAGATTTGCACGCATATATTCTTTTTCACTTTCCGCTCTGATTGCCTCCTGGTGCTTTAATCTTGTTACAAGTGTGCTGGTAAATATTGAAATGATAATCATGACAATAGCCGAAATCATATTTACAGGAATGATGAAATTGAAAGAAAAGAAAGGGAATGTAAAGGCATAATTGGTTGCAAGCATTCCAATAAGAGCTGCTATAATTCCGTATGCATAGCCATTTGTGAAAAAAGAAATCAGAAAGACTGCGAATACAAATAAAGTTGTTACATGTTCCCGTACTTCAAATACATACTGAAACAGCAGACTTACAATAAAAGCTAAACATAGTGTAATAACAGTTATTGCAAAATCTCTTATGCGTTTTGTTTTGTTTTGTTTCATTTCAATCTCCTTTATCAGAGTATAATTCATTATATCATTATTTCGGTTAAGATTCAGTAAAAGAACTGTATTGTATGTATGACATCATTTTACTCAAATCAGCCACGTTCCCTGTACTGCATCGGAGAACAGCCGATACTCTGACGGAACTGTCTGGCAAAGTATTTTTCATCAGTATATCCGCATTTAAGTGCAATTGCATAAATACTCATTGCAGAAGTGTAAAGAAGATAGCATGCCAGCATGACGCGTGCGTTAATGCAGTCCTGAACATAGCTTACGCCAAAGCATTTTTTGTAAATGACTCTGAAATATCCGTCGCTCATGCATAACGTTCTGCAGACTTCATCTGTGGATAGTGCCTTTTTCGGCTCTTCATAGTTGCGTGTACGCAGTGAGAGCAGGGCTTTGTAATGCGGTAGACTTTTTCGTTGTTCAAGTGATTTTACAGCCTCATCAGATAACTTATGTATCTTAAGACATACAGCATCAACAGCTTCTGAATCGGATTTTTCCTTGTATTCAGTACAGGTCACAACAACCTGGTTTTCATCATGTTTTCCACAGAGCGCATGATGAATCATAACCTTCAGCTTGTCTGAAAATAGCTTTCTGTTTTCGTTTCTGCAAAGTACTAAAAATAAATCGTCAGCCGCACGACAGCATATTTCATGTTTACTGCATGCCTGTTTTATTGCTTTCGCAATTGCTACAATAATATCGCTGCGATAGTTTTCGCCATAGAGGTGTTCTCCGTTGACAGGAAAGCTTAATTTTATCGCCTGTAAAAAGCAGTCGTTTGAAAGCTCTGCATCTGCTGTGTCTGCAATCTGTCTGAACTCATTCAGATTGTAAAAGCCCGTCAGTGAGTCATAAAGCGATGATACTCTCTGACATTGCCTGAGATAATGGATATCATTTTTCATACGCAGAAATTCCAGCGTATTGGCGACTGTTTTGTTCCAGTCACGGAAGCTGAAATCATAGCACTGCGGGTATTCATATGCAAGTACTGTATATCCGAACAGTCTTGTCTGAAAGCACAGCGGACTGAAATAGTAAATCATAGGTTTTTCATGCTCTTCATGAAGTACCGGAAGAAGTGTACTGCGTTCAAAATACAACGGTATTTCCGAGTGTGTAGTCTCATTGACAGCACAGCACATAATCTCATTGCCGTCGTATGCTATACTGTTCCATTTTTTGTCAAGACATAGATACAGCTCAGATACGCCATGCAGAAGATAGAAGAATTCCTGCAAAACTGCCGTATACTCAGCAAGTGTGCGGCATAGTGTCAGACGGCTTGTAAACTGTGCAACAGAGCTCATGACATTATGATATTGCCCGATACGGGCAGTACGGATTTCTTCATTAAGCTGTATGCTGTCAACGCCGCAGCTGCATGTGTTTCCACAGATAAATCTTTCATCTTCGGTATTAAGTGAATAATCATCTGAAAGCAGTATGCCCGCCGCTTTTTTACCTGTTTCACGTCTGTTTCTCTTATAGGTTGTCAGAATTGGATTGTGATATATTCTTTCTTCAGTGTTGTCATAGCCTGTTATGGTTATTTGCTGTGGAATCTGAACGCCTGCCGCAGTAAGCGTATCGCAAAGACCATATGCCATATAGTCGTTGGTACAGATAACAGCCTGAGGCATAGTAAGCTCACCGTCAAGATAACGCTGTGCAAGCTTTTCTCCAGAGTCGTTCCAGAAGTTGCCGTAATGCACATGACTTTCATCAAATGGGATTCCGTGATTTTCAAAGGCTTTTCTGCAACCCGAAACTCGCGCCTGTGATACAGACATATCTTCAAAGCCTGTGAGAATATCAATCTGAGTCAGACCGTGAACAGTTATGAGGTGCTCAGCGATTTTTTCCATATCTGCCTCATCATCAGAGTTGACCGTTAGAAAGCCATCTGCTTCTTTTCCTATAATGACAGCAGGGGTTTCTGCTTTGCGTATTTTTTCGAATACATCATCAAGTATTGATATTTCCATAAAAGCTTCCGCTGTAATTATAACGCCATCAAATTGCTCCGGCTGAAAGAAATCATATATGTGGTTTTCAAAATTCAGAAGAGCGTCGTTTACCCAGTGATTATATATATTTGAAAACACCACAACATCGGCATTCATGGAAAATGCAGTTTCAGCAATACCGCTGAGGATTGTTTTCTGCTCGCTGTCATCCGCTCGTGCTGTTATGACAGCAATTCTTTTTTTCGGCATATCTGTCACCACCTTTTTTTACTATATTATACGGCATTTCATTTTCAGTGTCAACACAAAAAGTGTATATTATATAGAAAAGGTGGATAAAACGTATATCTGCTATTGACTTAAGCCACTCCACCTTATATAATGAAGAAAAAACAACCTGAGGTGAACAGCTATGTCAGAAATTAAGATAAGTACAAATACATTCAAGCCGGAAGAATGTGCAAATCCTGTTTCTCCGAATGTGTTCTGTGCTGACCCTACCGGGGTGGAATACGAAGGCAGACTGTATATATTCGGCACTAATGACCATCAGCAGTATGAGGCTGTGGGTGATGACGGCAAAAACAGTTATGAGCATATTAAATCGTTCGTGATATTTTCAACTGATGATATGGCAAACTGGAAATATCACGGAATCATAGATACTGCAAAAGTTGCTCCATGGATTGTAAATTCATGGGCACCATCAATTGTTTCACGAATTGAAGATGACGGGCTGACACACTTTTATCTATACTTTTCAAACAATGGCTGTGGTGTCGGAGTGATGACCGCAACTCACCCGCTCGGGCCATGGAGTGACCCACTGGGTAAGCCGCTCGTTTATCAGAATATGCCCGGACTTGAAAACTGTCCTGCGCCGTTTGACCCTGGCGTTTGCATTGATGAATACGGTACAGGCTGGCTGAGCTTCGGTGGCGGAACTGAGGCAAGAGGGTCGGAAGTATATACAAAGGTTCCTAAAATAGTAAAGCTCGGAAAGGATATGCTTTCGTTTGACAGCGGGTTTGTTTCCATTGACGCACCGTATTTCTTTGAAGCAAGTGAGCTTAATTATATAGACGGCAGATTTTTTTACTCTTACAGTACCGACTGGCAGGTAAGAGACAACTGGAACCGCACCGATATTCCTGCTCCTGCAATATGCAGTATGGGATATATGACAACTGAAACTCTGCTTGACAGCGACAGCTGGAAATTCCGTGGCGGCTTTTTCCTTAATGCAGGTGATTCGGGTATGGAGTGGTGCAACAATCATACTCACATTATGGAATATCGCGGCAATAAGTATATTCTCCATCACACTATGCATATTCAGGAACGCATGAAGACAAAGGGCGGATTTCGTTGTATGTGTGCAGATTATCTACCGTATGACAAATCCGAATTTCCATCTGCAAAACCTACAAGGGAAGGCGTGTCGCAGATATGCAGTTTATCTCCGTATAACAAGCATAGCGGCGCTGAAATGTTCACTTGTGCAGATGTGTGGTATGAGGAGTGTGAGCAGGGGAGAATGGCTGTGAAATCTCTCTGTGAGGGTGCATGGACATATATCAGGGGCGTTGATTTCGCAAGTGGTGCCAAACTCATCAGTCTTACTGCAAAGGGCAAGGGAAGAATAGAAATCCGCCTTGATGAAAGAGCCTCAGAGCCTTTTGCATGCATTGAAATACAGTCTGAGGATTATACAAAATTAAACGCTGAACTGACTGCGAATATCAAAGATGTTCATAATCTGTATTTTGTGTTTTCGGAAAAGAATATCTGCCTTGAAACATGGCAGGCTCAGTGAAAGGAGCAATTAAATGAGATATGTAATTAAGAAACTTACTGCGGCTCTTTGTGTGGCGGTAATGGGCTTAACTGTCGGCTGTGATACCGACAAGCCTGAAAAGACTGTGATTGACAGTCTGAATAACGGCATTATCATTAATGAAGTGAGTGAAAACGTATACAAAACAGAACGTAATTCAAACCCGATTTCTCCGAATGTGTTCTGTGCCGACCCTACTGCTGTAGAATATAAGGGCAGGCTTTATGTTTACGGAACAAACGATACTCAGCAGGCTGAACAGGATACCACAAATGACTATGACCAGATAAAGTCGCTTGTAGTGTTCTCGACAGATGATATGGTAAACTGGGTGTATCATGGCAGAATTGAGACAGGTGAAATTGCACCATGGATTCAGAATTCCTGGGCACCGTCCATTGTATCCCGTAAGGAAAAGGACGGTAAGACACATTTCTATCTTTATTTCTCAAACAATGGCAACGGCGTTGGCGTCATTACGGCAACAAATCCATTGGGACCCTGGAGTGACCCGCTCGGTGAGCCGCTCGTTTATCAGAATATGCCTGGACTTGAAAACTGTCCAGCGCCGTTTGACCCTGGCGTTTGCATTGATGAAAACGGTACAGGCTGGCTGAGCTTCGGCGGTGGAGTTAATGCATCAGGAAACAAGGTACATACCAAAGTCCCTAAGGTGGTAAAACTCGGTGATGATATGCTTTCATTTGACAGCGAATTTGTTTCCATTGACGCACCGTATTTCTTTGAGGCGAGTGAGCTTAATTACATTGACGGTACATACTTCTATACTTACAGTACTGACTGGCAGCAGCGTGGAGCAGGCTGGGACTATGAGGGTATTGACACACCGCCTACATGCAGTATGGCATATCTTACTACCAGAACTCCGCTTGACAGCGAAAGCTGGGAATACAGAGGTGCTTATTTCTACAATTCAGGACAGAATGCAGAAGGCGAGTCAGGTCTTCGCTGGGGTAACAATCACACTCATTTCTGCGAGTATCAGGGCACAAACTATATTCTTCACCACACTCTTCTTCTGGAGGAACTGCAGGGCGGTACAGCGGGCTTCAGAAGTCTTATGGTCGACTATCTGCCTATGAATAACGAAACAGGAGAAATTCCTATTACTGCGGCATCACGAAAGGGTGTTGAGCAGATTAAACTGCTTGACCCTTACAGCGAAAACAGCGGGGCTGTTATGTTTACTTCGGCGGATATCGGTTACACAGATACTGTAAATCCTGCGGCAAAGAGCAATACAGACGGTGCATGGATTTATGTGAAGGGTGCGGATTTTGGTTACGGCGCATCGGAATTTACAGCTAAGGTTAAAGGTAAGGGCAGAATTGAAGTCCGCCTTGATGACCTTTCAAACGAAGCGGCGGCGTTTATAGAATTTGACTGTGATGAATATACATGGGTACGCAGTGCTGATTTTGCAGAGTTTGACGGCAGAAACCATAATATTTATCTTGTATTCTCCTCTGCAGATATTGAACTTGGCGCATGGCAGTTTACTAAAGGAGAAAAGGAACTCAGACCTGAAGAAGCAATGGATTCTGCTGAGGTGCCATACGAAACACTGGTTATTTCGGGACAGGCTGAAAATCCGGGCCCAAGCCACTCAGCTGTTCTTGAAATGACAGGAGACGGGGAATACTCTGTGAAGTCATCTTCCTTTGACAAGGAAAGTGACGTACTCAATATAGGTTTCTTAAATCCGAATACAGAGGCAACCTATAAGGTATATGTCAGGTCGCTCGGATTTGAAACTGAAAATGGAATAGTTGAAATCCCTGTAGAAAAGGAACTCGACCCTGCAACTGTTGCTACAAATGGTCTTGCAAACGGCTGGGGCGGGGCAGGAATAGGTGCTGTAATCTATGGCACGGCGGAAAACGGAATTGTTGCGGCTGAAACTGACATTGACTGGATTGGATACAGAATGGCTCTTATGGTTGACGGCGTTGAAGTTCCATATACATCTATAACGTATAATATTTCAGTAAGCGGTCTTGTGTTTGATGAAAACTAGTTATATGAGCAATATGTATCAACAGTTTAAAACGCAATATTTTTGAGACAATAAACTATTGACAAATTCAACAAATTTATCTATAATATGTTCATAAAGATATATATGGAGGAATTTTATGAAAAAATTACAGCGTAAGCTCTGTGCGCTTACAGCAGGCGTCTTAACAGCCGCAGTTGCGTTTCAGAGTACAGTGCTTGTGCCGAAGGAAACTTCAGTACAGGCAGCAGCGACATACGTCTATGGTGATGTTGACAGCAACGACCGCCTTGATGTATTCGATTTAATCAGCATGAAAAGACTTTATGCAAATTCAAACGGGGTTACAAGTATACAGAAAGAAATCTGTGACCTTGATGAAAGCGGAGCTTTTGACATAGCTGATATGACAATGCTCGGAGACTTTCTTGTCAGAAGAATTGACAGTTTCCCTGCGGGTACGATTTATGAGCATGAGGAACCGACTGAACCACCAACAGAGCCAACTACCGAAACACCGATGGAGGAACCTACAACAGAACCTCCGACAGAGGCAACTACAGAGCCTTATGACGGACTGAAAACACTCACGGGCAGCCGTATGATGGAAAAGCTTGACAGAGGTGTTGTTGCACTTAATTCAGGTAAGGGCGTATTTGTCAGCTGGAGACTTCTTGCCTCTGACGAATCAGATATCGGCTTTAATGTATACAGAACAACTGACGGCGAGACTGTAAAGCTCAACAGCGAAGTTCTCACAGGAGGCACTAATTATACAGACAACACGGCAGACCTTACAAAGGCAAATACATATTCTGTAAAGACTGTCTATAACGGCGTTGAGAGAAATACCGACGGAAGCTATACATTACCTGCAAACAAAGGTGCGGGCGCGTATTTCACAGTGCCTATCAAGGATGGCGGAACAGTTCACTTTGTATGGCCGGGCGACTTCAATGGCGACGGGGCATACGATTACCTTATCGACAGAGTTGACGAGGAAACACAGAAGCTTGAAGCATATCTGAGCGACGGCACTTACCTCTGGACAATAGATATGGGCTACAACAGTACAGACCGCTATCAGATTGAACCTGGTGCGTCAACAATTGACGTTGGTATGTGGGACGGTGCAACCGTCTATGACATTGACTGTGACGGCTATGCAGAAGTTATGCTTCGTATTGCTGACGGCGTAAAGTTCGGCGACGGTCAGGTTTATTCCAATAGTGTCACAAACGGTCAGGCGATTGCTGTTATCGACGGCATGACAGGCGCACTTCAGGATACAGCACCAGTTCCTGATGACAAGATTGAAGCAGGCCCTAAGGCTTGTATGATGGAAATTGGGTATCTGGACGGTGTCAAGCCTTCGCTTGTATGCTGGGTGAAGAACAGAAATGACGACAAGTCCTTCAACAGCTATAATGTAGCTTATACATATGAAAACGGTGATTTCGTTCAGCAGTGGAAGGCTGGCTGTTACGGTGCAGAAGCACACAATATCCGTATTGCCGACGTTGATTATGACGGCAAGGACGAGGTTCTCCACATGGGCTATGCACTCAACGGCGACGGAAGCCTCAGATATGTTGTTCCTAACGTTGTTCACGGCGACCGCTGGTATGTGGGTTCATTCTGCAATGCAAACAATGGAAAAGAAATGATGGGCTATGGTATTCAGCAGGATAATCCAAGCGGACAGCTTGAATATTTCTATAACGCTTCAACAGGCAAGCTTATCTGGGAACACTATGCGGCTGAGGGTACAGCTGACGTAGGCCGTGGAAATATCGGCGATATTGACCCGAATTATGAGGGCCTTGAGGTGTGGTCATTCCATGGACTTTATTCTATGGACAATCAGCTTATTTCAAGTAACTATATGTACCCTGTATTCCGTGTCTTCTGGGACGGTGACCTTTTCAGTGAGTCATATAATGAGGGCAAGATTGAAAAGTGGAACTACGAAACTAAGGGCGTTGAAAGAGTTGATACTTACTGGAAGATATACGGCTCAAGCGGAAGTGAACGTGGAGTAGGTATGCTTCATGCTGATATTATCGGCGACTGGAGAGAGGAAAGCGTTCATGTAAACTACGATACTGACGAGCTTGTAATCTATTCTACAACTCACGCAAGCAACGAGCGAATTTACTGTCTTGCACAGAACCCTGCTTATAGAAACTGCATGACTGCAAAGGGTTACTATCAGGCAAATGTACTTGACTACTTCCTCGGCTATGGTATGGAACAGCCTGAAACTCCTGATATCAGCTATGTTGGAGAGGCTTCACTTGATGAGGGCGCTGTTTATGCTATAAGAAATGTAAACAGCGGACGCTGTATGGACGTGTATAAGTCAAGCCGTGATAACGGTACTAATGTACAGCAGTACGCCAAGGTTGCTGAAAAGGCAAACAACACATGGACTGTAAAGGACGCAGGAGACGGATATTATTACATTATCTCTAAGCTTTCAGACGGAACCAGCTGTTATCTTGATGTTGCGGACGGTGAAAACACTAACGGCGCAAATGTTCAGATATGGACATCAGACGGTGATGATGCACAGAAGTTCAGGCTCAAGCGTAATCCTGACGGTTCATATATGATTCTGACAAAGTGTTCAAATGAAACTAAATGTGTTGAGGTTGTAAATGCTGAAACAGGTGCAGGCGCAAATGTTCAGCAGTGGGAGTTTACAGGAAGTACCCGCCAGAACTGGTATTTTGAAAAGATATCATAAGCAGTATAAAAATATAATACGCATAAAAATATCCCCGCATTGCGGGGATATTGCTTTTGTATGAAACTTTTTTGAGTTATCTGACTTCGAGACTTCCTGATTCCCTTATGCGTGTTATCTCGTCACGCATTTCGAGGAAGGTTTCAGCTACAATAGGGTCGAAATCACGTCCTATACCTTCGGAAATTATAGCAAAGCATTTTTCAAGAGGCATAGCGTCACGGTAACAGCGCTTTTCAGATACGGCATCAAATACGTCAGCAACTGCCATTATTCTTGCCGTAAGAGGAATATCCTCACCTGAAAGTCCGTCCGGATAGCCACGGCCATTCCATTTTTCATGATGACTGCGTGCAACCTCATATGCCATAGTTTTGAAGTTTTCATCTTCTATTCCGCTGAAGGTTTCCTTTATTATCTCGCCGCCTCTTGCGGAATGGGATTTCATAACTGCAAATTCCTCGTCAGTGAGCTTGCCTGGTTTGCAGAGAATACTGTCGGGCACGGCGATTTTTCCGATGTCATGAAGTGGCGCAACCATAGCCATGGAGCTTATGAATTCTTCAGTTATCTCATCTGAATATACACCCTTTTCCCTGAGCTTTCTGGCAAGAAGCTCGCTGTATACACTCGTACGCTTTATGTGTCCACCGGTGTTTTCATCACGATTTTCCACAAGAGTTGCAAAGCCATAAATCATATTACGACTGTAAACAAGCTGCTTTTCGTAGTTTTCTGCGTCTTCTTCAAGGAGTGCAGAGGTTCTGTGAGTTATATGCTCGAAAAGTGCGGAAAGACATAAAAGAATAATCAGCCTTGGCGCAATACCAAAAATCACAAGTGATTTTATATCAGTGAAATTATCGTCAGGGCGTCCTATGTAAAAAGCAGTAAGCTGACCTGCAATTGTAACAACAGAGGTTATTACCGCGGAAAAACGGGTGATTTTTTTTGAAAAATAAACTCCCGCTATGGCAATAGGATAAATATACATAAGTACTACATGGAATGAAAGTACACAGGCTATTACAAGAAGATATGCGGCCGAAAGGCTTACATAGATATATTTAAGCTTACCTGATTCGGTTCCTGTTATTTTGTTAATCAGCTGTGGCAGCAGAAGCAATGCGCTTCCCGTAAAATATGCGATATTCATAGGAAGTGTGTCGATGACAAATATCCCCAGAAGATTCAGTATGTAAACCAGCGTAAAGAATATAAAGGTTATAGTCATTACGTTGGCGACTGTTCTGTTTGCGTCCTGCTCATTTTTTTGTTTTATTTTTATAAAGGTTTTGTTTTTCATTTCCGTATCTCCGATTTTTACTTGTGATTATATCACCTGTTTTACGGGTGGTTCTGATGAATAATTTATTCCCGCTTTTTTCGCCTGACTGCATAAATCCTTTGTCTGTAATTTGTACATTTTTCCGTCCTTGATAAAATGCGTTCCGCATTGTCTGAACTCAAAGGACACGTTTTTACGGATACACTGCTCCCTTATATCAAGCACCCATGAATAGTCAAGCGGTCGTGCATTGCGGTCTGATTCGCCGCCCACAACAACAAGCTCGATATCGTCAAGATACTGTTCAATATCAATTTTTTCAAGCAGGGGCTGTGCAGTAATGCATTTATGTTTTATAGGGAGTGTGCTGAAAATCCCAAGCTTATAATCGGCATTTTTCTGATTTTCAACAGTACAGCATACGACTACATTTTCATAGCCATCGTCCCAGTCATCAGGAATGCACTCCATAAATCTGTTGATACGCTTTGTCAGAAACAGAAAAGTGCAGTCCTGTCTTTCACGTATCATCTGCCAGCATTCTGTGCGCCACTCATCAGCTTCTTCTATAAGAAAATCAGTTGAAAAACATGTGTAGACAATTCCTGATTTCATTTTGTAGCTGCCGTTTTTAAGACGCTGGACAGGTTTTATGAAATCCTTGGTTTTTACGATTTCATTTGTATCAATACAGCGTTTTGCATCACCTTTATGAATATAGCAGTGGAGACAGCCTTCACTGCATTTTTTACAGCCTCTCCATGGATTCCACATTGGCATAATTCTTTCCTCTTAATCAGTATTTGTTCCGCCATAGGCAACTCTGATGATATCGTCGATATTAGCCTCTTCAAGACGTATATCCTTTATCTTTGCCTGTTTGCCTATATCCTCAATAAGCTTTGCGGCGGTGACATCGTTTTTCATAAAGCGGTAAATTGTTCTTGAGCCCTCAGTTTTAAGTATTTCAGCTTTTGGATGAGTGATATTCTGTTCGGAGTAAAAATCAATCACAAGCTGACGGTAAGGCGCAATTCTGTCAGCAAGTTCATCAAGCGAACCGTCCTCAATAACTATGCCCTTATTGATTATGATAATTCTCCTGCAAAGCTCCTGAATATCTCCAAGGTCGTGAGTTGTGAGAATAATTGTAGTCTTACGGGTTTCGTTTAACTGTCTGATGAATTTTCTGATAGCATGTTTAGCATCAACATCAAGTCCGATTGTCGGTTCGTCAAGGAACAGTATATCGGGAGAATGAAGCATTGCCGCCGCAAGGTCGCCCCTCATACGCTGACCGAGAGACAGCTGACGAACAGGTGTGTCAACGATGCTTTTAAGGTCGAGTATCTCGTTCATCATTTCCATATTTTCATTGTAAACGTCATCTGGAACATCATAAATACGTTTTAGCAGTTCAAAGCTTTCACCGAGCCTTAAATCCCAGTAAAGCTGTGTTCTCTGACCGAATACTACGCCAAGGTGTTTTACTACCGCTTTTCTGTCCTTTACAGGTGAAATTCCGTTTATTAGTATTTCTCCCGATGTAGGGCGGAGTATTCCCGACATCATTTTTACAGTAGTACTTTTTCCTGCACCGTTAGGGCCTATGTAACCGACAATTTCACCCTGTTCAATGGAAAAGCTCACATCATCAACAGCGGTTACCAATTTTCTTTCGGGTTTAAGAAGTCCCTTTACAGCGCCCTTTAAACCCTTTTGCTTTTTTACTGTTTTAAATTCTTTTCTTAAATTTCTGACTTCTATAACAGGCATTGAGTTTCCTCCTTTCCGAAACGTTTATGAGCCTGCGCTTTCATACTGCGCAAAGCCTGCATTGAATATTCTGCATGCAAGCATAAATAACAAGACCCCGAGTCCAAGTGTTATAAATGCCATACCGTATGGCAGGGTCAGCATAGAATTTTTATCCATAAATTCTGAAGCAGGATAAAATGCAACCCAGCTCATCGGCATTATA
Source organism: uncultured Clostridium sp. (assembly GCA_964621265.1). Taxonomy (GTDB): domain Bacteria; phylum Bacillota; class Clostridia; order Oscillospirales; family Ruminococcaceae; genus Porcipelethomonas. Next base: position 131,617 of record CAZULQ010000001.1, on the reverse strand, counting down.
AATGTAAAGACAAACTGAACTCCTCGTGGGTACATCGAAAGCGGGTACATATTTGTACGATTGAACAGCTCCTGGAAAAAGCCCGAAATGTGAAGCGGACTTTTAGTCCAGAAGGTTGTTGAGCCGAATGAAAGATAAATTGCACCACGAAGAAGTGTTCCGCCGACTATTGCGCATATCATACATATTGTATTGGAAAATGTCCACTGGAAACCGGCCGAGACACAGCCATAGACAAACAGAATTATTCCTGGAATAAGGTCTGTAATTCCATAAAAATTCAGGTCTGCTACAAGATACTGAAAGAGAGTGTTCATAGGACGCAGTCTCATTCTGTCAAGCTGACCGTGAATAATTTCCCAGCCCATATACCATGTCTTTGTGAAGAATATTACGGATAATCCGTGTGTAAGAACAGACATTCCGTAAAGAAAGGCAAGTTCTTTGAAATCCCAGTCGGCAAGAGTGTCAAACTCCTCAACGACAAATTTTATTGTGGAAAACCCCACAAGAAACTGTATCGGATTTGAAATGAGCCAGCCTATAAATGCGGCAGGATATTCCATACAGGTCTGGAATGATAATCTGAAGGAAAGCGCTGCGACGGACAGATAATGTCTTAGTTTTTTCATTATATCAGCCTCCCTGAACCATTACTCGTTTTGTGGCACGTTTCTGTGCAAACATGAATATTATCACAAGTCCTATGAGCCATGCTGACTGAATACCAAGCTTTATAACGCATTCATCAACTGTATATTTCCCGATGTATATGCTCAGCGGTTCCTGATACATGTATACAAACGGCAGGCAGTACATTGCGTTTCTGAGCCACTCAGGGAAAAACCAGAGTGGTATCAATGCTCCCGAAAGCATGTTCACAAAGTGATATTTTATAGAGAATACAGGTCCTAAGTCTATTGCCGTAAACGACAGCATAGCAAATACCGCTGAAAACAGCCAGTTTATTCCGTAGCCGAGAACAAAGCTTATAAAAAACAGCAGAAAGCACATTCCCGATGCAGGAACAGGCAAACCGAAAATCAGCACTCCGACAATAAACATCGGAATTGTACTGAAAATCAGATTGAATAAAATATTGCCTATATCCTCAGCCAGATACATGGAAAACAGATTTATCGGTTTTATCATGTCGGTTGCAATACTACCGGATTTCACTGCGTCTGTAATCTTATCCTCAACGCCCATATAATAAAGCGAGCTCATCAGCATGGAAACAACAGTATAGGTTATCATCATATCACCTGTAACATCGTGGGAGGTTTCGTTGTTTCCGTAAACTGCACGCCAGAAAAAGCCTACTGCAACCATCATAAGACACTGCATTAACATAAATGTCCAGGTATCCACACGGTATGCCATCATTGTCTGGATTCTCATTTTTGCAATATATCTGTATGCTTTGAAATTCATTTTTTCACCTTCTTACAGTTTATAAATTCACTTTTCACTTTTTATCCTAATACTTCAGCAAACACCTTTAACAGAATATCGCCGGGAATGTTCTGATTCACATAAATCTGCAGCATTCCCTTTGGTGTTATTTTGTAATCGGACAGCTCGTCCTTGTGCTGAATTATTGACTGCGCTTCAATATTAATGTGGTCTTTGAACGGTATCAGTCTTACAAACTTATCGCTTACATAATAACTCGGAAGTTTCGCCCACATTGTCTCATTAAGCTCCGCCGATGCGCTGTCATATATCAGCTGACGAAGTGCTGTGAACATATCAGCAATTTCTTTCGGATATTTTCTGAGATGTATTTCTATCTGTTCATTCATTGTATTTTACCTCACATTTGTTTCTGGGGAATAGTAGTATATTTTCAGCCCCGCCTGATTTTATCAGCATCATTGCGTTTTTGTGGTCAAGCTCATATTCCTGCTCAATTACTTCTATACCCGTTATAAAACTTCTGTTGCATAACGATTGCGTTTATTATAGCAGATAGAATTACATTTGTCAATGCTTATATAGTATGATTGCGTATATCACGAAAAAAATCCACTTAGTGCAAACTCAAAAAACCGAGACAACACTAAGGGGATTATATCAAAGCTCTTTTATAAATTCCTTGTCCTTTTCAGGTATTCCTGATTTATCTGAAATAAATCGTTCAACTTTCATATGAAGATTATATTTTTCCCGCAGGTCAATGATTTTCTGTATCATCGGTGTGCCATGATGCCTGTCCAATGCTTCCTGGTCTGTCCAGCTGTCAATCAGAAGTACAGTTTCTGAGTCATTCATGGGATAAAAATACTCATATTTCAGATTGCCGTCCTCGGCACGAATTTCATCAACAATACCGCTTGCAATCATTTCTTCTGCGAATTTTCCTGCGTTTCCGTTTTTGCCGTAATAATAAATATTAACTGTAATAGCCATTGTTTCACCTCAGTTTTTACATAGAAATATATATGTATATTGTATTATATCATTATTAAAAAAACAATATGATATTACGTCCATATGGACGGGATTTTTTTACGATTTATTCCTGGTGTGACATACTATAAGTGAATTATCGGCAATACTATTATAAGGAAGGAGGGCTAAGATGGAAGAGTATTGTATGTACCTGAGAAAATCAAGAGCAGATGCAGAAGCTGAGCAAAGAGGTGAGGGTGAAACACTTACACGTCACCAGAATATGCTTATGGAGCTTGCAGCACGTCAGAAGCTTAATGTAGTGAAGATTTATAAGGAGATTGTCAGCGGTGACAGTATAGCTGCACGTCCTCAGATGCAGACACTTCTTGCAGACGTTACTGAGTGTAAATATGCAGGTGTACTTGTTGTTGAGATAGAGCGTCTTGCCAGAGGTGACACAATAGATCAGGGGATAGTTGCACAGGCATTCCGTGAGTCATCAACAAAGATTGTTACACCGACCAAGACTTATGATCCCGATAATGAATTTGATGAGGAATACTTTGAGTTTTCACTGTTTATGAGCCGACGTGAGTACAAAACAATCAAGCGACGTATGCAGGCAGGAAGACTCGCTTCAATCAAGGAGGGGAATTACATAAGTTCAACTGCTCCTTATGGATACAGGAAGATTAATCCTGAGCCGAAAGTGCATACCCTTGAAATAATTCCCGAAGAAGCAGAAATAATAAGATTGATTTATAAGCTCTATCTTGATGGTCATGGAGCACAGTATATTGCGAATGAGCTTAATCGTATGGGTATCAGTCCGCAGAAAAGCCGATTCTGGGAGTCACCGAGTTTAAAGAAAATTCTCTCAAATCCACTGTATTGCGGAAAGCTTGGATGGAAGAACAAGTCCAATGGTGATAAGCTCTATAACGGAATTCATGAACCCATAATCAGTGAGGAGATATTTGGTACTGTTCAGCAGAAGAAAAAAACTAATCCTGTTGCACAGCTTCATCTAAACGACAAACTGATGAATTACTATCATAATATTCTTTACTGCCAAAATTGTGGGCATCAGATGAAACGCCGCTATATTGCAGGTGGCGGCCACGAACATATGCTGTGCGTTTACAGAGAATGTCGCGGAAAGGTGGTAAGCTCTACTATTGAGGCTGTTAACGAGGCGGTGGTGTCAGCTTTCCGTTATCGTATAAAGCAGCTTGGAAAGCTTAAAAGAAGTGGCATAACTGAGTTTAAGAGCATCCCCGATAAAAAAGCTCTGCTTGTTGCGGAGCTTGAAAAGTCTGAACGCCAGCTTTCGAAACTTTATGATTTGTTAGAGCAAGAGATTTATGACACCAATACCTTCCTTGAGCGTTCAAAGATAGTAAACGACAAGATAAAGTCACTTGAAGCTGCTATCAAAGAAATTGACAGCGAATATAAGCCACAGCAGCTTGCGCCTGATGAAGCTATTAAAAGGCTGAAATATGTCGTTGAAAACTTCGCTGATTCTGACCCAGAAGAAAAAAACAGACTGCTTAATACAGTTGTCAGGAAGATATACTACAAAAAAACTCAAAGAATGTGTAAAAACAAGCCGGATACAGACCTTACTCTGAGTGCGGATTTTCTGTAAGGTTATGTACAACAAGGATATTATAATAAATTACAGTATCCTGTAAATATAAAAAATTCCAATCCCCGTCTTGCAAAGTTCATTATTTCTCAGCTCGGGGGACCGGATGGTGAGCTTGCTGCATCGATGAGATATCTCAATCAGCGTTATAGTGCGCCGTATGGCGAAGTTAAGGGGCTCTTGACAGATATAGGTACCGAAGAACTCGCACATATGGAAATCATTTCTGCGATTTTATATCAGCTCACCAAGAATCTCACTCCGGAACAGATTAAGGCAAGTGGATTTGATGCTTATTTTGTTGATCACACAACAGGAATATATCCACAGAGTGCAGCAGGGGTACCATTTTCAGCGACTTATTTTCAGTCAAAGGGCGATCCGATTACAGATCTTGTTGAGGATATGGCGGCTGAACAAAAGGCGAGAACCACTTATGACAATATTCTGCGTCTTGCTGACGACCCGGATGTCCGTGACCCGATTAAGTTTCTGCGTCAGCGTGAGGTTGTGCATTTTCAGAGATTCGGCGAAGGTCTGCGCATTACGCAGGATAACCTCAATTCGCGTAATTTCTATGCCTGCAATCCATCATTTGATAAAAACTGCGGAAGAAATTTCCGTAAGAGATAAACTAAAAAATCCGGCTGGAAGTTCCAGTCGGATTTTACTTTTATACATTTCTGCCCATTTCATAGGCTTTGGCAATATATTCTTCCCATTTGTATACGTCGCCTGTTTCCCAGAGACCTGAAGCGGCGATAAAGCCTTTTTCAATAGGATTGTCAAGGCAGTCGTCAGTAAAGCCTCGTAAAGCATCAAGCGTTTTCTTCATCATATATCTGTCCTTATCTGCGGCAGTTAAAATGAAGTAAAACTCCTTGTTTGACATTTCCTGATATCTCGGGAAGGTTCTGTCGATAAAGGTTTTAAGCTGACCGTTCATTGAATAAAAATATACAGGAGTTGACAACACAATAACATCAGCTTTCAGCATAAGTTCCAGAAGCTCAGCCATGTCATCGTCTATAACGCATTTATAGGTCTCACTGCATATTCCGCAGCCGGTGCAGTAAGAGATATTTTTCTCGGAAAGTCTGATTTTTTTAACGGTATTTCCCGTTTCAAGAGCACCCTTCATGAACTCATTGCAAAGAACATCAGAGTTTCCGTCCTTTCTTGGACTTGATGAAATTATTAGTACATTTTTGTCCATGATTTTATCCTTTCTGCATTATTTTTACTGCTTTAAAATATCAATTGCCTTTTGTAGCTGTGTGTCATTTTCTTGTGGGATATTTTCAATTGCCGTTTCAGAATATTTTTCTGGAAGCTCAACCTCAAAATCGGGTGCAATTCCCGCTCCATGATAACATTCTGATTTTGTTGTTCTGTATTTTGCGATGGTAAGTCTTATAGCATCGCCGTTTTCAAGAGAATATGTGTTTTGCATGATGCCCTTGCCATAGGTGTTTTTGCCGACAATCTGTGCGTTTTTGAAGTCTCTGAGTGCTGCTGTAAAAAGTTCAGCCGCACTGGCAGAGTTCTGATTTATAAGAACCGCTACAGGAATGTCAATTTCTGATTTGTCCGACTCACATATCAATTCAGTTGAGCCGTCTTTAAATTCAGCGATAGCAATTTCGCCTTCCGGCAAAAGTGGGTCTAAACATTCTGAGCATGATGAAACAAGTCCGCCGCCATTATCTCTGACGTCAAATATAATTGCTTTTACATTGCTGTCAAGACATTTTTTCAGCTCTTTTTTATACTGCTCAGTCGTTGTTTCCTTAAAAGAAGTGATTCTTATATAACCGATGTTGTCATCGAGTATTTTACCTGTAACTGTCGGGGTTATAATTTCTCTGCGTGTAACAGTAAAATCAAGTGTATTGTTGTTGCGCAGGACAGTAATTTTAACATCAGTTCCGATTTCTCCTCTGACGTGGTTTACAGCTTCATTGTAACCAAGCTCAGAGACGTCCATATCATCAACATTCGTTATAATATCGCCTGCAAGAATACCGCATTCTTCAGCGGGACCGCCCTTTGTAACCTCTGTTATGAGGAGAAGGTTGTCTTCGTTTAAAGTTACTGTAACACCGATTCCCGTTACCGAGCCTTTTGTAGAGATGATATTCTGAGTGTATTCATCACTGTTCATATACCCTGAGTAAGGGTCTTCAAGACCTGCTACCATGCCTTTTAAGGTGTAGTCAATAACGGTTTGTTTATCGTAGTCACCATAATAATACTCATCAATATATTCATCGACTTCGTTTATGTGATTTACAAGTTCGTCATTATTTTTGTTTGTTTCAAAAGTCCACCATGATGTTGCGGCAAATGTTACGATTGACGCCATTGCTGCGATGAGCACAGTAGTGCTCAGGTAAACTTTCTTTTCCATAAATAAACCGGACCTTTCATTATTGCAAAAGAAGGGCAAGTAAACTGCCTTGCCCTTTATTCTGTTTGAGATTTACCCAAAAGATTAGTATAAGTAATTTGCAGGGTTCACTGTTGAACCGTTAACTCTTACCTCAAGATGGAGATGGTAACCTGTTGAGTAACCTGTTGAACCGACAGTACCAAGCGCAGAGCCTCTCGATACAGACTGGCCTACTGAAACATTAACTGATGACATGTGGCCGTAGAGAGTAGAAACGCCGTTTCCGTGGTCAACTACGACATAGTTTCCGTAGCCGCCGCCGCATCCGCAGCTGCCGTTTTTAGGATAGTTATGTCCGCAGCCGGACTTTACAATGATAACACGTCCGCCGTCACATGCAGTTACGGTTGCGCCGTTGATACCACCGCCTGCAATGTCCATACCTGCGTGGAGTGTACCCCATCTGTATCCGTAATGGCTTGACACGCCGTAGAATCCGGGAACTGGCCATGAAAGTGAGCCATTGAAGCTGCCGCTTCCGGTTGAACCCGAAATCTGTCCGTCTCCTGAGTTACCTGAAGAAGAGTTGTTGTTTGATGACTGCTGCTGTTGCTGCTGCTGAGCTGCCTGCTGTTGTTTTTTTGCTTCTTCCTGCTGACGCTTGATTTCGGCGTTGATAGCGTCGATTTCTTCGTCCATAGCAGCGTTATCAGCTTCAAGCTCTTCAATGCTACGCTGCTTTGAAGCCATGTCAGCCTCAACTCTTTCGAGATAGTCAGCTGATTTTTCGTAGTCATCCTGAAGTGCCTGCATAGCAACTCTGAGTTCTTCCATATTCGCTTCCTGAGTTGCTAGGTCTGTTGCAAGTGCAGTCTTTTCGATATCAAGCTGCTGCTGAGCCTCTTCAAACTGTTTAAGCTGTGTCTGAAGTGATTCAATCAGAGCGTCATCATACTTGGCAACCTGTGAAATCAGTTCCATTTTAGTGAGCATATCATAAAAGTCAGTCGCACCGATAAGTGCTGACGCCATGCTGTCGTTGCCTGAAACATACATAGCTCTGAGCCTTCCCTTGAACTGTTCAAGGCCCTCGTCGATATCAGCCTGCTTCTGAACAATGTCATCTTCAAGCTGTTCAATTTTGAGTTCCTTTTCGTCAATCTTAGAACTGAGCTCGTTAATTATAGTATTTACATTATCGATATTTTCATTCTGGAGGTCGATCTTTTCCTGAAGCTTGGCCTGATAAGCCTCATGCTCTGCCGCGTCCTGCTTAAGAGCATTAAGTTCCTGTTCAATTGAGCTGATTTCCTCATTGTTCTGAGCCTTTTCTGCTTCAAGATCGTTAATTGTCTTTGCTGTGATTACAGGCTTATCATTATTCACATATGTAACACTTCCCGCAGTTACAGCCGCACAGATTACAAGTGCAGCAACCTTAAGTTTGTTTTTCCAAAATGTGATTTTCATAACCTTTTGCCGCTAAACAGCAGCGAAACACCACCATTCTTAAAATTTCATAAATGTTTTTTATACGTTAAGATGCTTTCTTGTACTCAGCATACTTCCGAGCGCACCTACAAGTGCACCTGACAATACATATGCCAGAATAACCTTAGTAAAGATTTCGCTGAACGGAGTGAGTGTTCCCGCTCCGATAATGCTTATGATGTTAACCTTTTCATTGAGAAGTTCAATTAACGCATCATAGCTTACCCATGTAATAAGTGTTGCAACAAGTCCCGCAAAAATACCTGTAATCATACCCTCAACAAAGAAAGGTATACGGATAAATGCGTTTGTAGCACCAACATATTTCATGATACTGATTTCATTTCTTCTTGCAAAAACGCTGGCCTTGGTTGTATTTGAAATGATAACCATTGAAACGATGGCAAGAGAAATAATAATAGCTGTTGCAATGAGAGTCAGAATTTTTCTGAGCTCTGTGAGAATATTTGCAAAGTCGTATGGTGCACTGATTGAGTACACATTGTCAAGGCCTTCAAAAAGTGCAACAGTTTCAGAAATCTTTGAGATATTCTTGATTTTGATTCTGAATGAGTCAACAAGAGGGTTATCGTCGCCGAGTGAATCAAAGATTTCCTTATACTCAGCCATACTTTCCTTCATTGACTCAAAAGCTTCGTCCTTTGAATAGAAAGTAACCTTCTTGACATTTTCCATGCTTTCAAGCTGTCCTCTCATTTCATCGGTTTCAGCCTGTGTTATATCCTGGTCAAGGAAAACGATTACTTCGTTTTTGCTTTCAGTTTCACCGATGATTGAGTTGATGTTGATAAAGAGGAGAGTTGAAAGTCCGATAAGCAGGATTGAAACAAGGAGTACACAAAATGACGCAAACGCCATCATCTTGTTCTTCCAGACGTTTTCAAAGCCCTGTTTAGTCAGATATCTTAAACCACTAAGCTTCATTTACGCCTCCAATCACCTCGTCGAAAACTACCTCGCCTGAGTTGATATTGATGATACGTCCGCCGAAATGTCTTACAAGGTCATGTTCATGGGTAACCATAAGAATAGTAGTACCACAGTCATTGATACCTTTAAGCAGGTCAACGATTTCGTATGAAAGCTCAGGGTCGATATTTCCCGTAGGCTCGTCGGCAATAATCAGCTGAGGGTCGTTTACAAGTGCTCTTGCGATAGCAACACGCTGCTGCTCACCACCTGAAAGCTGATTCGGATAGGAATTTGATTTTTCCTGAAGTCCGACAAGACTTATAACGTAAGGAACTCTCTTGCGTATATACTTTCTCGGTGCGTCAATAACACGGAGAACGAACGCAATGTTTTCATATACCGTCATGGACGGAATAAGTCTGAAGTCCTGGAAAACGAAGCCGATTGTTCTTCTGAATTCCGGAATTTTCTTTCTGTTGAGAGTTGAAAGATTATAGTCGTTAACGTAAACTGAGCCGCTTGTAGCGTCGATTTCCTTAAGAATAAGCTTGATAAGCGTACTCTTTCCTGCACCTGATGAGCCGACAACGAATGCAAAGTCACCGTCGTTGATTCTCAGGCTTACGTTGTTGAGTGCGTCAACACCAGTAGAATAGGTAACTGACACATTTTTTAGTTCTACCAAAATTAGGACACCTTCCTTTAGCCGGAGTTATACCGACATAAATAAACCTGTCCGGCAATGATTTTAGAATTTAACCGGATTAGCCGATAAATACTTCTTAACCATGAGTGCAATCTTGAAGATGATAGCATGGTCAAATTCTCTCAGGTCAAGACCTGTGAGCTTCTTGATTTTTTCAAGTCTGTAAACGAGTGTATTTCTGTGTACGAAAAGCTTTCTTGAAGTTTCTGAAACGTTAAGGTTGTTTTCGAAGAACTTCTGGATTGTGAAAAGAGTTTCGTGGTCGAGTGATTCAATGCTGCCCTTCTTGAAAACTTCATGTAAGAATGTCTCACAGAGGGTTGTAGGGAGGTGATAGATAAGTCTTGCGATACCAAGATTATCATAGCTTACGATATTCTTGTCTGTGTCGAATACCTTGCCGACTTCAAGAGCCATCTGAGCTTCCTTGAATGAACGTGCAAGCTCCTTGACGCCGATAACGGCTGTACCGATACCAACATTTACTCTTGTATAGAATTCACTGCTGAGCGTATCGGAAATTGAACGTGCAAGCTTTTCGAGGTCCTTTGAATCAACAGTATTCTTGATTTCCTTAACGAGAACAATATCGCTTTCTGTGATATTGAAAACAAAGTCCTTGTTCTTGTCTGGGAAGAGGTTCTGGATAACATCATAAGCAGAAATATCGTTGGCTGAGATGATTCTGATAAGGAATACAACTCTGCTGATTTCCGCATTGAAATGGAGCTCTCTTGCCTTGATTACAATATCGCCCGGAAGAACATTGTCCAGAACAACATTCTTTATAAAGTTGTTTCTGTCATACTTTTCATCATAGTACTGCTTGATGTTTGAAAGGCTGATTGCCATGATTGTTGCATATTTAGCGGCATTTTCGTCAACGCCTTCAACAAAAACAGCATATTCAGGCTTAACTCTTGAGCCGAATGGCTTGTAAGTATAACCGTCTCTGATAAAGATATCGTGAGAGTCGTTAAGGTCAAGTGAAACAAATTCGTTTGTTGTTCCTACCTTTGTAAGGTCGCTGCATGCGATGATTGTTGCAGTTTCGTCAACAACTCCGATAACAGTGTTAACCGCGTCTCTCATCTGGTGTACAAGACCCTGAAATAATCTGTTGGACATTTTAAGCATTCCTTTCTGCTTTTAGATTTTATGTTATAATACTTTGCTCTTGAACATATTACAAATTGTAAACATGAATGAAGCGGGAGAGAATATATAAAACTCATATGCCTGATGAAACATGTACAAAATGTATCAAAAAAAGGATATAGCGTGTGTTACTGAAATGTAACCTACTACTAATAATATCACATTTTTTCGGGTTTGTCAATTTTTAATATTGTAAGTGCATTTCTGAGCGCCTGCATAACTGCGCGGCAGAGAACAAGTCTTGCCTTTTTGAGTTCTTCTGATTCAGCGTTCTTTACACTGCATGCGTCATAGAACTTGTGGAAGAGTGTTGCAAGTTCAACAGCATACTTTGTGATTTTTGATGGGTCATAAGCCTTTGCCGCACTGTCAATTTCAGTAGGGAGCGCCGCTAAATGGCGGATAAGCTCGATTTCCTGAGGCTTGTCCAGAACGTCGAGTTCATTTGCTGTATACTTGTCAGCCATAACGCCTGAAACATTGAGAGCCGCAATAATACTGCAGATTCTCGCATGTGCGTACTGCACATAGAAAACAGGATTCTGTGATGACTTTTCAACCGCTAAGTCAAGGTCAAAGTCAAAGTGTGAGTTAGGCTCACGGTAGTTAAAGAAGAATCTTGCAGCGTCAATCGGAATCTCGTCAAGGAGAGTTGAAAGTGTAATCGCCTTGCCTGAACGCTTTGAAAGCTTGTACTTTTCGCCGTCCTTTACAAGGTTTACCATCTGCATGATAACGATATCAAGACGGTTTGCGTCAACACCGAGTGCTGTGAGCGCCGCCTTCATTCTTTGGATATAGCCGTGGTGGTCAGCGCCGAAAATGTCAATTGCCTTGTCAAAGCCTCTTGTCACAAGCTTGTTGTAGTGGTAGGCAATGTCAGGTACGAAGTAAGTAGGAATACCGTTTGCACGGACTAAAACTCTGTCCTTTTCGTCGCCGAGCTCTGATGACTTGAACCAGATTGCGCCTTCAAGTTCGTATGTATAGCCGCTTTCTGTGAGCATCTCAACGATTTTCTTTACAGAACCGTCGTTGTGGAGAGTGCTCTCTCTGAACCATGTATCATAAGTAATGCGGTATTTGCCGAGGTCTCTTTCAAGTCCTGCAACGTTCTTCGGAAGCGCATACTCAACAAGCTGTTTTCTGCGTTCTTCTTCTGTTTCGTTTGCAAGTGCAACGCCCTTTTCCATAAAGAAGTTGTGAGCGTGTTCGATAATATCCATACCGAGGTAAACGTCCTCAGGCATAGGGAATTTTTCTGTATCATTATAGATTGCTTCGCAGATTGCCGCTGTTTCGTTGTTGTGCTTTGCAAGTATCTTAAGACCATGCTTGCCGCATATCTGCATATATCTGAGTTCAAGTGATTTTCCGAACTTTTCAATCTGGTTGCCCGCATCATTTACATAGAATTCTCTTTCAACTGTATATCCTGCCCAGTCGAGAATTTCTGCAAGACCGTCACCGATAGCACCGCCTCTTGCGTTACCGATATGCATAGGACCTGTCGGATTTGCCGAAACGAATTCAACGAGAATTTTCTTGCCTTCGCCTGTAGTTGTTCTGCCGTAGTTGTCGCCGTCCTTTATAACTGTATCAGCAACCGCTGAGAACCATTTTCTTGACAGGAAGAAGTTGATAAATCCAGGGCCTGCAATTTCAATCTTTTCAAAATATGTACCGTCAAGCACTGCTTCTTCACAGATAAGTTCCGCAATCTTTCTTGGCGGCAGCTTGAATACCTTTGCTGAAACCATTGCGGCATTTGCGGCAAAGTCGCCGTGAGTCTTGTCTGCCGGAACTTCAATTATAAAGTTCGGGAGCGGTTCGTTCGGTGCCTTTCCTGATGCCACAAGTCTGCCGAGAGACTCAAGTATAATTTCTCTTGCCTGTTCTGACGCAAGCTTCATTAAATCTGCCATTGGTTAAACCAACCTTTCTTATGCTTTTTTTATATTCATTATTATTTCATTGTCCGACATATAGCTTGAATTTATATCAAGTGTATACTTCATATAGAGGCTTCCGCCGTTCTTGTCGAGCTTGTTTTCAATGGTGTGGGTGTAAATACCTATCATCATTCCGCCGTATGGCGTTTCATAATGACAGTGATGCTTTCTGCCCGGCTCAATAACAAGGTCGGAGCTTGAGCTTCCTTTTCTTATAATGGAAGCAAGCTTATCACCGACTACGGTAATTTCAGTAGTAGAGCCGTCAAAACCCGTTGCCTCGGAATCCTTGTATGTTATTATGAATTTGTCGTCCTTGATTCTGAATTTTCCCGAGGTTACAAGCTCAGTTTCAGTCTTGTCATTATATATGGACTGAATACTCTTCATTTCTATCAAAAATTTTTCACAACTCAATTTTTATTCCCCTAAATTACAGCTGAACACTTCACCGTCAACAGGATGTTCAAGAAAATGTCCTGCGTTTTCTTCAAAAAGCTCCTTGCTGTCGCTGACATAGAAAACATTCTTTCCCGGAGTGTCGTCATCCTTTAAAAGGTCAGCAGACATAAGTGCTTTCTGTGCATATTTCGCAGCCTCTGCACCGGGTGATATAAGCTTTACGTTTTCTCCCATAATGTCAGCAATAATATCCTTTATAACAGGGTAGTGCGTACAGCCTAAAATCAGCGTGTCAACGTCCTCAGCCTTAATCGGTTCTAAGTATTCGAGCGCCGCAAGGCGTGTGATTTCGCAGTCACGGGCAGTATAGCCGTTTTCAACGAGATGTACAAAAAGCGGACATGCATTTCCGATAACCTTTGCTGACGGGTTTATGCCCTTTATTGCTTTGGCAAAGCTTCCGCTTCTTATTGTTGCAGGAGTTCCTATAACGCCGATTCTGCCGCTTCTTGTTGCGGCACAGGCCGCCTGAGCCGCAGGGAAGAGGACTCCTGTGAACGGCATATCACCGACAGGGGAGTCTGCCCCGATAACTGAGCTTACAGTTCCGCATGCCGCAATAATCATTTTGATTTTATGCTTCTGAAGAAACTCAATGTCCTCTTTTGCGTATCTTAAAACTGTTTCACGGCTTCGGCTGCCATAAGGTATTCTTGCTGTATCACCGAAATATATTACGTCCTCACAGGGCAGAAGAGCGTTGAGCTCCTTTACGGCTGTAAGTCCGCCCATACCGGAGTCGAAAACTCCGATAGCATAATCTTTGTTCATGTCTGTGTTTTTCCTTTAATAGTTTCTTTCGGCATTGTCAATAGCCTGCTCGATAAGCTTATCTATAAGGTAAGGGTATGTCATGCCGAGGTCTTCCATAAGCTTCGGATACATGCTGATAGGGGTGAAGCCCGGCATTGTATTGATTTCGTTTAAGACAACCTGTCTGTCGTCTGTCAGGAAGAAGTCAACTCTTGAAAGTCCCTTACAGCCCATTGCCTTGTATGCATTGACAGCAGTTTCTCTGATTTCCTTTTCAGCTTCGTCAGAAATTTCCGCAGGAACAATAAGGTTTACAGAATTGTTGATGTATTTGGACTCATAGTCATAGAAGTCGTTTGACTTTCCGATTTCGCCGACGTATGAAGCAAAAGGTGAGTCGTAGCCGAATACTGCAACCTCAAGCTCTCTGCCCTTTATAAATTCTTCAATGATTACCTTATTATCATGTGAAAAAGCAATTTTCACAGCGTCCTTTAAAGCTTCAAGGTCGTCAGCCTTGTTTATACCGATTGATGAACCGGCATTTGCAGGCTTTACAAACATAGGGAAGCCGAGTCTGTCAGCGATTTCAGTACACTTTTTGTCAAGTGCATTGATATCACGGAGCCCGAGCATAGCCCACTTGGCTGTCTTTATACCATTATAGTCGAGTACGGAATGTGTGTGTGCCTTATCCATACATGAAGCTGAGGCTAAAAGTCCGCAGCCGACATAAGGAATTCTTGCAAGGTCCAGAAGCCCCTGAATTGTTCCGTCTTCGCCGTTTTTGCCGTGAAGAACAGGGAAAACAACGTCAATCTTACGTCTTGTATATTCGCCGTTTTCTAAAACTATAATGCCCTTGTGAAGCGGGTCAGGTGAAATAATGGCTGATGAACAGTCAGGGTCCTTTTCCCATTCACCTGAAGCAATATTGCTTACATCGCCAGGATAATAGAGCCATCTGCCCTTTTTGGTGATACCTATACAGGTTATCTGATATTTATCCTTTGGCATATTTTCGATGACGTTAGTTGCCGAAACCAGTGAAATGTCATGCTCACTTGAAACACCGCCGAATATAACTGCGACTTTGATTTTTGACATTGTCTACAACTCCTTATTCTTATAATGAATATCTTCCGGAAATGTCTGCATGGGACAAAAAAATTCCGAAAAGCATTATGTATCACTATATTTTAACATATTCCACAAAAAACTTCAAGTATTTTTTCATAATTTAATGGTCAGATAAGCAAAAAATATGCGTTTTTCTGCTTCTATACTATTATATAACGTGAATTTTAAAATCATTCCGGAAAAATTATTATAAAAAGGTTGACTTTTGAAATAATATATGTTATAATTAACGTACCTCTTTTAGGGGTTTATTTTTATGTCCTCTAAACTGAGGGAGGCAAACTATTTATTTTCCGCAAAACGGAAGAATATCGTCAGGAGGTGCCGATATGAGAGTAAAGGTGACTTTAGCTTGTACAGAATGCAAGCAGCGTAACTATTGTACGAAGAAAAACAAGAAGAATGATCCTGACAGACTTGAAATGAACAAGCATTGCAAGTTCTGTAAGAAGCATACTCTTCACAAGGAAACAAAGTAAGCGGGAGGTCTCTTAAAGATGTCAGAAGAAACAAAAATCGAGAAAAAGACCTCGGAAAAGTCCAAGAAGGCAAAGGCTGAAAAGAAAAAGCCTAACAGAATTGCCAAGTGGTTCAAGGACTTAAGAAGCGAATTCAAAAAGGTGACATGGCCAAGCAAGAAGAAGGTTTTCAACAACACATTCGTTGTGCTCGTTACAATGGTTATTTCAAGTGCGTTTGTTGGCGGTCTTGACTTAGGTCTCATCAAACTCTTCAGCTATCTCATTAATTTAGGTAACTGATAAGGGACATAACGACTTTAGGGAGGATTTTAAATGTCAGAAGCAGCAAAGTGGTATGTGATTCACACATATTCAGGCTATGAAAACAAGGTTGCACAGAATATTGAAAAAGTTGTGGAAAACAGAAAGCTTCACGACCTTATCCTTGAAGTAAGAGTTCCGACTGAAAAGGTAACTGAGATTACCGACGGCAAGACAAAGGAAGTTGAAAGAAAAACTTATCCGGGTTATGTCCTGCTGAAAATGGTTTATACTGATGATTCATGGTATGTTGTAAAGAACACAAGAGGCGTAACGGGCTTTGTGGGTCCTGCGTCTGAGCCGACTCCGCTCTCAGAAGCTGAGGTTATGGCACTTGGTGTTGACCTTTCTGAAGGTACTGTTGAAGTAAACTTCGAAGTCGGCGACCAGGTTCAGGTTTCAGGAACTGCTATGGACGGCTTTGTCGGTATAGTCCAGAAAATCAATCTCGAGGAAGGAACAGTTGATGTATTGGTATCAATGTTCGGTCGAGAAACTCAGGCTTCACTGGCTCTTAACCAGATTATTAAGCTTGACGATTAAGAAAAGAATTATTAAAGCTGCAAATGCTTAAAAGTGGGAGAGGCAAAAATTTTTCATTGTCTCGGTTTTTACCACAATTTTTGGAGGTGCGAAAAGCATGGCACAGAAAGTAGTAGGCTATATTAAGCTTCAGATTCCGGCAGGTAAGGCTACTCCTGCTCCACCGGTTGGTCCGGCTCTCGGTCAGCACGGTGTTAACATCATGGCTTTTACAAAGGATTTTAACGAAAGAACAAAGAATGACATCGGTATGATTATCCCTGTTGTTATTACAGTATATGCAGACCGTTCATTCTCATTCATTACAAAGACACCGCCGGCAGCAGTTCTTATCAAGAAGGCTTGCGGTATCGAAACAGCTTCAGGTGTTCCTAACAAGGACAAGGTTGCTAACATCACTAAGGAACAGATTCAGAAGATTGCTGAACAGAAGATGCCTGACCTTAATGCTGGTTCACTCGAAGCAGCAATGAGCATGATCGCAGGAACTGCTCGTTCAATGGGTATCGTTGTAGTTGATTAATACCTGACGGATACGAAAGCTTTAAATAAACTTTTGTTTTCCGAAATGGTGGGAGGAAATTTCCGCTAACCGGATTCAAGCGACTTAAGCTGTCCGGTATTACCACTTAATATGGAGGATTTATAATGAAACACGGCAAGAAATATATTGAAAGCTGCAAGGCTGTTGACAGCTCAAAGCAGTATGATTCTGCTGAAGCTCTTGATTTAGTATGCAAGAACGCTAAGGCAAAGTTTGATGAAACAGTTGAAGCGCACATTCGTCTTGGTGTTGACTCAAGACACGCTGACCAGCAGGTTAGAGGCGCTGTTGTTCTTCCTAACGGTACAGGTAAGAACGTTAGAGTTTGTGTATTCTGTAAGGAAGACAAGTTCGACGCTGCTAAGGAAGCAGGCGCTGAATTTGTAGGCGGCATGGATCTCGTTGATAAGATCATGAAGGAAAACTGGATGGATTTCGACGTTGTAATCGCATCACCTGACATGATGGGTCTCGTTGGTCGTCTCGGTAAGGTTTTAGGTCCAAGAGGCTTAATGCCAAACCCTAAGGCTGGTACAGTTACACCTGATGTTGCTAAGGCCGTTACAGAAGCTAAGGCTGGTAAGATTGAATACCGTCTTGATAAGACAAATATCATTCACTGTCCAATCGGCAAGGCATCATTCGGTGCTGCTAAGCTCGACGAAAACTTCTCAACACTTATGGAAGCTATCGTTAAGGCTAAGCCAGCTGCTGCTAAGGGTACTTACCTTAAGTCATGCACAGTTACATCAACAATGGGCGTTGGTGTTCCTGTTTCAACAGTTAAGTACGGTGCATAATTTAAAATAAAGATTTAAAGCGGACAGTTATGCTGTCCGCTTTAATGAAATGCCGACTTAGTTAAATGGATATAATAAGCCCCTCCTAAGGGTTAGTTGAGGGTTCGATTCCCCCAGTCGGCGCCAGTGTGAACACACATGACAAATCGTTCTTTACTTTGTGAGGGACGATTTTTTTATAATATAACAATATTCTGAGAGGTGTTGCAAATGAAACTAAGAAAAAGTGTTATCCGTGAGCTGAGAGCCCTGAGGCTGAGGAATTTCCTTTTGCTTCTTATTGCGGGTTGTATTAATGCTTTTGGTGTAACGATATTCCTTGCTCCAGTGAATCTATATGACAGCGGTATTTCCGGTACGTCAATTCTGTTGTCGCAGATTACACCTGAGTATCTGACGCTTTCCGTTTTCCTTGTAATCCTCAACGTACCGCTTTTTCTGATTGGTCTTAAAAAACAGGGGCTTTCATTTACAATCTATTCGATATTTACAGTTATAGTTTATTCCCTTGTTTCATTTCTGATTACTGATATACTGCCGGTTGATGTGAGCATGGCGTCCCCTCTGGCGGGTCAGGACCTACTTTTGTGCGCTCTTTTCGGCGGTATAATCTCTGGTGTCGGAAGTGGTCTGACAATCCGTTATGGCGGCGCTATTGACGGTGTTGAAGTAATGGCTGTAATATTTTCAAAGAAGCTTAATCTCACAGTCGGCACATTTGTTATGATTTATAATATTATACTATATGTTACCTGCGGACTGATAATCAACAGCTGGATTTTGCCGCTCTATTCGATTGTTACATACATGGCGGGGCTTAAAACTGTCGACTTTATCGTTGAAGGTATTGACCATTCAAAGGCGGTTATGATTGTAACTGAAAAGCCGACAGAAATAAGTAAGGCACTTACTAAGGCGTTTGAAACAGGTACAACAATAATAGCGGCAAGAGGCGGATATTCCGATGCTGAAAAGGCTATTGTCTACTTTGTTGTCAACCGTTTCCAGATTTCAAAGATGAGAAACATTGTGCACTCGGTTGACCCTAAGGCGTTTCTGACAATCAGCGAGGTTGCAGATATATTTAAAAGTAATGAAGCACAGTAAAAAAAGGACTGCATTATTGCAGTCCTTAATTTTTTATTCTTCTGTTTCTTCTTCAGCTTTTTTAACAATTTCAATACCCAGTACGTCAAGGCTTTCCTTATCAACAGGTGACGGACACTCGCTCATAAGCTCGCTTGCATTCTGAACCTTAGGGAACGCTGTAACGTCTCTTAGGCTTTCAGCACCGAGCATAACCATAGCTAAGCGGTCAAGACCGATACCTAAGCCGCCGTGTGGAGGTGCTGCATACTTATATGCTTCAACAAGGAATCCGAACTTGGCTTCGATTTCTTCGTCAGTAAGTCCGAGAGCCTGGAACATCTTCTGCTGGAGTTCATAGTCAGTAATACGGATTGAACCTGATGAAAGCTCTGTGCCGTTGAGCACAAGGTCATAAGCCTTGGCATACACCTTTTCAGGTGCTGTATCAAGATACTGAATGCAGTCATCATTCGGCATTGTGAATGGGTGATGCATTGCAACATATGTCTGTGAATCTTCGTCATATTCGAAGAATGGGAAGTCAGTAATCCAGAGGAAATTGAACTGTCCCTCAGGGATAATGTCAAGCTTCTTGGCAACGTGAAGTCTGAGTGCACCGAGAACAGGGAGTGTAACCTTGTTCTTGTCAGCAACGATGAGAGCAGTATCGCCCTGCTTACAGCCGATTCTGTCAAGGATAGCCATAAGCTCGTCCTCAGAGAAGAACTTGGCAAATGAGCATGCAGGCTTTTCATCAACCCATCTTACAAACGCAAGACCCTTTGCGCCGATGCCTCTTACCATTTCAGTAAGCTTGTCGATTTCCTTTCTTGTGAGAACTGAAGCTGAGTTCTTGGCAACAATTGCACGAACACTACCGCCGTTCTTAACAGCGTCAGCAAACACGCCAAAGCCGCAGTCTGCAACCATATCAGAGAAATCCTGGATTTCCATTTCAAAGCGTGTGTCAGGCTTGTCTGAGCCGTAACGCTCCATAGCTTCGTTGTAGCTGAGTCTTGGCAGTGGAACAGGAATTTCCTTGTCGAGAACTTCCTTGAAAAGGTATGAGATAAAGCCCTCAGTCATTGAGAGAATATCCTCAACGTCCACGAATGACATTTCAAGGTCAATCTGAGTAAATTCAGGCTGTCTGTCAGCTCTTAAATCTTCGTCACGGAAGCATCTTGCAAGCTGGATATATCTGTCCATGCCTGAAATCATAAGCAGTTGCTTATAAATCTGAGGTGACTGTGGAAGTGCATAGAACTTTCCGTTGTGAACTCTTGAAGGGATAAGATAGTCTCGTGCACCCTCTGGAGTTGACTTCATCATCATCGGTGTTTCAATTTCGATAAAGTCGTTTGCATAGAAATAGTCTCTTGCCGCCTTTGCAATCTTATGGCGCATGATAAGATTCTGCTGAAGTGGCTGACGTCTTAAATCAAGGTAACGGTATTTGAGTCTTAATTCCTCATTTACCTTTGTTTCATTTGTAACTTCAAAAGGAGGTGTCTGAGCCTTTGCAAGTATGCGAAGGTCTGAAACGAGAATTTCAATTTCACCTGTCTTTATTTCAGTGTTAATGCTTGAACGCTTTGCAGAAACGCCCTTTGCCATGAGTACAAACTCACTTCTGCAGCTTGCTGCCTTTTCAAAGATATTCTTGTCTGTTGTATCAGTAAAAGCAAGCTGGACAATACCTGTCTTGTCTCTTAAGTCAATGAAAATGAGGTTCCCGAGGTTACGGATTTTCTGAACAAATCCGCCGACTACAACGTCGAGACCTTCCTGTGTTACTTCACCGCAATAATGAGTGCGTTTGAGTCCGTTCATATTATCTGCCATAAATTATCTCCATTCCGCCGAAAACGGCTGTGAAAGTTTAAGTATCCTAAAATCAGCCGATGTCAAGGCTGAACATATCATCAAGGGCGATATTTGAGAAGCTGTTTAAAATATCGTCGTCAAGCTTTATATCAATCTGTTCGCCTGTTCTCATATTCTTGAGTCTGGCTTCCTTTGAGTTGATTTCATTGTCGCCCAGTACCATTGTAAACTTGGCGTCAATCTTGTTTGAATATTTCATCTGAGCCTTAAGGCCTCTGCCGACTGTATCAAAGTCAACGACAAAACCGCCGTTTCTGAGAACCTTTGCGATGTTCATAGCACAAGGCACAGCATTCTCGTCCATTGGCGCTATGTAAAGGTCACAGATAAGGTCGTCGTCAAATTCCACACCCTGGTTTTCCATTGTAAGAATAAGTCTTTCAAGACCCATTGCAAAGCCGAGTGCAGGAGTATCCTGACCACCGAGCTGACCGATAAGTCCGTCGTATCTGCCGCCGCCGCATACAGTTCCCTGTGCGCCGATATCAGTTGTAACAAATTCAAATACTGTTTTTGTATAGTAATCAAGACCTCTTACAATCTTAGGGTCAACTGTAAATTCAAGTTCCAGATTTGTAAGATAGCTCTTGAGCTTGTCAAAGTGGTCTGAACATTCATCACAAAGATAATCGAGTATAACAGGTGCGTCCTTTGCGATGTCAGAGCAGATAGGGCTCTTGCAGTCGAGAATACGCATAGGGTTCTTTTCAAGTCTTGAAAGACAAGTATCGCAAAGTTCAGACTTTCTGCTTTCAAAATACTCTTTAAGCGCCTTATGATATTCTGCACGGCATTTAGGACAGCCGATTGAATTGATTTTCAGTTCAACATTTCTGATGCCAAGCTGTTCAATGATTGTGTGAGCCATAAGGATAACATCAGCGTCGGCTGAAGGAAGCGCACTTCCAGCCATTTCAACACCAAACTGGTGGAACTCTCTGAGTCTGCCTGCCTGTGGACGTTCGTGTCTGAAGCAGGAGAGTATATAATAAGCCTTCTGTGGGAGCGCTTCATTGAGCAGTCCGTTCTGGAGCATTGCTCTGATTGTGCCGGCTGTACCTTCAGGACGGAGAGTGAACTTTGTCTCCTTTGCCATAACTGTGTACATTTCCTTCTGTACAACGTCAGTTGTTTCGCCGACAGAGCGCTGGAAAAGCTCTGTATTTTCAAATGTAGGTATTCTTATTTCGTGGAATCCGAATGAATCCGCAACATCTCTTGCAGTTCGTTCAACCGTGTTCCATTTGCATATTTTCTTGCCTGTAACGTCTTCTGTACCGTTAGGTCTTTTTATTGTAAGTGCCATGAATTTATCCCCGCATTATCTTAATTTTATTTATCAACACAAATCGTCCCCGTAAAAAGGGACGATTAAATCGTTTATCAGATGTGTGGATTACCGATTTCACGCCAGTCGAGGTCGCCTCTTTCAAGCGACATGATAAGAGCTTCTGCAGTTGCAATGTTTGTTGCAACAGGAACGTTGTGAACGTCGCAGAGTCTTAAAAGGTTAATGTCATTAGGCTCGCTTGACTTAGGGTTAATCGGGTCTCTGAAGAAGAGGAGCACGTCGATTTCATTACATGAAATTCTTGCACCAATCTGCTGACCGCCGCCCTGTGAGCCGCTTAAATATCTCTGGATTTCAAGTCCTGTCGCTTCGCTTACAAGCTTGCCTGTTGTGCCTGTTGCACAAAGGTTATACTTGGAAAGGATACCGCAGTAAGCGATACAGAACTGAACCATAAGTTCTTTTTTTGAATCGTGCGCTATGATTGCTATTGTCATTATTTTGTCCTTTCAATATCAGTTTATAATATTATTTATAAAATAGCCAGCGGAATATTTTCACCTCTGAGACGTCCGGCAATGGCTTTGAATGTTGTATATCCGACTGAGCTGTATGAAAGTCTTTTACCAAGTCCGTAAAAGAGTAAAAGCTCATTGTCATCTGGGACAACGCCCAGAAGCTGTATACCGGTTTCGGTGATAACTGCGTCAAGATTTTTGACGATTCCGTTTTCTATATATTTTCTATCGACTTTATTGATGATAAGCCGCTGATTTTCACAGCCGTATCTGTAAAACTCGTCAGAAAGCTTTGAAGCGTCCCTCATACTTATAAGGTCAGGGGTCACAACAAAGACTATATTATTGCAGATTTTCAGGGTTTCAATTATTTCCTTCTGCATTCCCGCACCCGTATCAAGCAGTATGAAATCATACTGTTTTTCATGCTCTTTTATAAGCTTTTTAATCCTTTCGGGATTAATTTCACCAATGTGATGTGAGGGGGCAGGTATCAGGCTGAGATTCGGAGTTGTCTGTGTCTTTATGATACATTCCTCAGCACTGCATTTTTCTGATATGTAATCAAAAATATCAGATTTTATTTCATTTTTGATTGCCAGAAACACATCAAGACAACGGAAGCCGAAGTCCAGTTCAATTATCAGAACCTTCTTTCCGGAATTTGCAAGGGCTGTTCCGACGCCTGCACATACTGTTGACTTGCCTGTTCCGCCTTTTCCGGAGGTGAAAGCAATAATTTCGGACATAAGTTGATTTCACCGCCTAAATCAGAAATTAATAATCATTGTTTTTTCAATAATTCACTATATATTATACCATAAAATGCGAAAAAGTCAAAGCTATTTTAGAAGATATTATAAAAATCGTGTAATGTGAATGATTTGAACCATGTTTTGTTGGTGGTTTTGACGATACACATTAAAGTGTACAAGTGGGTTCCTACATGTTATAACAATAAAAAGGAGACCCCTTAGGATCTCCTGTAGTTTTATTCTGCCGGTGCTGCTTCAGTTTCGTCTTCCGGTGGAGTCTGTATATCCATTTCTGTCACCTCAGGAACAGGTGCTTCCGTCTGTTCTTCTGTGGTATCCTGTGGTTCATCTGTACTTTCGGCCTCTGTTGCAGGTTCAGTCGGTGCAGGGATAACATCTGAGATACTGCTTTCTGTCTGACCTGACGGATACTGAAGATAATTTATCTTGACATCAGAATAGTCATCGCCGGAATAGTGCTTATAATAGGTCTGAATAATACTTCTTATCATATATTTTGTATATTCGCCCTCTTCAACCATACCTGCAAAAGCGATTTTAGGGTTGTCAGCAGGAGCAAAACCGATAAAGCAGCTGTCTGTGATTTCCTTACCGTTTCTCCAGTTCTGTGGAGTACCTGTCTTGATTGCAACGTCAAAGCCGAGGTTTGAAAGAGAATATTCAGCAGGGAAGTTGTTTTCAGACGCCTGAATCATTCCGTTGATTACATAGTCATAAACATAATCATTTTTCTGTGGAATAGTCTGCGCAACAACAGGCTCAATCTTTTTAAGCCGGTCTGTCATTGAATAGTCGTAGATACTGTCAACAAGATGCGTTTCATATCTTACGCCCTTGTTTGCTATTGTTGAAGCAACAGTTGCCATCTGAAGTGGTGTTACCGCAACTTCTGACTGTCCGATAGCCGCCTGGATAACGTGACCGACTGTCCAGTCCATACCGAGCTTGTTATAGTTTTCAGGTGACGCAACGTATCCGACAGCTTCACCTGTTTCAATACCTGTCGGCTGTCCGTAGCTGAACATTGTTGCATATTCTGCAATTGCGTCAATTCCGAGACGACGTCCGAGCTCGTAGAAAAAGATGTTACATGACACCTTAAGTGCAGGAGCGACTGAAATGTCGTTGTGGAATCCTGTACATCCGTATGGGAAATCGTAGAATATATATTTTTTCTCACAGTTATAGGTCGTTTCGCCTGAAATAATACCCTCGTTAAGACCTGCTGTTGCAGTAATCGTCTTGAAGGTTGAACCGGGACGGTAAAGACCGTCTGTCGCACGGTTTACAAGGGGGTAGTTTTCAGCTGTTGAAATCTCCTCATATTTTTCCTTATATTCTGTAAGGTCGTATGTCGGTGCTGTTGCCATGGCAAGAATACCATTGCTTTCAACGTCGAGTACAACAAGTGAGCCGCAGTTTACGTCCGCATACATTGAGTTTTTGCGGAGGTCTGCCATAAAGTTTACAAGGATTGTCTGAATGTCACGCTGAAAATCGCTGTCGATTGTAAGCTTAACAGTATGACCGCCCTTAGCTTCCTTTGTGACTTCGGCGGAAGTTATTTCGCCGTTTGTAAGACTTATTGTTCTTTCGCCGTCCTCACCCTTGAGTTCGCTTTCCAAAGCCTTTTCAATACCGCTTTTTCCGACAACGTCGTCCATCGCATAGCCTTTTTTCTTAAGCTCCTCATATTCCTCGGCATAGATAGGGCCGACTGTTCCGATTTCGTGAGGAATAACGTCACCGACGGAAATCATTCTGACAGCGTCCTCAGTAACGTCAATTCCCTTTAAGATAATTCCTAATTCCTTGAGCTTTGTTACAGTTTCAAGAGGAACGTCCTGGCAAAGTGTGAATGTATTACTGAGTGAAAAATCTCTCAGCTTCATTTCGTATCTTACACCTGCAATAACACGCTGTTCAGCAGCTGTATATTTTTCGGGGTCAATTTCATAGTCGTCAATCAGCTTGTCAATACAGTTTTCTGCTGTTGCGTACACATTAACGCCGATTTCACTTCTGAGTGTTTCAACGTCAGCGTCACGTCCCTTAATAAACTCATAAGGCTCGCTGCTTGTAACAGGAATTGTCTCGTTCCACTCAAGCCCTGATTCAGTCAGAATTTTGAGAGTCTGATAGATAACGTCATTCGCTTCAGCATTGTCTGACGGAAAATATGTGTCATCAATAATAACATTGAAGCCGACCTTATTTTCCACGATAGGAGTACCGTTTGCGTCAACAATCTGTCCTCTTGTCGCCTTGATTGTCTGTGTATATGTTGAAATATATTCCGACTGCTGGAGATATGCGTCACCGTTTACAATCTGTACAGACATAAGTCTTACAAGTCCCATTGCAACAGCTATAACAACGAGGATTGCCAAAAACGCGGTACGCAGTTTGTCTAATACTTCTTTCATAGTCGTCCTTTCGTTAAGGAAATACCGCACAAGAAAACTATGCGGCTGTCCTTTTATATACTATCAATTTTCATTGCTTCCTCAATCATCTTTGCACGTTTCGGATAGAACCTTCTGTGGACAGGTTTTACTATAAGATAAATTATAGGTGAAGCAATAGTTGTTCTTATAATACTCGGAATACATTTTTCTCTGAAAACATATCCCGTTCCCTCATAATTCCACATAGCATAGAAGAAAAAGTAGTCACAAAGCTCATAAACAGCAGTAAATAACGCTGTCATCCAGATTACATTCAGAATATTGTGAAGCAGATAATGCTTATAGAAAAGCACTGTCGCAACACAGAATGCAATCATGAAAACCGAGCTGTAGCCGAAAATTTTTCCGCACGAAAAATCAAAAAGCAGTCCGCATACGCCGCCGAGTACTGCGGCAGTATATTCGCCTTCATACATGCATATCGAAATTCCCAGCGGAATAAAGAGAATCGGTTTGACACTGCTGCCCGTGTTTATAAGAATTACGCATACAAAAATCATAAAAATGTAAATTGACCATCTTGCAATAGCGCAGTACTTGATTTTTTCGGCACGGGTCATCTGTTTATTCGGCATTGTCATCACCGCCGTTCTCATCGGCATCAGTTTCAGCCTCTGTCGGTTCCTCAGTCGGCTCTTCTGATGAAGAACCACTGTCACCAAAAGGTGAAGCCTCGTCGCCTGTCACAGGCTCAGTTACAGGTTCTGTCGGGATTTCTTCGCCGACATCTCCCTCTGTGATTTCATTTTTAGCGTCAATAAAGCTTGTGATTACCATAACTGTATTGACTTCCTTCGGGTTTACGGCAGGTTCAATTACAGCATAGGCTGTAAGTCCGCTTTCCTCGATACCTGTTTCGGTTACGTTTCCGATTACGTGTCCCTGCGGGAACTGTCCGCTGTTACCCGATGTTATGATAAGATCGCCTTTTTTTACCGTATTTTCCATGTCAAGATAAATCATCTTGCACTGTCCCTTTTCGGCATATTTGAGACTTCCTTCAACGATACCTGTATCACGGCTTTCAACACAAAGTCCGCCGATTGAAAGCTCAGGCGAGAAAATTGTTCTGACGGTTGAGTATGTATCTGCAACCTCTACAATTGTACCGACAAGTCCCTCTGCCGTTACAACAGGGTCATAAAGGGAGATACCGTGATTTGCACCCTTGTCAATGACAAAAGAGCCGTATGGATCATTGACAGATCTTGAAATAACCGTACACGGCGGGGAGTATTCTGCGTTTTCATTTTCTTCCTTTATGCCGATGAATTTTCTGAGGTCCTCGACCTCTGATTTCATATCTTCATAATCTATAAGTCGTTCATTAAGCTCGGCTATCTTTTCACGGAGCTGTCTGTTTTCCTCAACGTATTTTTCCGAGTCGAGGAAAAGGTCTATAACAAGTCCTACCTTATCTGAAATTCCGTTTGAAAATTGTCTTACAGGATTGAATATTGTTCCCATAGTTTCGGAAATGAATGTAGGCTTGCCGTCTTTCGTTACGGAAAACAGTGCAATACCAATAAAGAAACCCGTGATACAGAGAATAACCTTGAACTTGACACTTTTAAAAAACTGCCCCAATTTAAGGCTCCTTTCTTTTCTTTGAAGCATTGACGGGGGTATTATGCATACCGCCCGTTCAATAAACCGGAAAATCAGTAATAACGGACCTCGTCGTTAAGAGCGTCCTCATATTTTTCAATTTCCTCAAGGATTTTTCCTGTACCCTCAGCTACACAGTCGAGAGGATATTCCGCAATATATACAGGCATACCTGTCTCACGGCTTATAAGCTTGTCAAGACCACGAAGCAGTGCGCCGCCGCCTGAAAGTGTAATGCCCTGGTCTATAATGTCTGCGGAAAGCTCCGGTGGTGTCTTTTCAAGGGTCACCTTTATAGCTTCAATAACTCTTGAAAGCGGTTCTGTCAGAGCGTCACGGATTTCAGTTGATGTGACAGTAATATTCTCAGGCAGACCGTTAAGCAGGTTTCTGCCCTTGATTTCCATAGTCTTTTCGCTTTCACCAGGATAAGCTGAACCAATTTCAATTTTGATGTTTTCAGCAGTTCTTTCACCGATGAGGAGATTATATTTTTTCTTGATAAAGTTTATGATTGCCTTGTCAAACTCGTCGCCTGCAACTCTCACAGAACGTGAAGCCACAATTCCTCTGAGAGAGATTACAGCAACCTCACTTGTACCACCGCCGATATCGACAATCATGCTTCCCGAAGGTTCACCGACAGGAAGTCCTGCGCCGACAGCTGCCGCCATAGGTTCTTCTATGATGAATACAGGCTTTGCGCCTGCTTTTTCAGCTGCTTCTTTTACTGCACGCTTTTCAACGGCAGTAACGCCCGAAGGAATACAGATAATAACTCTTGCCTTTGTAAAGAAAGAGCCACGCAGCGATTTCCTGATAAATTCCTGAAGCATTGTTGTAGTCATGTCAAAGTCAGCAATAACGCCGTCTTTAAGCGGTCTTACAGCGACAATCGAGCCAGGAGTTCTTCCTATAACATCCTTGGCTTTTTTGCCGACATATTTAGCCTTGTCAGTACGGGTGTCAACCGCAACAACAGATGGCTCTCTAATAATAATGCCTTTGCCTCTCATGAAAACGAGAGTGTTGGCGGTACCCAGATCTATTCCAATGTCTTTTGTAAACATCTGCCCATTTCTCCTTTTTAATATTCTCTTTTTTTGTTCTTCACACTATTTTTATTATACCACTAAATATGGCTTTTCACAATAAATTTTCAAGGTAAAAAAATCCTTATTTTCCATATGTGATTTTATGTATTTCGTACAAATTGCCCATAGTGTGTCAGGCAATCGCTTTTGCAAGCTTCGGATAAACAATTACAGCAATCAGCATAAAGATAATCTGAGCAACGCTCATTGAGAAATTAAAGCCGATTGTGAATTCAATAACCACAAGATTTATGGTAGTAGGTGCGATTCCTATCTGCTTTGCGTATGCAAGCCAGCTGAGTGATTCAGTACCGCCGACAGAGCTTGCAATAATTGAACCGATAATTGCGCCTGCTACAATCAGCATGACAAGTAAAATTTTATTTTTCATTTTTGTTACCTCTTTGTATTTATGTTATCTTCCTGTTGAGCCGAAGCCGCCTGCGTTTCTTTCAGTTTCGTCGAGCTCGTCCGCAACTACGATTTCAGGGAGCAGAATTGGTGTCACAACAAGCTGAGCAATTCTCATTTCGTTTGTAACTGTAAAGCTGTCCTTTCCGTGGTTTATAAGAGCCACCTTGATTTCCCCTCTGTAGTCACTGTCAACAACGCCTACGCAGTTTGCAAGAGCAATGCCGTGCTTTGAGGCAAGCCCCGAACGCGGATAAATCATAAGTGCACAGTTTTCGTTGTCCGGTGCCGCCGAAAGACCTGTCGGGATAAGCTTTATTTCACCGGGTGCGAGAACGATGTCCTCATCAATACATGCTGAAAGGTCAAGACCGGCACTTCCGCTTGTTGCCCTCTGCGGCACAATTGCTTTTTCGTTTAGCTTTTTTATTTTAAGTGTCATAATTTTCTCCGTTTACATAACTCCGCGGTAGCAGAGTCCTCTTGTTATGTTTTCCTGTTTACCACCGCCTGTGCGGTAGCTTTCAATAGTCTTTGAAACGCATTCAGGCGTTTCGTCTGTAAAGTAAAGTGTCATAAAGCTCACATTGCAGATTTCATTCAGTCTGTCAGCAAGATAAAGCTTTTGCGAATTGAGTATTTCAACATACTCTTTTTCGTGGCACTCAATTTTACATTCCCTGCCCGTTCTGTCGGTGAGTGTTTTTCTGCATTTTCCGCAACCGACTTCATTTTTTACAGGACAGTTTTTTGTAAGCATAAGCGGCAGTCTGCCGTATGCTATAATTCCCGTTTTCACAGGTGATTTGATTTTTTCTGACTGGCTGAGCTTCATTTCAAATGAGAGAGTAATATCGCAAAGTCCGAGCTTTTCAAGCTTTGCTGTACTGTAAGAATTTGAAACGTTCATTCCAAAGTCGCCATGAAGCGTAATCCCAAGTTCTTTGCCGATTTTAAGGTATGCAATATTATTGCACATCATATCAGAAACGCCAAGTGATTTTGCCTTTTCAAGCTTTTCACGGATTTCATTTTCGTTAATGATAAATCGTGGCGGTTCGACAATAATTCTGCTTACGTCTGCTATATCACAGTCGGAAAGCAGTTCAAGCGGAACGATAACCCTGTCCGCCGCCATAGCGGCGTCAAGCTGTGACCTGTCAGAAATCCTTGCTCTGATTTCACTCATATTCTGCTGACTGTCCTGTGTTTCCGGAAGCCTGTATGAAATTGTATACACAGGCGTATTTGCCGCTATACGCTTTTCATTGAGCGCCGCAACAGTGTTTCGTCTGAGCTCGTTAAGCGCTCCTGCACTAACTGCCAGACCGTCGCCGATATCGGCAGTAACTCCGCCAAAGCTGTAAACAGTATCTCCGAGCTTTGAAAGCTGTCTTTCAAGAAACGCCTTGTCGCATGGCTTATTGATTGCTGTCTGCGGAATATCACCGCTTATTTCTGCGACATTTCCATCACTGTCATAAGCTTTCAGCATAATAGGCTTATCTGCTTTTATTTCAGCTTCAAATGAAACCTCAGTAACCTTTCTTTCTGCTCTGTAAAGACCGTGAATTTCAGGTATTACAGTTTTAGCGGCAGTCACGTCCTCTTTCTGACGTGTGCCGAACATGTTGCTGTATCTGCCCGTAAAATATCCGTCAGTAAAACCGCTTCTTGAAAATACTGCCCTGAGCATTTCCGTATCAACAGACAGTCCGTCAACAGCACTTCTGAAAGCTGAAACCGCCGCCGCAACATATTCGGGACGCTTCATTCTGCCTTCTATTTTAAGCGATGTGACGCCCATTTTTCTGATTGCATCTATATGGTCTGTAAGTGACAGGTCTTTAAGTGAAAGACCGCAGTAATCCCTGCTGCTGTCTGCCGAAAACGGCAGTCTGCAAGGCTGTGCGCAAAGCCCTCTGTTAGCGCTTCGCTGACCTATCATAGCAGACATATAGCACTGTCCTGAAACGGACATGCAAAGTGCGCCATGAACAAAAATTTCAGTTTCTATTCCAAGCTGTGAAATTTCGTTTATCTGCTTTTCTGAAAGCTCTCTTGCAAGGACAACTCGCTTAAATCCCATATCCTTTGCAAGCAAAGCGCCGGAAGGGGAGTGAACTGTCATCTGGGTTGATGCGTGTAGCACAGCGTCCTGCGACACGGCTTTTATAATCTCAGCCGCACCCAAATCCTGCACAATAAATGCGTCAACACCGCATTTGAGTGCTTCTTTAATTGCCCCTGCAAATTCCTTTGCCTGACTGTCAAAAATGATTGTATTGACTGTAAGATACAGCTTTTTGCCGTAAAGATGGCAAAGCTCTGACGCTTGTTTAATTTCGTTTGTATCAAAATTTGATGCATTCTGTCTTGCGGAAAAAGACTTTCCGCCGATGTAGACAGCGTCCGCACCGCATCTTAAAGCAGCAGTAAGCGAGTCCATACCTCCCGCAGGAGCAAGTATTTCAGGCTTATGCATTATTTTTAGCAGCTTTTTCAAGCTTGTCTATTTTAAGCTTTAACATATCAATTTCCTTTAAAGCCGCATCACGCTCAATGCGTGCTTTACCAGCCTCGTCAACATATTCCTTTGCCTGTAATCTGATATTTTCAACGTTTGTCTGAGCCTTGTTGAGGTCATCGAGCGTTGAAAGAGCGACCATAATTGATGCCGCATAAGGTGAAATTGACTTGTTATTTGAAGTGATATCCGTAATTTTTCTTTCAAGGATTTTTGCAAGTCCGTATACATAGCTTGGTGCTTCTTCTGTCTGAAGTGTATAGTCCTTGCCGCATATAACAACTTTTACTCTGTTAAGCATAATTTTCTCCAATCTGAGTCGAATTTTGTGACATATAATATAATTATAATATATTTTGTCGCAATTGAAAATACCTAAATTCAAATTTTCACAATTTTTTTAAAAATATCTTAAAAGTGCACGGACTTTTCCGAGTATTTCAACATCTTCGGAAATAATCGGTTCCATATTGTCGTTTTCAGGCTGAAGTCTGAAGTGTCCGTTCTCCTTATAGAAAGTCTTGACTGTTGCACTTTCACCGTCAACGAGCGCCACGACTATTTCGCCGTTTTCGGCATAGTCAGTCTGTTCCACCACAATAAGGTCACCGTCATAAATTCCGACATTTATCATACTGTCGCCTTTAACCTTAAGTGCGAAAAGTTCACCCGAATAGCTTCTGTCACCTGTGAAGCTTACATAGTCCGTAATATTTTCGATTGCGGTGATAGGAATACCTGCCGCAACATTTCCGACAACAGGAATGTTCATTGCGCCCTCTGCACCCTTGATTCTGAGCGCACGGTTGTGATTGTCCATTTTTTCTATGTAGCCCTCCTGGGCGAGGAGGTTGATATATTTGTGAACTGTTGAAGTGGATTTGATATTCAGCGCATTGCATATTTCTCTGATTGTCGGGGGAAAACCGTTTTCAATAGAGTCTTTTATATAGCTGTATATCTCCATTGCTTTTTCGTTAAGCATAGTAATTCTCCGTTCCGTAATCTATTAGTCGGAAAGCTTTTTGTATATCATTTTTGCAACCTTGTAAACGTCGCCGCAGCCGAGAGTTATAACAAGGTCACCGTCCTGTGCATTCTCACAGATATAGTCGCAGACATCATCGAAGTTCTTGTACTTTCTTTCGTCTGTATACTCTGCTTCTTCGTCCTGCTTAAAGTATACACAGCCGTCAATTTTCTCAGCAAGATTTCTTGCGAATATGCCGTATGTGTTCTTTTCTCTTGAACCCATGATATCTGTGAGTACTGCAACATCAGGGATTGAAAGTGCCTTGGCAAAATCGTCAAGCAGGATTGATGTTCTTGAGAATGTAAACGGCTGGAACACAGCCCATACTTTTCTGTAACCCATTCCCATTGCGGCATCGAGAGTAACTGAAAGCTCTGTCGGGTGGTGTGCATAGTCATCAACGATTGTGATGCCCTTTGCCTTGCCGATAAGCTCAAAGCGTCTGCCTGCACCACGGAAATCAGAAAGTCCCTGTGCGATTTTTTCAAACGGTACATCAACGTATCTTGCTGACGCAACTGCCGCAAGTGCGTTCATGACATTGTGGATGCCTGCAACATGAAGTGTGATTTTACCGAGCATTTCGCCTTTGTATAAAACATCAAACTGAGTTTCCATGCCCGAGACTCTTATAACGTTTATGCCTCTGTAATCGCAGTTTTCAGAAAGACCGAATGTGATGGTCTCCTTGTCGATGCCTTCGATTGCTCTGAGAGTGTTCTCATCATCTCCGTTTACGATAAGGGCCTTTGTAGCCTTTTCGCTGAACTTGTGGAATGAGGAAATGATATTGTCGAGATTCTTGAAATAGTCAAGGTGGTCTTCGTCAACATTCAGAATTACTGCGATGTCAGGATAGAGCTTTAAAAATGTATCAACAAATTCGCATGATTCACAAACCATGATATCACTTTTACCCGCTCTGCCGCTTCCGCCGATGCAAGGGAGCTTTCCGCCGATGAATGCTGAAAGGTCAACTTCTGCTGTGTGGAGAACCTGTGTAATCATAGCGGTAGTTGTTGTCTTGCCGTGAGTACCCGAAACACAGATTGCTCTGTCATACCAGCTTGTAACGATTCCAAGCAGTTCACTTCTTTCGAGTACAGGCACGCCGCTTCCCTTTGCGGCGATAAGCTCAGGGTTATCCGCCATGATTGCGGCTGTGTGAACGATAAGGTCGGCGCCTTCAATGTTTTCGGCTCTCTGTCCGAGGAATACGGGAATACCCATTTTGCGTACTGCCTCGAGGGTTTCAGTTTCATTGTTGTCAGAGCCTGTGAGATAATATCCCTGTGAGTGAAGAATCTGTGCGAGCGGATACATACCCGAACCGCCGATTCCTATAAAGTGAATATGCTTTTTGCCTTTAAGAATGTCGATGTTCATTAGAATCTCCGTTCTGCCGCATAAACCCGCGGCTTATGTTATATTTTACTTTCCTGTATATTTTATCCTGTTCTGCACAATAATATCCCTGTAAACATATTAAGGAGGTCATCATGCAAGATGAATATTTCAGACATCAAAATCAGAAAAACCATTAATGAGGGACGTCTCAGAGCAATCGTTTCGATAACACTCGAGGACACACTGGCTGTACACGACATCAAAATTGTCCAGGGAGATGAGCGTCTTTTTGTTGCAATGCCAAGCCGTCGTGACAGCAACGGCGTTTTCAGGGATATCGTTCACCCGATTTCGCCTGACGCAAGAAAGAATGTTGAACAGGAAATTTTAGATGCATACAGCCGTCACCTTGCGGTTTCTGAAATTGAAGCCGAGGCTGTCTGATTTTTACATGAGCACTCTCGCATAAAAGGGAGTGCTTTTATTTTTTGAGAAGGTAGTGCGCCTTGAGTACGCCAATCTGCGTTTTTGAGTCGGTAATTTCGCCGTTCATAACCATTTCCACAGCCTTTTCAAGAGGCACTTTTTCAACGTCAAGAAACTCGTCATCGTCAAGGTCCTGAGCCGAGTATTCAAGTCCCTTTGCCATGTAGATGTGGATTACTTCGCTTACATAGGCAGGTGTTGGTACAATTTCGCCCAAGTATTCATAGCTTGTGCAGGTACAGCCCGTTTCCTCGAGAAGCTCTCTTTTGCCGCAGTCATAATGCTTTTCGCCCGCTTCAAGCTTACCTGCAGGAATTTCAAGCATAACCTTGTGGTGAGGATATCTGTACTGCTTTACCATTAAAATTTCATTGTTTTCAGTTACGGGGATTACCGTTACACCGCCTGAATGGTGAACAACGTCACGCTGAGCGGTTTTGCCGTTTTCAAGAAGGGCTGTGTCACATGTGACATCAAAAATTCTGCCCTTGTATACGCTTTTGCTTTCTACTGTTTTTTCTTCAAGATGCATTTTATTCATCCTCCGTTTTTGTGCCGAGTTTCTGTGAGATATAGTATTTCTGAACGTCGAGCGGTCTGTCTTCGTCATAGTCATAGAAGTGGACAAATCCGCCGTCACGCTTTTGCTTTCTTGTGATGAGCATATAGATTCCAAGGAGTACAAGTCCGGAAAGCGTGATTATAAATCCAAGCTTTAATCCGGGTGTTTCATATCTGAACTCGATTTTGTTTTCGCCTTCTTCTGCCTTTACTGCCATAAAGCCGTAGCTTACCTTTTCGATATCCGCAGGCTTTCCGTTTACATACGCAGTCCAGCCCTCGTCATAAGGCACGCTGAAGAATACAAGCTTTGAGGTGTCAAGAGTAATTTCAGCGTCAAACCCTTCCGAATCGTAGATGAAGCTTTCACAGGCTTCCTTTGCATGCTTTTCGCAGTCGTAAATATATGTGTCTGAATTGAGACCGAGTGATTCTTCAGCAGGAAGCTCTGATATAACGTCTGAGTATTTTTCAATCTGCTTATCGTCCAGTACGAGTGCTCTTATAAGCATTTTTTCAAGCGTTGTATCAGTATAGCTTGCAGCATCCGTGTCGGAAATAAAGTGATCAAAGGTAAATCCCATCGGGATGTAGTTTTTGTTTTCGTAAACATAGAAGCCGTTCTGTTCTTCCACAAACTCAAATCCGGGGAGATCAATTTTGTAGGTATAACTGTCCTTCTTGTCTGAATATACTTTATCGAAGTAGTACTTGACGGAGAAGAGACCTCTTATTGTGTATTTATCAGTCGGCGCTCTTGAAGCGACATCTCTCTGAATGTCGATTTCGTCATAGAATTCCATGATACTTCCGGGAACAATACTCTGGAATGCTCTCATTGATGAGCGTCCCCAGAACATAGGGTAGTTGTCATAGTTTTCACACATGTCAACTCTGAAATACTGGTTTTCTTCCTCTTCAAGCACAAGCTTTTCGCCGCCGTAGATACCGCAGTTTTTGTAAACACTGCCGTATGGCCCGAGCATTGCGCCGAAGTACATAACAGTACAGGTTGAGACAATGCACATCACAAAAACGGAAACAACTGCCTGTTTCATATAAGGCAGACCTTTTCTTCTGCGCTTGCACAATATTCCCAACAGACCAAGCCCGATGGCTGTAACGCCCAGGGTGATATAGAACTGGAGAGGATTGTTTGAGAACTGCGCCCATACAACCTTTTCGTCCACGATTTTCGGAAGGAATGAAATTGCAAAGTAAATGTCAAGTGCGATTACACATATTTTTATTCCGCCGCTGAAATCGACTGTTCGGTCATCAAATGCCTGAGCGGTCATGAGCGCCATAATCAGTATCGGCATATAGAACCAGCGTGCATAGTATGAACTGTTGAGTGCAAAGAAAAGACTGTTCAGAACAGGAACAAACGCAAAGAGTATGCAAAGGAAAATGAGTCTCTTTGTCCAGTGATTCTTGCGTGATTTCATGAATGCGATAACTCCCGCCATTGAGAACAGCGGCAGGTATCCGCCGATTGAAGCCCATTTTCCACTGTCTGAGCTGAAAAGGTTAGGTCTTGCCGGAATGTCAGGAATCATAAAGAAGCTCTGAATGATTCTCGGAATTCTTGTGGCGTCACTGTATGCAACAAGGTTAATGCCGTAGAGGCGTTCGCTTACACGGTAATTTCCGAGTATTGCAAGTGCGGACGGAATGAACATCACACAGGCAATCATAACACCGATAACGGCTTCGATTGCAAGGTAAAAGAATTTTTTCCATGTGATTTTGAAATCAGGTGAACCAAGACGCATGAGAAGATACATCACAAGGAATACTGCCTGTCCGACAAAGAAGAAATAATTGATAATTCCCATGAGTGCGACAGATGCGGCGAATATGCCTTTTCTGTTATTGTTGACGCTCTCTTCAAGGGCTATCAGCATGAGCGGGAAAAACGCTGTTACGTCATGGAAGTGGTTAAAGAAGATGTTGAACATCTGAAAGCCCGAGAAGGCATACAGCATAGCGCCGATAAGTGCGGCATTTCTGCTTCTTACAAATCGTCTTATAAATGCGTACGCTGTAAGCGACGCCATGCCGAATTTTGCTGCAAGGAGCAGCGGCATTGAGAAGACGACCAGTGAATTCGGCAGAAGCAGCGTCAGCCAGAAAAACGGACTGCCGAGCAGATAGAAGGAATACGACCCTACAAAGTTTGCGCCGAGGTCGGTGCCCCAGTCCCAGCCGAGGCCCTCTGTTTTTACAAATTCCTGTGAATGGATGTAAAACGGAATCTGCTGTGAATTATAGTCACCGTAGTAGAAATAGTAGCCGCCGTTTATTATTATAAGCGGTGTAATAACAATCAGAAATGCTCCGAAAGCGAGCAGAAAAGCCATAAGATATTTTTCCTTATGCTTGTTTATAAGAGGAGATTTATTTTTCAAGATTTTATAATCCTTTCTTTTTGTAACTGTTTTGGTGTTGTTTACATATAATATATCAGAGGTCTATTATATTAATCAGAACCCCTGCGTCTGAAATATCAATCATCGCAAAGGAAGGCTTGTTTCCGTCTCTCGGGCAGGAACAGCTTCCCGGATTCAATATATATAATTCGTCCTCGTAGGAGCAGAAACGCTCGTGAGTATGGCCGTAGAGTGCGATTTTTGCCCCGAGCTGACGTGCTTTTTTCTTTAATGTTTCGAGGGAATATTTGACGTTCAGCTTGTGACCGTGTACTGCAAAAATACGACAGTCGGGTGTTCCTTCAAAGAAGATGTCATCAGGACTGAAGCTTGCGAAGTCGCAGTTTCCTTTAACGTGTATAATCTGTTTGTCGGGATAGGATTCGGCGATGCGGTCAAGCTCTCTTTCGCCGTCTCCGAGATGTATATAGTAGTCAGCATGATAGCTGCTGAAAATTTTGTCCAGTACTCTGAAATTTCCGTGAGAATCGGACATTACTGCTATTTTCATATTGACGCTCCTTTTTTAAAGCTATATATAAAAAATTATACCATAAATTATGATTAATTACAATGCTTTTTATACTGTTTTAATCCGAAACAGTAAATATTTTTTTGAGGTGTATATTTATGGCAAAAATTGATTCGTCAAAGGCTGATGGTCTTTTAAAAGCAGTCAGCAAAAAGCTCGGCGTACCGCCGGAAGAACTGAAAAAACAGCTTGAAGCCGGAAAGTTTGATGCGGCACTTAGCAATATGAGCAAAAGCGATGCTGAAAAATTCAATATGGCTCTGAAAAATCCGAAGCTTATTGAGAAATTCATTTCAACACCGCAGGCACAGGCGCTTTATAACAAGCTGAGCGGAAAGAACAAGTAGACATAAATTATTCGGGAGGGAGGGCTTTCTGTATGGAGGATATAATGGGTAAAATTCAGGAGGTCCTCTCTGACGAGGAAAGCATGAAAATGATAAACGAGCTTGCTGAAAGCATGTTCTCATCTGACGGAGATGAAGCCGCTGATGATGCGGGCGGGCAGTCCGAAAACAGCGAAAAATCCGCTGATGACGGCGGATTTAATATTGGCAGTATGATGGCGATTATGAGTCTTCTGGGGTCAGCAGAAAACGATAAGAATTCAGAATTACTGCTTGCCTTAAAGCCGCTTCTGAAAGAGGAAAGACAGGCGAAGGTTGATAAGGCTGTCAAGATGCTGAAGCTTTATTCTGTATGGACAATACTTAAAGACAGCGGAATGCTCAATGATATTTTGTAAGGAGGTGTTTGCTTGGCATACAGAAGTCCTGTTTCTGCGCATGCAAGGCGCAATACCATACGCAGGCAGATTTCAGATAATATCAATGTACAAGCACAGGATGATAAGCAGTCTGAAAAAGTGCTACCTGAAAATGCAAAAGAGGAACATAGTGAGCAATCAAAGCATACGCAGAAGCGGAGAGTCAAAAATAATCCGCTTACCGGAATTTTCGGTAGCGGAAAGCCTGACAATGATAAAATAATCATCATTGCACTTATTGTTATTCTTGCAAGGGAAGGCGCTGATATAAAGCTTCTGCTTGCGCTTGGATACATTCTGATGTAAAAGGGGAGGACTTATGAACGATTTGATTTTTTATGCCATGCTTGTTTTGTCAGGTCTTGCCATGCTGATTTTTTACGGAAGAAGATGCAGCGTAAAGTCTGTGTTTACAGGCATGCTGAGTGGCGGTGGATTGCTTGTTCTGCTGCATTTTTTCGGTGGTGTTATGGGATATGCACCGCCGCTGAGTCTTTTTAATACTGCTGTTTCGCTTATCCTGGGAATCCCGGGGGTTATAATGATTGTAGTTGTAAATATGGTGTGAAAAAGGACGCTTTAATTTTAAAGCGTCCTTAAAAATTTACTTATTAAAAAATATCTTCAAGCTGTTTTCTGATTGCCGCATTACGCTTAGCGTAGTCGATATTCATAGGTTTGATTTTCTTGTTTGCATAGTCATACATACCCTGAAGAATACCCTCTTCGCTGTCTTCAACGAGATAGCCGCCGTATTCCTTAAGGAAGTTACTCGGGCCATGAACATCAGTTGAGAAAACAGGAACGCCAAGTGAGTCAGCCTCCAGCATAACGAGTCCGAGTCCCTCGTAAATCGACGAGAGAATAAAGAGGTCACAACGCTTTAAAATCGGCATAGGATTCTGCATTGACTTGATAAGCGCAATATCCTCCCAGCACTCAGTCATTCTTGCCTTCTGGATTGTCTTGTTGTAAAGCTTTCCTGCGCCGCCTATGATAATAAGCTTTGAATCAGGGAAGTTTTTGTGGAACTTTTCAAAAGCGTCAATAAGACGGAAGTGTCCCTTTTCAGGTGAGAAACGTCCTATTGTTATAAACTTGATGCCGGGTGAGCTGAGAATATGATTTATACCGTTTGCATGCGGACAGAAAATTTCTGTATCCTTCTGGAATTCAATCGG
Organism: uncultured Clostridium sp.; assembly: GCA_964621265.1. Taxonomy (GTDB): domain Bacteria; phylum Bacillota; class Clostridia; order Oscillospirales; family Ruminococcaceae; genus Porcipelethomonas. Next base: position 91,906 of record CAZULQ010000001.1, on the reverse strand, counting down.
CATATCACCCTTTAGCACAACAAGGTCGTGATTGTGGAAATTACTGATAACTCTGATGTTATCGCTTTTGCCGCTTATCTGAAGTGTCGGCTCAACAATATCTTCCGAAACTGCAACAACATTGTCGCAGATGTTGTATGCCCATTTCAGGATATGTGCACTCTGATTGCCTCGTGTTTCAATTTCCTGTACCATATCGTTGTGTACGAAAATAGTTTTCTTTGAGTCAAACTGTGTGAGCATCAGAATAATGTTGTTTTCATAGCCGTTGAAGTGGATAACGTGGTCAAAATCAATGCCATAGAAGTGGCGCTTGATTTCTCTTGCGTAGGCAGCCCCAAGCTTTTTCTTGTATTTTTCCTTGCCTGTCTTGTTGAATTTCTTATATGCACGGGCTGTTTTAAAGTCGAAGTTTATATCCGAGCTTATCGGGATAATGCCAGGCTTTTCAGGAATAACCTCAACTCTTGACGGGTCGCATTTAAGAAGTGTTTCACGGAATGAAATGAAGTAATTATACTTGTCAAGATTCAAGTTGTCAAGCATTGATATAATTGCTGTTGTGATACCGTTCTTGTCAAGATTGCCCGCATACATAAGGACGTTTTTCTTGCCGTTTGACGGAATGTCAAATTCAGGAATTACGTTCTGGTTCATGAACACCTTCTGACAGATTTTCTTTGTAGCGTCCTTGTTGTCATAGCTGCAGTATGTCTGCATGAATTCAGTATCATCATAATTCTTGTCGCTGTTTAATTCTTCAACAAGCTGGTCGACAGTTTCAACCTTAGGGAACGGCAGGTCATCAATGTTTACATATACGCCTCTGTCACGGAAGTATTCTTCCTTGTCGTATGTAAACAGAATTATCTTTCTGCCTGTATTTGCGTAGTCATAGAATACGCTTGAATAGTCAGTAATAAGAGCATCTGCAGTATTCAGAATCTGGTAGTACTCGTATTCCGACGGGAAATCCCTTATATGCTCGAATTCATCAAAACCGCCCGTGAGTCTGAGCATAGGGTGGAATTTTGCGAATACAATCTGGTCATCAGCAAGCTTGCTGTCGAGCTGTCTTAAATATTCAAGAGTTATTTCAACCTGTTCGTCAACATTTGTCTTTCCGACTGTTCCTCGCCATGTCGGCATATAAACATAAATTCTCTTGTTTTCAATTCCGAGCTTCTGCTTGACATCCTGTCTGAGCTGTTCATCGAAGAATACAGTATTTCTCGGATAGCCCTCACGGAGAACCTTGCCCTTTGAAACATTCTCGACTGTATAACGGCTGAGCATTATATCTTCTGTATACTTGTTAGGGTAGAGGAGATAGTCTGCGCAGAAAAGGTTTCTCATTGCATTACCCATACTGAAAATTTCCAGCTTGTTGTCAGTACCCATAGTTTTAAGCGGAGTACCGTGCCATGTATTGAGATAAACCTGTCCGTCCTTTTTGATAAATCTTCTTGGGAAGGTGTTGTCAGTAAGCAGGAACTTTGAACTGCAAAGTCGCTTATAGTAGCCGATTGAATTTGTTCTTACAAATTTAATTCCCTTAATGCCATAAAAATCAAGCATTTTTTTAATGTCGGATTTTTTTCTGCTTACAACCGAAAGATAAATTTTAAGGTTATAGTCCTGTTTGTTTTCTGTAAGCTCTTTTAAAATGTAGAAAATGTTTCCTGCAAGCTCATTGCCGTTTCTTGATTCAGCTGTGAGTACATTTTCCTTAAGCTTGAGTTTGTCGTAGTATCTGTTGAAGAGAGTGAACCACACTCTTGTTTTAAGCTTGTTTATAAGCTTTTTAACTTTTTTGTTAGCCATTAAAGACCCTCCGGAAAGTGATATTGCTCTGCTTTGATACCTTTGTTATTTAAGGTCCTTCTTTATCTGAGTTGTGGAAATTTCAGGTGTTCTTTCGAGGTATACAACCTCGCAGTAGTCCTTCAGAAAATCGAATTTACCCTTCCAGTCGTCACCCATAACGAATGTATCAACCTTAAATTCCTTGACGTCTTCAATTTTCTGTTCCCAGTTTTCTTCAGGGATAACAAGGTCAACATATCTTACAGCTTCAAGAAGCTGTTTTCTCTGTTCATATGTGAAGTAGCATTTTTTCTGCTTGGAATTCCAGTTGAATTCGTCAGTTGAAAGTGCAACTATAAGGTAATCACCCTGTGCCTTAGCACGCTTTAAAAGATTGATGTGACCATAATGTAAAAGGTCAAAGGTTCCGTAAGTTATAACTTTTTTCATGTCTCAAACCTCATTTTTCTTTGTTTTATAAAAGGTAAAAATAAGCTTGTCTGTAATCAGCGCATAGCATTACATTATAACTTTCAGTATACTCCAAAATGCATATTTTGTCAAGGAGTAATATATCTTACTAATAGGTCTGTGCTACTTTGTGAAAAAACTATTGCATTTTTTTGAAAAATATTATACACTAATAAAGAAATAATATGCATAAGAAGAGGATATAATATGAATAGTGTAATAAAAAAGGTGAGCGCAGCCGTGATACTGTTCACTTTCTGCGGAATGTGCGGCTGGATTTACGAAACGGCTGTTACGTCATATCTCTGGGGAAGATTTGCCGAGCGTGGCTTTCTGCATATCCCTGTTTTGCCGATATATGGTGTGTTTGCGTTTTTAATGCTTCCGCTTTTCCGTAAGCATAAGGGCTGGCTGACTGTCTTTCTGGGTGGTATGGCGTTTACGACAGCGCTTGAATTTGTCTGTTCCTATCTTATTGAATGGGTGCTTGGGAAAGGTCTGTGGAGCTATTCAAACTGGGACTTCAACTATGACGGCAGAATTTCTCTTTACAGCAGTCTGGTGTTCGGTGTTTTTTCTGTAATACTTATAAAGCTTGCATATCCGGCAGTAAAGAAAATATATGAAAAGGCGCCATCGTGGATTCTGTATACTATAGGCACAATTTTTGCGGCTGCAATAATTTCAGATTTTATTTATGTTGTCATGTACGGAAAATGAGCATGAATATCCTGAACGTATTTCCTTAAAATAAGTATGCGGGATTTCCGCAAAGCTTTAAAAAGGAGAATATGCAGTGAAAAATGCTAATAAAAAGCGTCCGACAGAAGCTGAACTTGATGAAGTTATGTTCAGCGAAGCGGGGAGTGCAATGGAGTGTACGGGGCTTATTCCGTCAGCAGTTTTAAATGACAGTGAATATGAGGCATACGATGAGCTTATGGATTTCGGTGTCCCCGAAATTTATAAGAAGCTGTAACCTAGAAAAACAGGTATCAAAAAAAGACTGCCAAGTGGCAGTCTTTTTTGATATTATATCAGCCCTGAGCTGACATCATAAGAAGTGCAATATCAATTGCGTCGTAAAGATTGATTTTACCGCTTGCATCGTAATCTGCGAGATACTCACCCAGTGAACCTTCAAAGCCTACAAATTCAGACTTGAACTTTGAGTTAGGGTCGTTCTGGAGAAGAATATACTTTGAAATTCTGATTACGTCATAAAGGTTTACAACTTCATTTACATCAGCGTCGCCTGCAAGACCTACATTTACAGGTACAGTTCCAACCACAAGACCGTCAACGAGAACATCAACAGATGTTGCACCTGTTTCATAGCACTTTACAGGTGTTGATGAAAGTGCAAATGCAACCGCGTTTCCGTAAGCATCAGTAAGGCTTATTTTGTCCTTGAATGACTTGTCAGCTGTTGAGAAATACATATTTGCATCGTATTCAAGAGTATATGACTTGTCTTCAGGAATGTCGGCAACGTTAATTCTTATACTGTTGCCTGCCATGTCATAAACTTCCGCATAACATTCTGCATCATCTTCAGGAAGCTTAAGTGTAATGTTATATTCTTTTGTGTTGACTTCAGGGCAGTATGTTCCGTCAAGCATTTCTGCTTCGTCTCCTTCACCTGTGAGGAGTACTGCGCCCTGGAGAGCATTTGTATCGCTCACACGAAGCTGCATATATTCTGTGCCTGAAGATACAAATCTGCGGCATTCTTCAACAACAGGTGCTGAAAGGTCAATTCTGAATTCCTGGCTTAAGATTTCGCGTCCGCCTGTTCCATCTGAAAGAGGCTTGTCGGCTGTGATAATTATTTCATAAAGCTCGCCGTCCTTGACATTTGCAAGATCCCAGTTTATCGGGAATTCCATAAGCTGGAGTGTGCCGTCAGCACCCTCAGACCAGCCACCTGTTTCAAGAATCATTTCTTCAACGTAAACCTGCTTTAAAGTTGAGTTGTTATAGATTTCTGCTGTAACATTCTGACAGCGTCTCTTGAATCCGAGATAGAGTGAAAGTGTGTCCAGAACGTTGTCTCCGTTCGGAGAATAGGCAGGAATGCTGTGTACTGTTGTACCGAGATTTTCTGCAAGTATATTAAGACCTGCATAGTTTCCGTTATGGTCGCCCATGAGTGACCAGTAATATGACGGAATATGATTTGTTCTTGTGTATGCAAAAGGTTCAAATATATCAGCGGCTGACCATGCACCGTAGAATCCCATAAACGGGAGTGTGAGGTTATAGCCCGAATCGTTTATAAGATATACAAAGCCTTCAAGGAATGTGCCGTTTTCAAAGGTTTCCTCGATATACTGACGGTCTGCAAGGCTTAAGTCAAGTTCGAGATTGAGTGTAACCTCTTCGCCTGCAGGAACAGTAATCTCATCCATTTCCGTAAAGCCGTACTTGAACTTTACTGCGCTGTCCTCGAGATTCTTTACGTTCTCAGCAAGCATACCGCCTTCTGTCACGTCATCTGTGAAAACATCATAATCGAATGTGTATGTCTGGTCTGTATCAGAAACATTCTTTATGTTGAAGCAGAATTCTGAAGCGCTGAAATCCATTGTACCGAGCTTGGTTTCAAGTCCGTCACCGAGTGAAAGCTTTGGACGGAAATTGTCCTTTTCGCTGTTTGTGTAGAGGTACGCAGGAGTGTTCATGGCAGCTTCAATATTTACAAGGCCGCTACCCTGAACTCTCGGTGAAGCAACTTCAAGACCGTCTCCTGTACGGACAGGTGTTGCGGTTGACATAAGAAGGTCTGCAATTATTTCAGGATAATCCGCATCAGAAGTTATGCCGTATTTTTCCTTGTTTGCAGAAAGGTATTCCTTCATGAGTGCTGTAATACCTGTAATCTGCGGACATGCCATGGAAGTACCCGACATTGCTGTATATCCGCCGTCAGGTGAAGCAGAAATGATATGTCCGCCGAAGGCTGTGATATCAGGCTTTAAAAGAAGCTCTTCAGTATAGCCCCATGATGAGAAATCACTGATTTTTGTTTCAAGGTCAGTAACGACTTTCGGCTCTGAATAGATTGTTACTTCTGTTTCCTCTGAAAGGAATATTTCAAAGCCGTCCTCAAATGTTATGAGTGCAGATGGTAAAACTGAGCATTCAGGTACAAGTACACTATTTGAGTCGTTTATGAAAATAACGCCGACTGCGCCGTGGCTCTTGGCTGTTTTTGCCTTGTCATCAAAAGTAATTTCGCCTCTCGGGATAAATACGATTTTTCCCTTTACGTCAAGTCCTTCGTATTCTTCTTCATGGCCCATGCCGTCGAGCACAACAAATTCATAGGTACCTGCTTTGAGTTCACCTGTGATGTTTTTTGTACCGCCTGCAAGGTGATAGCTTACATCGCCGATAGTCATAAGCTCCTGTTCTCTTACAATGTTGTCGGCACTTGCAACTGAAATTACAGAAGCTCCGCCCTGTGGTGAACCACCTGTTGCATAGTCAACATTTAAAAGTGTGTCTTCCTGATTGTAATAAAGCTTGTTTGAGTTTCCGGCAGCTGCGCAGAATGTAATACCCGTTGAAATAAGGTTTTCAACTGCTTCCTTTTCGCATGGATTGGATGCTACTGATGCATAGGAAACACCAAAGCTTGCGTTTATTGTGTCAACGCCTAAAATTGCGCAGTCATCATAAGCCGCCATAAGCTCATGTGTTGCGAGTGATGTTGACATCAGGGCAAGCTGTGCATTCGGAGCAATTCCTGCCGGATTATATAGTTCATCTGTTTCTGCGGCTCCGTTACCTGCTGCGATACCTGCAACATGTGTTCCATGCTCCTTTGGTGCGGTACCGTTCAGTGTTCCCGAAGCGTAATCAAATCTGAACGGAATTTTTTCATTATAATAGAATGAGCCTCCAGAAAGCTGTCCGCTTGACGCTGAAAATGCAATTTCACGTTCTGCGATAAAATCGCTTGTTATACGGCCATCGGCATCGTCGGGCATTTTTGAAAGGTATTCATGTCCGTAATAGAAGTTGTTGTCAATTACGGCGATAACGGTTGAATCACCCTTATATTCCACATTGCTTACACCGACTTGTGACATCATTTTATCAGTGAGGTCAGTGTATGAACCGCTGATTTCTTCAGCTGTGAACGCAGGGATTGATGACTGCGCAACTCTTTCAGCAAGCATAATATCTTCAACGCCATAAAGCGTAGGATTATAAGCAATATTAAGATATTCATCTGTACTCAGTACAACAGAAAATCCATTATATACTGCTGAATAGTCGTAGTATTTGTAGATATCTCTTGAAAGTCTTTCGCAGAGGAAATTATAAGCCTCGGCATGTTCAACAAGAAGACCTGCATAGGCGGTGAGACCGTCCTGGGTCATAATAAATTCATCGACGCCGTTTTCCTTTGCATAGTCATATTCGGAAAGCGGGTCTCCGCTCAGCTTTACAACACAGTTATAAAGCATTTCTCCTGTTTCCTCGTCATTATAAAGATATGACGCAGAAACGCCCGACGAAGCAGTTGTCACAGCAGTTGCCAGTATGACTGTTGCCGTCAGGGCTGAAAAAATCTTTTTCATTTTTTTCATTCTCTTAATGCCTCCATTTTAATTGTCTGTACCTAAATTATACTCCTCAAAACAAAAATTGTCAAGAATTTCACATACAACTCTTGTTACATAAAAAAGGAACTGCAAAAGCAGTTCCTTTGATTTTATCCTAAATGTTCATTCAGGACTTCATAGCATGTAGTTATATTTGCGATAACTTTCTTTCTTACAACCATGTCGGTATATTCACCGTTCTTCATAGCCCAGTATGTATTTGAGTCTTCACCCGGAACAGGAATATATTCGATTGTAACCTTTGTGCCGTCGTTGAGGCTGTATTCAACCTTGACTTCTGCTTCGCCTTCCGGCACAGCTTCCTTGTCAAGTGACTCAAATGAAGCGCTGTTGAATGAATTGTAGAAGTTAAAGAAAAATGTGTTTGTCTCCTGGTCGGAAATGTTGACATTCTTTCCGTTGAGCTTATAGACGCTGTTTTCGCCGTCAAGTTCAACTTCAGCTTCAACTGTATCAGTTATGATTTTTACTGATGCAACATCTGTGTACGGAACATTGTAAACTTCATTGTTGATGACATCGGCAGTATCATATCCGAGAGCCGCAACAGTGTATGCAGAGAATGTAACAACCTGTCCTGTTTCAGTGAAAAGACCGTACATTTCAGTATCATTATTGAGCATGTCGCCGAAGATTACCTTTACATACTTTTCAGGACCTGAAACCTCATAAACATACTGAGGGTCATCAAATCCGTATTTTTCATAATCTGTTTCAGGACATTCTTCAGCAACGAAGTTATAGATTTTATCTCTGATAGCGTCGTTGATGAATGTATTGATATCAACTGTATGAACTATCGCATCAGGATAAGGCTTTTCCATTTCCCATCTGCCATCAGAATTCTTGTTCATTGAAAATCTGATGTTTTCGTCGTTTTCCTCACCTTCCCAGAGAGCGAAGTGAGTAATATCAGTCGGATTGAAGTTAGCGATGTATACAGTTTTCAGACTGTCCTTTGTCGCACAGAGTGTAAGACCTGTTGTGTAATCAATAAGGTAAATGTCGTCTGAACCTTCCTTCATAACGTAGAAGTTTTCATTTGTCGGAGTTGCATTTCCGACATGCAGGGTATAGTCGACATTATTTGATGTAACAGTAATATCGATGGAGTTGTCAAAGCCGAATTTTGATGTATCGCTGTCTTCGATTATCTTTTCGGCAGTGAGTGAAGACATAGCCGAGCAGATGTTGATTGCAGTATATGAATTGACTTCAAAGTTTACATCATTTGTCATAACCCAGCCATCAGCCTGGCTATACTCCATATTGAACTCTCCGTCTTCATTGTTAATGCTTACATTTGTTGATTCGTCCTCGTCAAATGAGAAGATAACAAGCTTATCTTCCTGCGCCTGAATCTCCTTGGCGTCCTTTTCCTTGTGATGCTCAGACAGGAAATAAAGTCCGATTGCACCTGCAACAAGAACCAGCATAATAACGAGCGCAATTGTTATACGTTTCATTACGGATTTTCTCCTTTAATATTAGTTTATTGTTTTTGGGGCAATACCCATATCAAGCTCACTACTTCTCATCCAGGAAACTGTGCTAAGGTAAAGCATTACGGGAATCATAGTGTAGCCTTCCATTACATGTTCATCGTTTATAAATTCAGCGTTTCCCATGAACACAACCTTTGAATTGTTTCTTGATTTGTCCTGTGACAATGCAGCAAGACAAAGAATACCCGAAAGCTTGTCATTATAATCAGAATATCCGCCGAATGGCTCACTGACAGCAGTTTCATAGGTTTCGATAAGCGGACATGCAATTATATCCGAAGCATTATTAGCCTGAATGCAGTATACAGAGCGTGAAGCAGGCATATAGCAAGGTGATGACTCAGTTTCGTGAAGCATTGATGTAAGATCACCGATTTCATCTGATACTGATGACATATCTGTAACATTTGCAAGAATTGTGCTGTTATCGCCCAATATATGATTTGCGGAATTTGTTTCTGATACAGTATCGTAGTTCATTGCAAGTCCATACTGCATCATTATTTCTGAAATATTTTCATATTCGGTATTGCTTCCATTTGGAGACATAAGCAGTGAAAGATTTCCACCTTTGTCCATGTAATTCTCAAGCTTTGCGCGTTCATCTTCCGAAATATCCGATTGAGGTGCCGCAATTATAACAGCAGCGGCATTTTCTGGCACGCTTGCTTCTGCAGAGAGGTCAAGCGACATTGGGATATAGTTAGCGTTTATGAGATTTTTGGAAAACTGTGTATAATCAGTTTCGATTTCCTTTTCTCCATGTCCTGTAGTAAAATATATGACAGGAATTATGTTTTCTGCAACTGCCTTAATCGCCCCTGTAATCAGATTTTCACCGTGGAAGAGTTGTTCTTTGATAATTCCGTTATCATCAGTAATATAAGAGTAAAACTTTGAGGCTTTAACACACATTATGCTGTTATCACATCTTAATATAACATCTCCAGAGGATAAATCGTATGTGCCATCTGGATCAAGCAGATTGATTATTTCAGGATTTTCGTCAGGTGAAAGATCCTTGAAATTTATCTGTTCAAATGAGGCGTATGAGTCAAGCAGATTTACCAGGTCTTCGAGTTCTTTCTCGCCACGTAGCTCGCCAAGTTCCATAAGAAAATACAAATCAACTGTTTTGTCGAGTGATGACAGATAATTAAGTGTGACATCAGACAAGCCATATGGAAGAACTTTTTCATCAGCTAAGGCGTTTGTGACCTCGATAGTTTCCTGTTCTTCTGTACTTTCTTTTTCGAAATGAACATCCCCCGCGCCGCAACCGGCGAGAATACTCATAGTTAATACAAGTGAAGTCAGAAATGATATAAATCTTATCATTTTACGCATTTTTTCTTCTGAGCCAGATAATAACTCCGACAGCAGCTACAACAACAGGAGCTGTGTAAAGTATACCGAGCATTACCTTTGTATCTTCCTTTGTAGCTAAAACCATCTGGTCGCTTGTGAGAGTCTTGTCTGCAACACCCATATCGATGTCGCTGCCGTACATCCATGAAATTGAGCTTAAATAAAGCATAACAGGAACGATTGTATAGTCTTCATTTACATGATTGTCATCGATGAATTCAGCATTACCCATAACCACAATTTTTGAGTTGTTTCTTGTTCTGTCCTGTGAATAAGCCGCAAGATAAAGCTTACCTGAAATTTCATCAGGGTCAACGGCTGTACCGCCGTATGGCTTACCGAGTGCTGTATCGTATGTTTCAATAAGCGGACAGATAATAAGGTCTGATGCATTTTCAGTCTGAACGTTGTAAAGTGAACGTGAAGCAGGCATATATGGATAGATTGATTCAGCTTCTATAAGAGCTGATGTAAGGTCAACAACTTCATCGCTCTCGTGATTTGATGCGTCAACAAGGTTTACAAGGATTGTATTTTCATCGCCTGCAACATGGTATTCAGAAGATGTTTCAGAAACTATGTTGTAGTCCATTGCAAGACCATACTGAAGCATAAGCTCTGAAATGTTGACATAGTCGAAATCATCGCTGTTAGGGGACATAAGGAGTGAGAGATTTCCGCCTCTGTCCATGTATTCCTCAAGCTTTGTTCTTTCAGCGTCTGATATATCTGATTTAGGAGCGGCAACTACAATGATAGCAGCGTCATCAGGTACTTTATCAGCAGTTGTAAGGTTAAGCTCCTTTGCTTCGTAGTTGTAGTTCTTGAGGTTTTTGCGGAACTGTGTATAATCATTTTCGATTGATTTTTCGCCGTGACCTGTGAGGAAGTATACAGATGGCATAATACCTTCAACAACAGACTTTATAGCACCTGTGATAAGGTTTTCACCATGGAAGTATTCGGCAAGAATATTGCCTTCTTCATCAACCTTGTCTGTATACATTGCGTTTCTCTGAATACGCTTTACGTTGTCACCGCACTTTAAAACCATATCACCATGAGACAGGTTTACAAATCCGTCAGGATTGAGTTCCTGGGCAATGTCAGGATTTTTGTCAGGGTCAACGTCGATGAAGTTGATGCAGTCAAACTCAGCGTAAGAGTCGAGCATACTTACGAAAGCTGTGATATCATCAGCTGTTCCTCTTACTGCTTCTTCAGCTTCACGGAGTTCCTCCATTTCCATAAGGAAGTAGAAATCAATTGTCTTGTCGAGAGAATTAAGGTAGTCGGTTGTTGTATCTGTAAGACTGTACATCTTGCTTGATGTAAGGTCGAATTTCTGGTCAAAAACCGAAGCGAATATATTGACAGGGATTATAATTACTAAAAGCATGATAGCCATAATCCAGGCAATTGTCGTGAATTTCATATTCTTTTTTGTCTTTTTTGCTTCCATTGTTATTACCCCCTGCTCCAGCGTCTTTTCTCAACTGCAATAATAGTCCAGCCGATGAAAAGGATAGTAGTTGAAAGAAAGAATACAAGGTCTGAAATCTGGAAAATTCCTTCTGCGAATGTTGTGAAACGGTCCTTTGTGGAAAGCTGTCCGACAATTTTTGCAGCAGTCGGGAGTGATTCAAACAGACCGCTGTTTTTGAAGCTGTCAACAAAGATGAGAAGAATCATAGCGCCTTCACCGAGAATTGCCGCAATAATCGGACTTTCTGTGAAAGAAGACATAAGGATACCGATTGAGATGCAGACAAGTCCCCAGAAGAAGAATCCGAGATAGCCGCATGCAAGGCTTGACCACATTACAGTACCGCCTGTTGCAACAGTCAGGATAGGGTAGAAGAGTGTGAGAACAAGCATCATAAGATAGATAACCGCAACTGCTAAGAACTTGGCAATAACAATCTGGAAAACATTCAGCGGACTTGAAATGAGAAGTACTTCAGTTCCGCATTTTCTTTCGTCTGCAAAGGTTCTCATAGTGAGTGCAGGAATAAGAAAGATGAAGTAGTAAAAGTTTGTGTGGAAAATACCGGGGAATGAGAACGCAAGAGTTGTTCCTTCAAGGTTTGCGATTTTATCCGTAAAGGAAATTGAGAATATAAGCAGGAACAGTGCAGCGATTACATATGCAAAAGGTGAATAGTAATATGACTGAAGCTCCTTTTTAAAAAGTGAAAACATAATTAAAGTTCCTCCTTGTCATAATATGGATTTTCATTTTCCATGTCGTTGAGAAGGTCTTTGAGACCCTTCTTTTTCGGCGGTGTAGCCGTGAGCTTGATGAATACGTCTTCGAGATTAGGCTTTTCAGATGTAACCTCCGAAATTGCATAATCATTCTTGACAAGCTCGGCAAGGATTTCCTTTTTCATTTCTTCATTTTCGATTGATACCTTATATGTATGTACATTCGGTGCTTCCTCGATAACATCAGTAACAGTGGCGATGCCTGAAATTCTGGTAATACATGCTGTGATTTTTTCCTTGTCGCCTTCAGCCTTTACGCTGAGAGTTGCTGATTTACCCATGTTCTTTTCGAGGTTTGCAATTGAATCGATAGCACGGATTTCGCCGTGGCTGATGATTACAACACGTTCACATACTGCCTGGATTTCCTGAAGGATATGTGAACTCAGAATGATTGTGTGGTCCTTTTTAAGGGACATGATAAGGTTTCTTACTTCTACAACCTGGCTCGGGTCAAGACCTACAGTCGGTTCGTCAAGTATAAGATATTCAGGATTTCCTAGAAGAGCCTGGGCAAATCCGACACGCTGCTTGTAACCCTTTGAAAGGTTTCGGATAAGTCTGTTTTCCATATCCTTGATGTGAAGCTTTTCCATTGCGTCCTCAACCTGTGCCTTTCTTTCGGAACGCTTAACACCCTTGATGCCTGCACAGAATTTCAGATATTCCTTGACACGCATGTCAGGATATACAGGCGGGATTTCAGGTAGATAGCCTATCTTCTTTTTTGCTGCAGAAGGCTTTTCGGCAATGTCTATATCACCGATTAAAACCTTACCGCTTGTTGACGGCAGAAAACCTGTCAGAATATTCATTGTAGTTGATTTTCCGGCGCCGTTAGGTCCGAGAAAACCGAGAATTTCATTGTCCTTTACAGTAAAGCTGATATTTTTTACAGCAGCATTGTTGCCGTAAAATTTAGTCAGATTTTTAATCTCAATCATAATTAATCTCCAATGCTGTATATATAATAATGTATACAGCCTCCGCTTTGCGGCATGCGGTACGCCGATTTTGATATTGCCAAGCAGGTTGGCTTGGTGTAAAACCGGCTGCTGACCCAGAAACTCAAGCCGGTTATTAAAGCATGCAAACGTGTATAAATACACACACTATATTATCTCAAAAAAAGGTTACACAAAAATTACACTGTAATTACAATAGCATGAATATATGTATGTTTATATGCATTTTCTAAAATACGGGCACTTTATTTATTCATTTTACCCTATAATTGTGATGATATTGTGATTTCATGCGGTGGATTTTATGGAAATTTATAGTTTCGTGCCAATAATTTGAAAAAATGTATAAAAATAGATTGTCAAAGTGCACAAAACTAAATGCAAAAGGCTGTGCAGTTATACAAAAAGGTTTTGAGGGTGAATTCTTTTTTGTGTAAACTGTTGACTTTTATTTTTGAATGAATTATAATATTGCTATGAAGTTATATAGGCGTTTTATGGAATGACGCAAATTCATTTCTTAGCCTATAAAAAGTGTATGATTAACCAAATTTTATTGAGAGGGGAATATCTATCATGATACTCAAGAAGAACAAGGCAGTTATTTCTGCTATTCTCGCAGCAGCTCTTACAGTTGCAGCTGTTGCTCCTACTGCAGTATCTGCAGCAGGTTCAAGAACAAAGGAAGAAAAGTATGGCGATGATACATACGCTAAGAGATTTCTTTCACTTTATGATGACGTAATCACAAACGGTCAGGAAAACGGCTACCTCAGTAAGGATAACGTTGCTAACGGCGGTTTCGGCGTTCCTTACCACTCAGTTGAAGAGCTTATCGTTGAAGCTCCTGACTACGGTCACGAAACAACATCAGAAGCTATGTCATACATCGTATGGATGGCTGCAATGAGAGATAACATTTCTCAGACAGGCTCTATCACAAATCCTGACGGTTCAACAACAACTGTTGACAAGACACAGGATCTTGCTAAAGCTTGGAAGACAATGGAAGTTATGATTCCGGAATTCCAGAAGGGCGTTATGCAGCAGGATCTCAATGCTACATATTCACCGGAATGGGAAGAACCAGAATCATATGATGATGACGGTTGCGCAATGACACAGGGTAACAACGGTAAGAACCCAATTCACAAGTACTTCAAGCAGGCTTACTCAGGCGATTCAGGTCTTTACCTTATGCACTGGCTCGCTGACGTAGATAACTGGTATGGTTACGGCGGAAGCGGCAACGATTTCACATTTATCAACACATTCCAGCGTGGTGCTCAGGAATCATGTTGGGAAACTGTTCCACATCCATCAATCGAAGAAAAGAAGTATGGTAACTCTGATACAGGTATCAAGGGTATCTTCAAGACATCAACTGAAGACGTTCCTGCACAGTGGGCATATACAAACGCTCCTGACGCTGAAGACCGTGCTATCCAGGCTGTTTACGCTGCTAACAGATGGGGCGTTGGTGATGATTCAATCACAACTCTCGCAGGTAAAATGGGTGACCAGTGTAGAAACAACATGTTCGATAAGTACTACAAGACAATCGGTGCTAACGATGTTTGGAACATGGCTAACGACTATACAGGTGCTCACTTCCTTATGTCATGGTACACATCATGGGGCGGCGCTCTCGATGGTTCATGGGCATGGCAGATCGGTGCTTCACACTGTCACGAATTCTACCAGAACCCACTCGCAGCTTTCGGTCTTATCCAGGACGAAGGTCTCAAGAACGCTATGAAGGGTACAGACGCTGTTAAGGACTATACAACATCACTCCAGCGTCAGATGGAATTCTATCTCTGGCTCCAGTCAGCAGACGGCCCAATCGCAGGTGGTGCTACAAGCTCATGGAACGGTAGATATGAAAAGCCAGAATACACAGCTGAACAGGCTGCTAAGTACGGCACATCAACACCTACAACATTCTACGAAATGGGTTATCAGGAACACCCAGTATACCTCGACCCAGGTTCAAACCACTGGATCGGTAACCAGGTATGGGCTGTTCAGCGTCTCGCAGAATTATACTATGTTGTTAAGACAGAAGGCGATACAACAGGTATCACAATCGACAGCACATCAGGAGCTATGACACTTGAACAGTCACTCAAGGCTATCCTTGACAGATGGGTAGAATGGTTCATCGCAAATACAAAGCTTTACGAAGATGGCACATTCGCTATCCCAGCTACACTTGACTGGGAAGGTCAGCCTGCAACATGGACAGGTACATACGATCCAAATGCTAATTCAGCACTCACATGTACAATCAGAAACTATGGTTCATCTGACTTAGGTTGTGTATCATCACTTGCTAATACACTTATCTGGTACGCTAAGGCTGAAGGCGTTAAAACAGAAGCTGCTTACTCAAGCGAAAATACAGATGCTCCTTCAAAGGCTCTCTACCTTGCTCACTCACTCCTCGACCGTGAATGGGAACTCGGACGTGACAATATCGGTCTCTCACTCCCAGAAACAAACGGTAGCATGGCTAGACTCTTTGAACAGGAAGTATTCATTCCATCACACTACACAGGTACAATGCCTAACGGTGATAAGCTCCAGTCTGGCGTTAAGTTCCTTGACTTCCGTTCACAGTACCTCGAAAACAAGGATGTTCAGGCATACAAGACAGCTTATGACAACGCAGTTGCAACTGGCGGAGATATAACAGAAGCTATGGAATCTGTAGAACGTAACCTCCACAGATTCTGGCATGCAGGTGATATCCTCATGGCTCTTGGTACAATGTATGAACTCTACCCAGACATGAAGGTTGATTACTACTCAGATGTTACAGATCCAACAGATCCAACAGAACCAACAGAACCAACAACAGAAGATCCTTCTGATGATCCAACTGGCGAAACAGGCGATGATCTTACAGATCCAGATCTCGTTGCTAAGGCTAAGTGGGGCGATGCAAATGTTGACGGTACAGTTGACGTAGCAGACATCGTTGCTCTTAACATGTACTTACTCAACACAACAAACAATGCTCTTGAAGCACAGGGTAAGGTAAATGCTAACTGTAACTACGACGGAGCTCTTGATTCATCAGACAGCGTTATCATCATGAACTACGTTGCTATGATCATCGAATACGGCAAGCTTGGTCCACAGTAATAGGTCTTTCATTTTAATTCCTTTTTTATAATTCCTATTTATTCCCTAAAATCCGGTCTTTTCCGTAAAAGACCGGATTTTTTTGTCTATATACTTGATTTATTCGCTTAAAAGTGTTATAATAAGATGATACAATGCAGACTAAAATCAGGAGGTATGTCGTGATAAGAAGTATGACCGGTTTTGGCCGTGAACAAAGAATAATTAATCAATATGATATAACAGTTGAGATTAAATCAGTCAATCACAGATACTATGAATTTTCTTCAAGAATTCCACGCCACTATAATTATCTTGATGAAAAGCTTAAGTCCTTTATGAAGAGCGGTATTTCAAGAGGAAAAGTTGAAGTGAGCGTTCTGATAAACAATCTCAATGGCAGAGAGGCGAATATAAAGGCTGACAAGCTTATGGCAGCAGGTTATATAAACGCTCTTCGTGAGGTTAACGAGGAACTGGGACTTGAAGATAATCTGAAGCTGTCAAATCTTTTGAGAATGTCAGATATTTTCAATGTTCAGAAGGTTTCTGACGATGAGGAATTTATCTGGGGCATGGTTCGTGAAACAGCCACATCTGCTCTTGAAAAATTTGTTACAATGCGTGAAAATGAGGGTGAGACATTAAAATCCGATCTTCTCATTAAAATTGACAATATTGAAAATATGCTTCACAGCGTTGAGGAACTTTCCTCAAAGACTGCTGATAATTACCGTGACCGACTTTATGCAAAGCTTAGTGAAATACTTGCTGACAAGGAAATTGATGAACAGAGAATTCTGACTGAAGCTGCAATTTTCGCTGAAAAAATTGCTATTGATGAAGAAACAGTCAGACTCGCAAGTCATCTTAACCAGTTCAGAGAGCTTATGAAAACTAATGAACCGGTCGGCAGAAAGCTTGATTTCCTTGTGCAGGAAATCAATCGTGAGATTAACACAATCGGCTCAAAGGCACAGGACCTTGAAGTTACAAAATGTGTTGTTAACATGAAGGCAGAAGTTGAAAAAATCCGTGAACAGATTCAGAACATAGAATAGCGGAGGTTTTATGCAGCTGATTAATATCGGTTTTGGAAATATGGTTTCGTCATCAAAGCTTGTTGCAGTTGTAAGTCCCGAATCTGCGCCGATTAAGCGTATTATTCAGGACGCAAGAGATAAATCAATGCTGGTTGACGCTACATATGGAAGACGTACAAGAGCCGTGATTATCATGGACAGCGGACACGTTATTCTTTCGGCTAAACAGCCTGAAACGGTCGGCTCGAAAATTAATCCGAATGAGGAGGATTGTGAAGATGAGTAATGGACATCTTTTTGTAGTATCTGCACCTTCCGGATGCGGTAAGGGAACTATTCTCAGTGAAATACTTAAAAATGACAGATTCTATTATTCCGTATCATCTACTACAAGAAACCCGAGAGAGGGTGAAGTGGACGGGGTGAATTATAATTTCCGTACAAGAGAGCAGTTTGAGGAGCTTATTGCCTCTGACAAAATGCTTGAATATGCGCAGTTCTGTGAGAATTATTACGGTACTGAAAAGGAAATGGTTGAAAAGAAGCTTTCCGAAGGAAAAAATGTACTTCTTGAAATCGAAGTACAGGGCGCAATGCAGGTGAAAGAGCGTCGTCCTGACGCTATCATGATTTTCATTATGCCGCCTTCAATTTCCGAACTTGAAAGACGTCTCAGAAAAAGAGGTACGGAAACTGATGAGGTTATTGCAAAGCGTGTTGCAGAGGCAGCAGGCGAAATTGCATATGCTTATAAGTATGATTACGTCGTTGTAAACGGCGAGCTTGAAAAGGCTATTGAAGATTTTAAAGCGGTAATATCCGCTGAAGAACATAAGGCGGCTTACGCCAAAGAATTTATAGATGAGGTGCTTAAAAATGCTTAGACCCGCAATGAATCAGTTAATTTCAAAGGATGACAGTTATTATTCTCTCGTAACAGGTGTTGCGAAGCGTGCAAGAGAGATTGCAGACGAACTCGTTGAACAGAATAAGACTTTAGAAGAAAAGCCTGTTAAGACAGCAGTTGAAGAATTTGCTGCAGGTAAATACAAGATTGTGACATGCAGCTCTGAAACAGAGACAGCCGCAGAAGAATAATTCGAAGATAAAACGGAGGTGTTGACGGTGAATGACAGGCTTAAAGCTTTGGTTGCGGTGAGTAATGCATCATTCGCCTTCGACAAACCTTTTTCTTATCTGATACCCCAGACTCTTGTTTCGGCAGTTTTGCCGGGGACAAGAGTTGTTGTTCCATTTGGACGTTCAAATAAAAAGCGCACAGGAGTGGTTCTGGGCGTTGAAACGGTGTCCGAAAGCGACAGGAGACTCAAAAGTATTCTCTCTGCGCCTGATGGCGAGCCAATGCTGAATGCTGAAATGCTGGAGCTTGTGGAATGGCTTAAGGAGAATACATTCTGTACCTACTATGACGCTGTAAAGACGATGATTCCATCGGGGCTGAATATCAATGTGAGTGAAGCTTTTTCCCTTACTGATAAGCCATGCGATGATACTTTAACTCAGTCACAGACTAAGCTTTTGTCAAGGCTCAGAGCTTGTGAGGATTTGGCAGCGGAAGTATCTGATGCCCGTAAGGAAGGGCATTCGGCAGATATTGATATGCTGATACTCTCCGGATTTCTTAAGTGCGAAGTCAGCGGAAAGTATAATGTCGGAAACAGTACAACTCTTATGATTAAGCTGACGGAGGAATACCAATCCGACCCCGACAGCTTTTCGCTTACTGTCAAACAGAAACAGCTTGCTGATGTGATAGCGGCAAATGACAAACTTTCCACAAAGGAAGCGTGTTATCTTTGCGGCGTCGGAAAGACAGTCGCAAAAAAGCTTGTGGAAAAGGGTGCTGCTGAGGAATACGAAATCGACGCTTATCGCATGGTTACGCTTGGTAAACAAGGTGTGCAGAATCCTTCTGATGTTATCCTGTCAAGCTGTCAGCAGAAGGTTTTTGACAGAGTCAGGGCGCAGATGGACAGCGGCGACCCGAAATGCTTTTTGCTTCATGGCGTTACAGGAAGCGGTAAGACGTCAGTTTTCAAAAAGCTGATTGATTATTGCATTTCCTCAGAACGTCAGGCGCTTTTGCTTATACCCGAAATCTCGCTTACTCCTCAGATGGTGAGGCAGTTTCAGGAGCTTTTTGGTGAGACTGTTGCAGTAATTCACAGCGGACTTTCACAGGGACAGCGAATGGATGAATACAGGCGCATAAAGCGTGGGCTTGCGAAAATCGCAATAGGGACAAGAAGCGCAGTATTTGCGCCGTTTGACAACATCGGTCTTGTAATTATTGACGAAGAGGGCGAGCGCTCGTATAAATCAGACAGTGCGCCGAGATACAGCGCAATTGAGGTTGCAAAAAAGCGTTGCAGAACGCATAACAGCGTGCTTCTGCTGGCGTCAGCGACACCTTCGGTAGAAAGCTATTACTATGCTAAAAAAGGTGTGTATGAGCTTCTGGAAATGAAGGAACGCTACAGCGGCGCAGTACTGCCGCAGGTCGGAATAGCTGATATGAACATTGAACGAGAGGATGGAAATGCTTCGGAATTCAGCAATGTTCTGATAGATGAAATAAACTATAACTTAAAAAATCATGAGCAGACAATTCTGCTTTTAAACCGCAGGGGTTATCATACGATAATAAGCTGTACGCAGTGTCATACGCCTTTGTACTGTCCGAACTGCAGTGTGCCAATGACGTATCACAAGATAAACAATACGCTTATGTGTCACTACTGCGGACACAGTCAGCCGCCTGTTGAGGCATGTCCTCAGTGTGGAGGAACACGTCTTAAACAGACGGGCTTCGGAACTCAGAAGCTTGAGGAACAGCTGTCAAAGCTTTTTCCGGAGGCAAGAGTTCTGCGAATGGACGCTGATACTACAATGTCGAGACACTCCTATGAAAAGAATTTCAGGGACTTTGCCAAGGGCAAGTACGACATTATGATTGGCACGCAGATGATAGGTAAGGGACTTGATTTCCCGAATGTTACGCTTGTGGGTGTAATGTCAGTTGACAAGGCGCTTTTTGCGGGCGATTTCAGAAGCTATGAGCGCACTTTTTCACTTGTGGCACAGGTTGTCGGCAGATGCGGACGAGGAGAAAAAAAGGGGAGGGCGTGCCTTCAGACGTTTATGCCCGACCATTATGTGCTGAATCTGGCGGCACTCCAGGACTACACAGCCTTTTTCGAGGAAGAAATATCAGTTCGACGTGCACTGATATTTCCGCCGATTTGTGATATATGCGTTTTGGGGATAAGTTCTGAAGACGATGAAAAGGCAGAGGGTGCTTCAAAAAAGCTTCTTGAAATTATAAAGAATTTTGTAAACGAAGGCGTAAGCTTTCCGCTGAGAGTGCTGGGACCTGTTAGAAGTGCATATGGTAAAATAAACGGAAAGTATCGTTATCGTATAATTTTGAAATGCAAGAACACCGCTATGTTCCGTGAATTTGTGAGAAATATTCTTTACGAAATAAATAAATTCAGTGAATACAGCAAGGTTAATATATATGCCGATATAAACGGTGATATCGGTGTTTGATGGAGGAAGAAATGGCAATCAGAAAGATTATTACTAAAGAATTTGATGTTTTAAAGCAGGTGTGTGAGCCTGTTACGGAATTCGATGATAAGCTTATGAAGCTTCTTGATGATATGTGCGAAACGCTTGAGGACTCAAAGGGTGTTGGTCTTGCGGCACCGCAGGTCGGCGTTTTAAAGAGAATTTTTATTATGAGTCTCGGCGATGGATTTATTGAATGTATCAATCCTGAAATCGTAAAGGAAAGCGGTAAACAGCGTGTTTTAGAGGGCTGTCTTTCATGCCCTGACGACTGGGGCTATGTAGTACGCCCTGCCAAGGTAAAGCTCAAGGCACAGAACAGAAAGGGTAAATACTTCATTCTCAATTTAACTGAGCTTGGTGCGCAGTGTGCTTCACACGAAAATGACCACCTTGACGGCAAGCTGTTCGTTGAAAAAATCGTTGAAAGAGTAAATCCGGAGGACTTTGAATGAAAATAGTATTTATGGGTACGCCTGATTTCGCTGTACCATGTCTTAAAGCACTCTGCGAAAACGGCTATGATGTTCCCGCTGTTTTTACACAGCCCGACAAGCCTAAGGGCAGAGGATATAAAATGATTCCAACACCTGTAAAGGTGTGCGCACAGGAAAATGAAATCGCTGTTTATCAGCCTCTTTCACTCAGAAAGGGCGAGGACGCCGATGAGGCTTTGAAAGTACTCGGAGAAATTGCTCCGGACCTTATAATTGTTGTGGCTTATGGTCAGATACTTCCACAGAGTGTTCTTGACCTGCCGAAATACGGCTGCATCAATATCCATGCGTCACTTCTTCCTGAATACAGAGGTGCGGCGCCTATTCAGTGGTCAGTACTTGACGGAAAGACTGAAACTGGCGTTACTTCCATGAAAATGGAGCTCGGACTTGACACAGGTGATATGCTCATCAAAAAGAGTCTTTCAATCGGCGAGAATGAGACAGCGTCAGAGCTTCATGACAGACTGTCAGTGCTTGGTGCTGAGGTTCTGATTGAAACAATAAAGGCTGTCGAAAATGGTACACTTAAAGCAGAAAAGCAGGACGATGAAAAGTCAAGCTACGCTAAAATGATAACCAAGGACATGAGCAGACTTGATTTTAATGAAAGCGCTCAGACTGTGCATAATATTATCAGGGGAATTACGGGCTTTACAATGCTCGAAGGCAAGCGCCTTAAGGTTTACAGAAGTGAAATCTGCGGTGAAACAAATGCTGCGGCAGGAACTGTTGTAAACCCGGCTGACTTTACTGTTGCCTGCGGAGACGGCAGATGCGTTAAGTTTACAGAGGTTCAGTATGAAGGCAGCAAGCGCATGATGGCGGCTGACTTTTTAAGGGGAAGAAAGCTTTCTGAGGGCATGATGCTGGGGTAATAGGAAAGGATAAATAATATGTTTTTCTTTGGTAATTATTACTGGCTTGTTTTAATACCGCTGATTGTTGCGATGATAGCGTCGTTCAACGTGAAGTCGACTTATAATAAATATCAGCAGGTGAGAAACTCACGTGGACTTACAGGAGAATCGGCGGCAAGACAGATACTTGACGCAAACGGACTTCACCAGGTCAGAATTGAGCATGTTTCGGGCAATCTTTCAGACCACTACGACCCGAGAGCGAACGTCGTAAGACTTTCCGATTCGACCTATTCGAGTTCTTCGGTTGCGGCGGTCGGCGTTGCGGCGCATGAAGTCGGACACGCAATACAGTATGCTAAGGGCTATACGCCGATGAAGCTCAGAAGTGCGGTTATTCCGCTGACCAATATCGGCTCGACACTTTCATATCCACTTGTAATTTTAGGATTGTTTTTTCAGTCGTCTTTCGGACTTATGCTTACAAATATTGGCATAATTCTGTTTCTGACTGTTGTAATATTCCAGCTTGCGACATTGTTTGTTGAGTTTGACGCAAGCTCAAGGGCTATGAAAACGCTTGAAGGCTATCATATTCTGGAAGGCGACGAGCTGAGACAGTCGAGAAAGGTTCTGAATGCTGCGGCACTTACCTATGTTGCGGCGCTCTTTACAGCGATTATGAACCTTGTGAGACTTATTCTTATCGCACAGGGCGGAAAAAGGAGAAGATAAGTGACAGACGCAAGATTTCAGGCAGTTAAGCTTCTGTGCAGGACTTTTGGCAAGGGCGGATATTCAAATATTCTGCTTGACAAGGTTTTGTCGGAAAGTGATATGGACGAACGTGAAAAACGTCTTTGTGCCGCAATTTATTACGGAGTGCTTGAAAGAAAGATAACTCTTGATTTTATAATATCGGGATACTGCAAGCAGAATATCTCAAAGCTTCGTCCCGAAATTTTAAATATACTGCGCTGTGGGGTCTATCAGCTTAAATACATGGACTCTATCCCAGACAGTGCGGCAGTAAATGAAAGCGTAAAGCTTGCAAAGAAGATGAAGCTTGTGAATCTTTCGGGATTTGTAAACGGCGTTCTCAGAAGCTTTGTAAGAGATGATAAAAATATAAAGTATCCTGATGACAGGTGCGCAAGGCTTGGGGTGGAGTATTCCGTCCCTGAGTATCTTGTGAAATTGCTTCTCGATAACTACGGCGAAGACGGACTTTCGCTGATTGAAACATCAGTCGGTGCACCGCCTTCAACCGTAAGGCTTAACACAGCAGTTTTCGGGCGTGAGGAGATACTCAAGGAGCTTGAGCTGCTTTCTCCCAAAGAGACATTTCTTGCGGATTGCTATGAAATTTCTGTGGCTGACATTACCAGAACAGAGGTTTACAAAAAAGGCATGGTTCACGTTCAGGACATTGCCTCACAGCTTTGCTGCAGAGCTGTGAACCCACAGGAAAATGACATAGTTCTGGACCTTTGCGCAGCTCCCGGCGGTAAGACCTTTACAATGGCGGAGCTTATGGGGAACAAGGGTGAGATTTATTCATTTGACCTGCACGAAAACAGAGTGAAGCTTATAAAAAGTGGTGCTCAGAGACTTGGACTTACAAATATAAAGGCTATGACCGGCAATGCGGCGGAGTTTAACCCGCAGCTGCCGCTGGCAGATAAAATACTTTGTGATGTTCCTTGTTCGGGACTTGGCGTTATAAGACGTAAGCCCGAGATAAAATATAAGGAAAAATCTGAATTTGACAGATTGCCGGAAATACAGTACAATATACTTGAAAACGCTTCACGCTATCTTAAATGCGGCGGCGAGCTTGTCTACTCAACCTGTACTGTAAATCCTGCCGAAAATGATGAGGTGGTTGAGCGTTTCCTCGGAAATCATCCTGAGTTTAAGGGCGTTGGTTTCCTTGAAGAACTGGGCGAGCCGTTCGGCGGATATAAGGCGACAATTTTTCCGAAGCATTTCGGAAGTGATGGATTTTTCATTTCAAAACTTGTTAAAACGGAGTAGAACAACTTGGAAAAAACAGATATTCTTTCAATGACCCTTGAGGAACTGGAAACGGCAATCCTTTCGCTGGGTGAGAAAAAATTCAGAGCCAAACAGATTTTTGAATGGCTGCATGTAAAAAAAGTGCGTTCATTCGACGAAATGAGTAATATATCTATACAATTTCGTGAGAAACTGAAAGCTGAATTTTGTGTAAATCAACTATTTGTTGCCAGAAAGCTTGAATCGGGCATAGATAATACTGTAAAATATCTGTATAGGCTTTCTGACGGCTGTTATATCGAGACGGTTTTAATGGAATATAAGCACGGAATGAGCCTTTGCGTTTCGACACAGGTCGGATGCAAAATGGGCTGCAGATTCTGTGCGTCAACGATTGCGGGGTTTGAAAGAAACCTGCTTCCGTCAGAAATTTTAGGACAGGTTTATGAAACCGAGCGTGACAGCGGCAAGAAGGTTTCGGGAATCGTTCTTATGGGTATCGGTGAACCGCTTGACAATTACAGAAACGTTTTGCGTTTTCTGGAACTGGTTTCAGCACCGGAGGGTAACAACTTAAGCCTGCGTCATGTGACGCTTTCAACCTGCGGAATTGTTCCGAAAATCAGGGAGCTTGCTGACCTGAAACTCGGGCTTACACTGTCTGTTTCACTTCATTGTCCTGATGATGCGGGCAGAAGTGAGATAATGCCGGTAAATAATACATATAATGTAGCTGAGCTTATGAGTGCTACACGTGACTATATTGACAAGACAGGCAGACGTGTAACCTATGAATATGCTGTAATTGACGGTGTTAATTCCGACAGGAAAAGCGCGGAAAGACTTGCACATCTTCTGCGTGGGATAAACTGCCACGTTAATCTGATTCCCGTTAATGCAGTAAAGGAAAGAAATTATAAATCGAGCAGAGGCTCGGCGATTAAGTTTTCTGAGTATCTTTCAGAGCTTGGAATCAATTCAACAGTAAGAAGAACTTTAGGAAGCGATATAAATGCTGCCTGCGGACAACTGCGTCGTGAAGCAGGAGAAAATAACTGATATTGAGAGGTGATGGATGTGAAGTTTGTCTGTGAGACTGATATAGGTCTTGTAAGAGAAGAAAATCAGGACATGGTGAGAGTTGAAGAGTATTACGGAAACGTACTTGCCGTTGTCTGTGATGGTATGGGCGGTGAGCGCTCGGGACAGGATGCAAGTCGTATTGCAATTGAAGAGTTTTTCAACAGATTCAGCGAAGGCTTTGAGCCGAAGCTTGACACAATATCTGTAAGACAGCTTATGACAGCTTCAATATCCGCTGCCAATTCAATTGTTTATACAACTTCAAGAATGAGCTACCGCAGCTTTGGCATGGGTACAACCTGCGTAGCCGTTTATATCGATGACAAATATATTTATGTTGCAAATGTCGGTGACAGCCGTGCTTATTATGTAGATGATACGGGGCTTCACCAGATTACGAATGACCATACCTTTGTCAATATGCTGCTTATGCGCGGGGAAATCGGCCCCGATGAGGTTTACACCCATCCTAAGCGAAATATGCTTACAAAGGCGGTCGGAGTTGAAAGAGTCGTGAAACCTGACTTTTTCAGACTCAAACGAGAAGAGAATATGACTGTACTGCTCTGTTCGGACGGGTTATGCGGATACTGCAGTGACAGTGAAATATATGAAGTAATGAAGAAAACAGAGTTTGAGAAGCTTTCCGAGGCATTGATTGGACTTGCAAAATCCAAGGGGGGCAGGGATAACATTACGCTTGCGGTTATAAAAGACTGATATATTTACAGGAGTGAAGAGAGTAAATGGATAAGAACATAGGAAAGAAGCTTGACGGCCGATACGAGATAACCGAGCTTATCGGCGAGGGTGGAATGGCTGATGTTTACAAGGCGATTGACGTTGTTGACAATAAGGCTGTTGCCGTTAAGATACTTAAAAAGGAATTTGCGGAAAGCGAGGAGTTTTTAAGACGCTTCAGAAATGAGTCTAAGGCTATCGCTGTTTTGTCGCACCCTAATATTGTTAAGATTTACGATGTCGGATTTTCTGAGAAAATTCAGTTTATCGTAATGGAATACATTGACGGAATAACCCTTAAAGAGTATATGGAGAGCGAGCGTGTCCTCAACTGGAAGGATGCAGTCCACTTTGTAACCCAGATTTTAAGGGCACTTCAGCATGCTCATGAAAGAGGAATTGTCCACAGAGACATAAAGCCTCAGAATATTATGATGTTTACTGACGGCACAATCAAGGTCATGGACTTCGGTATTGCAAAATTCGCAAGAGAAGAGGGCAAGACTGCCACAGACCAGGCTATCGGTACAGTTCACTATATCAGTCCTGAGCAGGCAAGAGGTGATATTACTGATGCCAAGAGCGACCTTTATTCTGTCGGCGTAATGCTCTATGAGATGCTCACGGGTCAGAAGCCGTTTGATACGGATAATCCTGTTTCAATTGCGGTTATGCATATGCATAATATTGCAGAGCTTCCAAGAAAAATCAATCCTGATATTCCGACTCCGCTTGAGGAAATTATTGTTCACTCAATGGAAAAGAATCCGGATGACAGATATCATACAGCGGTTGAAATTCTCCGTGACCTTGACCGCTTCAAGGCTGACCCTGATGTAAACTTCGGTTATATAAAGAATCAGCCTGCACAGACAGATGTGAGAACAAAATATTTCGCTACTGTAAACGAAGAACCTGTTCCTGACGACTTCCCGGCTGAGGAAGAATATGTGAATGGTAATGATGACGTTTATGCGGCTGATGAGCTTGACGAAACATACGATGAGGATTACACTGACCTTGACGAAGAGCCTGAGAGAAGAAAATCACTCTTTGTTCCAGTACTTTCAGCTGTGACAGTTGTTGTAATCATGGCGGCAGTATTCTTTATTGTAAACCTCATTGCAAACAGCTCGGCGTTTGATGATACGGCTGACACTTCAAAGGAATTTGCTATGCCGAACCTTGTCGGCTTTGACTATTATCAGGCGCTTGACCAGTATTCAAAATATATTGATATTCAGGTTGACTCAACAGAATGGTCTGACCTTGAAAAGGACAAGATTTTCTATCAGAATGTTCCTGCCGGCGACGGCGTTAAGGAAGGCGAGATTATTCTCGTTAAGGTAAGCCTTGGTGCAAAGACAATCAAGGTTCCGAATGTTATCAACTATCACTATAAGACAGCGGGTGAGGCACTCAGAGCCAAGGACCTTGAAGTTGAGTACAAATACGTTGTGAATGATGATGTTGACGAAGAGCTTGTTTTCGACACTGAGCCTGCGGCACTTGAAGAAGTAACTCCGGGTACAACAGTTCTTGTTTATGTAAGCAAGGGCAAGGAAGTTGAAAACATTGAAATGGAAAGCTTTGTCGGCAAGAGAATTGAAGATGCCAAGGTACAGTGTGGCATATGGGGTCTGACTGTCAAGACTGAAAAGAAGGATTCAAGCGAGGAAGAAGGTACAATCATTGAGCAGAGTATCAAGGAAGGTGAAACAGTACCTGCTGACTCAACTATTACGTTTACTGTAAGTACAGGTAAGGAGCCTGAGGGTACGGTTGATATGACATTTATCTTCCCGAGCAACTCAACAGGCAGATTCCAGATTTCAGCCCGTATGAACAATGAAGTAATCTACGAAAGCTATACACTTTCTGCTGACTACGCAAAGGAAAACAAGATTTCTGTAACAGGTAAGGGTACAGACTCTGAGGTAACACTCGTTCTTACAAATCTTGAAAACAACCTCACAGCTGTTCTCGGCAGATATACAATGAACTTTGAAGAAGGAACATTCTCACCTGTTGAAGAAACAATTGACAGAGCGTTCCAGACTGTAAACGGACTTGAAAAGCCTGCAACACAGGCACCTCAGGTTCAGGAATATATTCCTCCTGCAACTGAAGCTCCGACAGAAGCACCGACTGAGGCACCTACTGATCCTCCTGCCCCTGAAGAGGAAGATGAAGAACAGGATGAACCTCTTGTTGAAGGCGGAGAAGCGTAATGAGAGGCATTATAACAAAATCAATCGGAGGACTCTATCTTGCAGAGTCCTCCGACGGTGTATATGAATGTAAAGCAAGAGGAGTTTTCAGAAAGCAGGGGATTTCACCATGTGTTGGTGATGATATTGAGTTTGAAGACGGTGTTATCAACGAGATACACGAGCGCAGAAACTGTCTTATAAGACCGCCTCTTGCAAATCTTGATTATCTTGTTTTTGTCGTATCGGTAACTCAGCCTGCACCGAATCTTCTTCTGCTTGATAAGTTCATAGCTGTGGCTGAATATCAGAATATAACTCCTGTAATTGCTGTAACGAAAATTGACATCGAAAGCTGTGAAAAAATTGTAAGCATTTACAGAGAAGTCGGCATTACAGTTCTGACGATTGATTATTCACAGGATGACCCTGCCGCTGAAATCAGAGAGCTTCTGAAAAATAAAATCAGTGCCTTTACAGGAAACAGTGGTGCGGGAAAATCAACCCTCCTTAACGCAATCTGTGAGGACTTCAATATTCCGACAGGGGAAATCAGTAAAAAGCTTGGACGTGGCAGACATACAACACGTCATGCTGAGCTCTATAAGCTTCCTTGGGGCGGTTATATTGCTGACACTCCTGGTTTCTCAACCTTTGAAACGGATAAATACAGTATAATCCGCAAGGAAGAACTGAGCCGTTGTTTCAGGGAATTTGAAGAATTCGAGGGAGAGTGTAAATTCCGTGATTGCTCTCACACAAAGGAAAAAGGGTGCATGGTTATCGAGGCGGTTAAGGACGGAAGGATTTCACGCTCACGTCATGAAAACTACTGCGCAATGTATGAGGACGCAAAAAAAATCAAGGAATGGGAGCTTTGATATGGGTATTAAAAAATGTTATATTTTTGCCGGCTCACCTGATTCAAAATGTGATGACGTGATATTCGAGGATAACAGATATGTAATCTGTGCCGACGGAGGTCTGCGTATTGCACTTAAAAAAGGAATTGAGCCTGATGTACTGATTGGCGACTTTGATACCTACAAGGGTAAGCTTCCCGATAAATGGGAGATTATCAAGTATCCGCCTGAGAAAGATGATACTGACACAATGCTTGCGGTGAAATTAGCGCTTGAGCGTGGGTATAAGAATATTACAATCATCGGCGGACTCGGCGGACGCCTTGACCATACTTTTGCAAATTTGCAGACACTCAGATATATTCTGAAACACGGCGGTAACGGCGAGCTTGTGGGTAATGGAAACATTGCGACAATGCAGGGACCAGGTGTCAGGGTGTACAGCCGTTTGCGTGGTTATTACTGCTCGCTGTTTTCCTTTGGAGATGAATGCTCAGGAATTACGGCAACAGGTTTTAAATATCCGCTAAAAAACGGTACGCTCAAAAACAGCTTTCCGCTTGGAGTCAGCAATGAGGTAACAGGAAAATCGGGTGTAATTTCCATAGAAAAGGGAAGTTTACTGGTTATTTTTTCAAAAGATATGAACCAAAGCTGAAAAACTGAATATAATACAGTATAAACAATATAGCGGAGGTTGAGCATTATGAAAATTGTTGTAATCAAAAGTCCGAAGCTTTTATCGGGTGTACTGAGGTTTATATTCAGAATTAAAAAAGAAGAAAATGTGGAATGATATCAGCGAAGCTTTTTTAGCTTCGCTGATTTTATGTTATTAGCTTTCACATATTTTTATACTCTCTGCGCATAATAAAATCATATTTTATTGTGAGGTGGAAGTATATGAAACGAGAACAGTGGTCATCGGATTTCGGTTTTTTAATGGCGGCGGCAGGTTCAGCCGTGGGGCTTGGAAATCTGTGGAAATTCCCTTATGTTGTGGGGCAGAACGGCGGAGGACTGTTTATTCTTGTTTATATCATACTTCTTGTACTGCTTGGCGCTCCTATTCTCATGACTGAAATGGCAATCGGCAGACGGACACGTCTTAACGCATACAGCGCCTGTGAAAAGCTGAAAAAAGGCTGGGGCTTTACAGGCTTTGCGGGAATTTTCGGGTCTTTTTGCATTCTCTGCTTTTACGGAGTTGTAGGCGGCTGGGTTTTAAAATATCTTTTCAAATATATTTTTTCGGGCGATATTTCAAAGCCAGACGAATATTTTCACGAATTTTCATCTTCTGTCACAGAGCCTGTTATATGGCAGCTTTTGTTTTGCATACTGAGTATTGCGATTGTAATTCGGGGAGTTTCGGGCGGTATTGAAAGGATAAGCAAAATATTTTTGCCGCTTCTTGGCGTATTTCTGATATTTATTGTTATAAATTCAGTTATACTTCCGGGTTCAGGAGAAGGTGTGAATTTTTTTCTGATACCTGATTTTTCAGCAGTTGGCGGAATAAAGGATATTTTCGGCATAATCCTGAGCGCAATGGGACAGGTCTTTTTCAGTCTCAGTCTCGGTATGGGAACCCTTATAACCTATGGCAGCTATCTTTCCCGTGATTCATCAATTCAGAAAAACGCATTGTTCATTCCGCTTTTCGACCTTATAATCGCACTCCTTGCATGCTTTGCGATATTGCCGGCTGTATTTTCATTCGGACTTGAGCCTGCGGGCGGTTCGGGACTTATTTTCCAGACGCTTCCTTATGTGTTCGCAAGCATGAAGCTCGGGCGGATTTTCGGAATAATATTCTTTCTGCTTATATTCTTTGCGGCGGTTACATCTTCAATTTCGCTTATCGAGGTTATAGCAGCTTATTTCATCGACACTAAGGGCTGGTCACGCAAAAAGGCATGTATAATTCCGGGGATTTTTTTCTGCGAGGTGGGAATTCTGGCGTCACTCTCGTTTGGAGTGCTCAGCGACTTCAGAATATTCGGTAAAACGATTTTTGATTTTCTGACGATACTTGCTGACAATATTCTGATGCCGATAGGCGGATTCTTCCTGTGTATTCTGACAGGCTACTACTGGGGTATGTCAGAGCTTTTTGAGGAGCTTTCTTCGGGTGGGAAATATAAGGTGTATTTCAGAAACGCACTCACGTTTCTTATAAAATTCTTTGCACCGACAATGATAGTCATAATTTTTATAGCGTCATTTATATAAATTTAAAAAAAGCTATTCCATTTTGAAAGAAAATGTAGTATAATAAAAATAAGTACAAAATTTCAGATAATGGGGTAAGCTATGAAAATTAAATTCAACGAAAAACAGACAACCAGGGCAGTTTACTGCATAATTGTTTTTGCAGTCTGCCTGCTTATGACAGCGCTTGTTTTTAAATATCATGTGATACTGGATTTTATGAACAAGCTGTTCACAATTTTAGCACCGGTTATATGGGGTGTTGTTATTGCATATCTTCTGAATCCGCTTGTAAAATTTATTGAAAAACAGCTTGGAAGATTTGTTTTCCGTAAAAAGAAATTTCCGAAATTATCAAGGACAATCGGCATAACGCTTGCAATGGTTTTCCTGCTTGGCGTCATAACAGCAATACTCGGTTCGCTTGTACCTGAAATTCTGGGAACGCTCAAGAATCTGTTTGCCAACATGTCATCCTATCTCAATAATCTTCAGGATATGCTGAATGGAATCGTAAACGATACTCTTGAAGTAAATCCGCAGATTCATGATTATATCAACAGCAAGTTTGACAGCGTTGAGGATATGGCGAAGGAGATTATCGCACAGTATCAGCCGAAGCTTGACAATATTCTTGCTGAAGACGGAATTGTTGCTGATGTGACAGACAGCGCATGGTCATTCCTTACAGGTCTTAAAAACTGCCTTATCGGTATGGTATTTTCAATATATCTTCTTTTCAGCCGTGATACTCTTATTGCACAGGCAAGAAAAATCACCTATGCACTTTTTCCTGAAAAAGCAAGAGTACACATCTTTTCAATTGCGTCAAGGTCAAATTCAACATTCATAAGCTTCCTTTCGGGAAAGGTTATTGACTCTGCAATTATCGGTGTTCTCTGCTTTATCGGAATGATGATACTCGGCATGAGAAACTATGCTGTGTTAATCAGCGTATTTGTCGGGGTTACAAATATAATCCCGTTTTTTGGTCCTTTTATCGGGGCAGTACCGAGTGCACTTCTCATACTGCTTACAACACCTGAAAAGACAATTATATTTATAATTTTCGTGTTCCTGCTTCAGCAGTTTGACGGAAACGTCCTCGGACCTAAGATTCTGGGTGATTCTCTCGGACTCCCGTCATTCTGGACAATGTTTGCAATCTTTGCGGGCGGCGGACTTTTCGGAATAATCGGTATGGTTGCGTTTATACCTCTTTTTGCTGTGTTCTACAGCATTTTCCGTGAGATTATTGTTTCAAAGCTTGAAACAAAGAAGTTCCCGAGAAGTACTGATTACTACAAGGAAATTGATTACAGCCTTCCGGATTCAGAACATATGATACACGAAAAGGAAGAGGAAGAATCTGGAAATCAAGAGGATACAAAAGCAGATGAAAAGGCTGAAACAACTCAGCAGGAACAGACTGAGGAAAAAACAAAAGCCGTAAAAAAGTAATGGAGGACTTATGATTAATAAAATACAGGAAGAAATACTCAGACTCAAAAAGGAAAAGAATGCTGTTATTCTTGCGCATTCCTACGTTGCAAAGGAGATTATTGAAATAGCTGATGAAACAGGCGACTCCTATGCTTTGAGCGTTGCCGCAAAAAAGCATGACTGCGACGTATTTATCATGTGCGGTGTACACTTTATGGCGGAGACTGTTAAAATGCTTTCTCCTCAGAAGAGAGTTTTTCTTGCGAATGAGGGAGCAGGCTGTCCTATGGCAGAACAGATGAATCCTGCTGAAATTGCAAAGATGAAAGAAGCAGAACCTGACAGAACAGTTATGGCGTACATAAATACAACAGCGGCTCTCAAGTCAGTATGCGACGTCTGTGTTACATCTGCAACAGCTGTTAAAATTGCAGAAAAGCTTGAAAATGATAAGATTCTGTTTATCCCTGACTGCAATCTCGGAAGCTATGTACAGAAACAGCTTCCGCACAAGGACGTCAAGCTTTTAAACGGCGGCTGTCCTGTTCATGCGGCGGTAACTGCCGAAGAGCTGAAGGCGGCAAAGGAAGCACATCCTGATGCGCTTTTACTTGTTCACCCTGAATGTAAGCCTGAAATCACAAACGAAGCTGACTATGTCGGCTCCACTTCAGGCATCATGAAATTTGCCATGGAGTCGGACGCTAAGGAATTTATCATCGGCACAGAGACAAGTATTGTAGAACATCTGCAGTATGCATGTCCTGACAAGAACTTCTACTATCTTTCAAAGAAGCTTATGTGTGCCGATATGAAGATGATTACGCTTATGGACGTATACAACACACTTCTTAACATGGACAACGGCAAAGCTTGTGAAATAAAAATGACTGACGAAGAAATTAAGAGCGCATGCGTGTGTATTGATGAAATGATTCGTCTCGGAGACTGATGGAGGTACATAAAATGGCAGATTCAAATGTAATGGCTGTTATTGAAAAGAGACTCAATAAGACAGCTGAGGCTTTAAGAGCAAATAATATGGAAGCTTATGTGGTGGACACAAAGGAAGACGCTGCAAAGAAGGTTATGGAGCTTATTCCTGAGGGTAGTACTGTTGCAAACGGTGGTTCTGTAAGTGTTACAGAATGCGGAATATATGATATCATAAAGAGCGGAAACTATAATTACCTCGACAGAACAGCTGTTGCTCCTGAAAATATCAAGGAGCTTTACAGAAAATGCTTCTGTGCTGATGTTTACCTTTCAAGTGCAAACGCAATTACTGAGGACGGCGTTCTTTACAATGTTGACGGAAACAGTAACAGAGTTGCGGCAATTGCCTATGGTCCTGATTCTGTAATAATCGTTGCGGGATATAATAAGATTGTTGCAAATCTCGATGAGGCAGTAACAAGAGTTAAAAAGCTTGCGGCACCTGCAAATACAGTTCGTCTCAGCTGTGATACTTATTGTGCAAAGACAGGTGAATGTGCGGCATTCACAAAGGAATGTCCTGATATGACAAGTGGATGTGCTTCAGATGCAAGAATCTGCTGTAACTATCTCATTTCTGCAAAGCAGCGTCATAAGAACAGAATCAAGGTTGTTCTCGTTAAGGAACAGCTTGGCTTCTGATTGTATAATATGTAAAAAAACAGGAAGAGCCTATAACTCTTCCTGTTTTCTGTTATGACAACCCAAAGCTTATGGAAAGCGCTGTGTCTACACGGTTCATATCGCCTGTTTCAAGCTCTCCCATACGTTCTTTAAGTCTTTTTTTATCTATTGTCCTGATTTGTTCAAGCAGTACAACGCTGTCCTTTGAAAGACCACAGCCTGATGCACTCAGCTCGATGTGGGTCGGGAGCTTTGCCTTTTCCTTCTGGCTTGTAATTGCCGCTGCGATAACTGTCGGACTGTGACGGTTGCCGACATCGTTCTGAACTATAAGTACAGGTCTGATTCCGCCCTGTTCCGACCCGACAACAGGGCTTAAATCAGCGTAGTAGATTTCGCCTCTTTTAACTGACATAATTTATCTCCATTCTCAAAGCTTGTTTTCTATGTAATTATGATTGACAATTTTGTTATGATTAATACATCAGATTTGAAATTTGATTTATGCTATATTATATTCAGAAAAGCCCAAGGTGGTGAGTGGGTGAAAAGTGAATGAAATGACGGAGGTTTGCTTGACATTTTATGTGAAATATGATATAATTAGAGTTAATATTTAACAAAAAGGAGATGTGAGAATGGGAACAATCAGAGATTTTTATTCATTTATATCAGACAAGTCAAAGCACTGCTGTGAAAATTTTGCTTTAAATCCTGAGCTTTATGGGGAATATAACGTTAAAAGGGGACTGCGTGACAAAAACGGTAACGGAGTTTTAGCGGGTCTTACTTCTATTTCTTCAATCGAATCGTTCAGGGTTGATGACGAAGGAAACAAGCAGCCGATTGACGGCGTCCTCCTTTACAGAGGATATAATATAAATGACCTTGTAAACGGTGCTGTCGGTTCAAGACGCTATGGCTTTGAAGAAGCGGCGTATCTGCTTCTTTTCGGTGAACTTCCTGACAAACAGCAGCTTGAAGAATTTTCGGGATTTGTCGGAAGACTCAGATGTCTGCCTACAAACTTTGTCCGTGATGTTATCATGAAGGCTCCGAGCAAGGATATTATGAACACTCTCATGAGAAGTATTCTCACTCTTGCATCATATGACGATAACGCATCTGACACATCAATTGACAATGTTCTGCGTCAGTGTCTTATGCTTATAAGCGAAATGCCTATGCTTGCGGTCTACGGCTATCATGCCTACAATCACTATGAATGTGACGACAGCATGTATATTCACCGTCCGGATCCGAATCTTTCAACAGCAGAGAATATTTTAAGAATGCTTCGTCCTGATATGAAGTATTCACCGCTTGAAGCTGAGGTGCTTGATATTGCGCTTATGCTTCACATGGAGCACGGCGGCGGTAATAACTCAACCTTTACAACCCATGTTGTCACATCTTCCGGTTCTGATACTTATTCTGTAATGGCGGCGGCGCTTTCGTCCCTTAAAGGACCTAAGCACGGCGGCGCAAATATAAAGGTTGTTGAGATGATGAACGACCTTAAGGCAAATGTTGCCGACACAACAGATGAAGCACAGGTTGAAGCTTATCTTGAAAAACTGCTTTCTAAAGAGGCTTTTGATAAAAAGGGACTTATTTATGGTATGGGTCACGCAGTGTATACACTTTCCGACCCCCGTGCCAAGATATTCAAGAGATTTGTGTCAGAGCTTGCTGAAGAAAAGCAGAGAATGGACGACTATAAGCTTTACTCAATGGTTGAGGAGCTTGCCCCGAAGATTATCGCTAAAAAACGCAGAATCTATAAGGGTGTAAGCCCGAATGTAGACTTCTACAGCGGCTTTGTTTACAGTATGCTGGATATTCCGCTTGAGCTTTTCACTCCTATTTTTGCTATGGCAAGAGTTGTTGGATGGAGTGCTCACAGAATTGAAGAGCTTATAAATGTGGACAAGATTATAAGACCTGCATATAAGAGTCTTGTTGAAGCTTTGGATTACAAGGAAATCGAAAAAAGATAATTTTTGGATTTTTTTGAAAAAATGCTTGACAGGCATAAAAAACTGTGCTATAATATTAAAGTTGTAAAAAACAAATCGTATTCTAAAGACAGCTGGTGAAGGAAACTTCGTAAGTCCAGCCGAGGAATGTGCATGATAATTTGATTATTTGTGCCCTTTTCCTCAAAAGAAAAGGGCATTTTTGCATTATTCTTTTGATACGGTTATAAATTAATCGGAGGTGAAATTATAATGCCAAGCGCTAAGGTTTTAGAAACTAAGAAGGCTAAGGTTGAACAGCTCACAGAGGTTCTCAAGAATGCTGTTTCTGTTGTTCTCGTTGACTATAAGGGTATCACTGTTGAAGAAGATACTAAGCTCAGACGTGAACTCCGTGAAGCAAACGTTCAGTACTCAGTTGAAAAGAACACAATGCTCCGTTTCGCTCTTAAGAACGCAGGTATTGAAGGTCTTGACAACGTTCTCGAGGGAACAACTGCTATTGCTGTTTCAAACGACGACCAGACAGCTCCAGCAAGAATCTTAGGTAAATTCGCTTCAGAGACTGAAGGTAAGTTCAATCTCAAGGCCGGTATGGTTGAAGGTCAGGTTTACGACGAAAAGGGTGTTATTGCTCTTTCAAAGATTCCTTCAAAGGACGTTCTGCTCGCACAGCTCGTTGGTTCACTCCAGGGTCCTATCCAGGGTCTCGCTGCAATTCTCAAGGCTGTTGCAGACAGCAAGACAGACGACGCAGCATAATTTTAACTGTGACATTTATCTATGTCAGAAACTATATTTTAATTTAAAGGAGATTATTTATCATGGCTTCAGAAAAGACATTAAAGTTTATTGAAGATATCAAGGCTCTCTCAGTAATGGAACTTGCTGAACTCGTAGAGGCTATTCAGGAAGAATTTGGCGTAACAGCTGCTGTAGCTGCTGCTCCTGCTGCTGGCGGCGCTGCTGCTGCAGAAGAAAAGACAGAATTTGACGTTGTTCTTGCTTCATTCGGTGATGCAAAGATGGCTGTTATCAAGGCTGTTAAGGATGTTTGCGGTCTCGGACTTAAGGAAGCTAAGGAAGCTGTTGAAGCTGCTCCTAAGACACTTAAGGAAGGCGTTGCTAAGGCAGAAGCTGAAGAACTCAAGGCTAAGCTCGAAGAAGCTGGCGCTACAATCGAACTCAAGTAATTTAATACTTAAGCGATTATTCTATATCCCCGATTGCATTTTGCAGTCGGGGATTTTTGCAGAAAGGAGCTGTATTCATGAATTTAAAGAGGAAAATTGCTGCCGCTTCGATGACTGTTTTGTCAGTATTCAGCATGATTTCGGGTAACAGTTATGTGTGCCGTGATGTAAATTCAATAGTCGTATCAGCAGCAGAGGAATATGATTTTTCAAGTGATTATATATACAATGTTCTTGAAACAGATGCTGAGAGAATATTCTATGACAGACTGTATGAATGCTGTCGGACTGTTCAGAATAGTACTGAAGATTATCTGAACGCACCTTATGCAAAATATTCCGACCTGATTGATTATGAACGTGCACTTGAAATAGCGTGGCTGTTTTATTATGACCAGCCTGAATTTTTCTGGATAAGTTCATCGTTCAAGATTTCGTCAACAAGAGGCGTGAGCTTTGGAATTTATGCGGAATATACTGACGGAGAAGCAAGACAGACTGCGCTTTCTGACATAATGTCAGAGGCACAGATTTACATAGATGGCGCAATGAAGTGTGCTACGGATTATGATAAGGTTAAGTATCTGCGTGATGAATTGCTTGAAAATGTAACCTATAAAGAAGGGGAATATGACCAGTCGATTGCCTCAACTTTTCTTCTTGGCGAAACAGTTTGCGCAGGTTACACCAAAGCGTACACAATGCTTTGCAACGCAGTAGGAATTGACGCTGTTTCTGTAACGGGTTATATTCACGGCTGGAATGCAATCGAGCTTTATGACAGATGGTATCTTGTTGATGTGACAAACGATACCTCTGATTATGATTTGTTTCTGATTTCTGATGAAACTATGAGAAATATAGATATAGAGTCTGAACTTATATATACAGTTACGAAGGTGTCCGCATCAGGGGAGTCACATACTTTTGAAGCATATATGCATGACCTTGACGACATAAACTTCCCGACCTATTACGATGATTACCCTTCGTGTACTGTGAATTTCTCAGATGTTCTGATTCCGATTACAGATGCGCAGAAGGGCGATGTAACATGTGACGGAAAGGTAAATCTATATGACGCAATCGAGATTGCAAGGTATATCATGAATATGCGAAGCTTTACAGACGATGAATTTATAGTTGCTGATTATAACAGCGACGAACAGGTTAATCTTTACGATGTAATCGAAATTGCAAGGGTTATGATGGGATAGCCAGAACCGCAGATTTTTCTGCGGTTATTCTTTTTTATATAAAAACACATTTGACATTAAATGCGAAATTGAGTATAATAAAAATAAGTGTATAAATTCGCTTTTAGAGATAATATTAATAATATCTTAAAGAAAGGGAATTTTACATGAATACACAGGATTTTGATGAAAACGAAAAGAATAACGAGGACGACGACTCTGACACAGACGAGGAGCTTGACAGAGCCGAACTTATTGAAAAAATGGGCGGGACTGTCTCCCATAACGCAAAGCACCTAATCCATTGCCTTACGATTATAGGTCAGGTTGAGGGGCATTATGTTCTGCCGTCTCAGAACAAGACGACTAAATACGAACATATAATGCCGTCGCTTGTTGCGATTGAACAGGACAGGACTATTGAGGGACTTGTGATTATCCTCAATACCGTCGGCGGAGATGTTGAAGCGGGGCTTGCAATTGCCGAGCTTATCGCAGGCATGAAAACTCCGACTGTTTCACTTGTTGTCGGTGGCGGACATTCTATCGGTGTGCCGCTTGCTGTGAGTGCAGACAAATCGTTCATTGTTCCGTCTGCAACGATGACTATTCATCCTGTCAGAATGAACGGGCTTGTTCTGGGAGTACCCCAGACGCTTTCCTATTTTGATAAAATGCAGGACAGGATTGTAAATTTCGTAACCTCAAACAGCAGTATCAGCGAGGACGAGTTCCGTAAGCTTATGATGCAGACGGGTGAGCTTGTCATGGACGTCGGAACTGTCGTTGACGGTGAAAAGGCGGTTGAAATCGGACTTATTGACAGCCTCGGTGGCCTGAGCGACGCTATCGAGTGTCTATATGAGCTTATTGAAAACTCGGAGGAGAAATACCCCGACGATAAAAAAGAGGAGGACGAAAAGTGATTATTCATACAATCATAAGTCCTGAGCATATTTTTTATAAAAAGGACGAAAAGGCGCAGTACAGCGCAAAGTTTTCGACTGACCCATATTTTCATCTTAAAACTGATATGTTTTACAGGAAAGCTGTTATGCGGAAGTAAAACTCCGCATACATAAATATAAAACAGCCGTAAAATACGGCGGAACGGAGATAACTATGTCATTATTGGAAGCACTATTTCAGGGAATAATTCAGGGACTTACTGAATTTCTGCCTGTTTCAAGCTCGGGGCATTTATCGCTCTATCAGCATTTCACAGGCAACAACGGAGAAGGCGCTCTTCTTTTCTCAGCAATACTTCATTTAGGTACACTTGTAGCGGTTTTCATCGCATTCCGAAAGACAATCTGCGGACTTATAGTTGAAATGTTTTCACTTATAAAGGATGTTTTCACAGGCAAGTTCAAGTGGAAGGAAATGAATTCACAGAGACGTGCGATAATCATGATGATAATTTCGCTTTTACTGCTTGTTCCTTTCTACATATTCAAGGATTACCTCGAAGGTATTTCAGAGGACAATGATATTATAATCGAGGGACTTTGCTTCCTTTACACTTCTGCAATACTCTTTATTTCAGACAGATGCGTCAAGGGTAACAAGAAGTTCGGG
The DNA here is from genome assembly GCA_964621265.1 of uncultured Clostridium sp. GTDB lineage: Bacteria > Bacillota > Clostridia > Oscillospirales > Ruminococcaceae > Porcipelethomonas. The sequence goes on along the minus strand of CAZULQ010000001.1, from coordinate 51,624 downwards.
GATATAACTGTCAAGAACGCCGTAACGGTCGGTGCGTTCCAGGGCGTCGCACTTCTCCCTGGCGTATCACGTTCAGGCTCAACAATTTCAAGCGGACTTTTCTGCGGCTTTGAGAGAACAACTGCTGTTGAATACTCATTCATTTTAGGTATTCCTGCAATCCTGGGCGGATGTCTTTTACAGGTAAAAGACGCTGTTGAGCAGAAGGCGATGGATATTGATTTTGTAAACTTTGCAGTAGGCTTTGTTGTTTCGGCCGTAGTCGGAATATGCGCAATCAAGATGGTAAACTGGCTTGTTACATCAGACAAGTTCAAGGTATTTGCAATTTATACACTTATTCTTGGTATTCTTGTAACAGGTATCGGTATTTTTGAACACTGTGTAGACATGAACATTGTGGATTACATCAGAAAATAAGATAAAGAGAGGAAAATGAAACGTGGCGGAAAGTAAAAAGAAAGGCACAAAGAGCAGCAGAAAATCAACTGCCGCTAAAAAAACGTCTGAACCTAAAAAGACAGCAGCTGCAGCACAGTCGCAGAAAACGCCTGTCAACCAGTTCTGGTCTGTTATACTTTTCGCAAGCGGTATACTCATTTTTCTTTTTACCGTTATCGAGGGAAGCAGCGGCTGGATGTTCATACATAATTTTTTAAGAGGACTTTTCGGCGTTGCGATATTCTTAGTGCCTGTAATACTGATTTATACGGCACTGCTTATCAGTATGGAGCGTTCACAGCAGACCGTTGCGGGCAGAGCGATGTGGGGCGTTGGACTTACGTTTTTAAGCAGCTCTGTTGTGCAGATAATGTTTGTTGGAAGCGCTCAGGGAGATACTTTTTTTGAAAAGTGCAAGTTCCTTTATAATTCGGGACTTGAGCTTGAGGGCGGCGGACTTTTAAGTGCGCTGATTGCGTGGCCGCTTATGAAAATATTCGGCGATGTCGGCGCTAAGATTATTGTCTGCATACTGCTTTTTATCTTCCTTATGCTCTTATCAAACCTTACGCTTTTCCAGTTCTTCGGACTTTTCTACAAGCCGATTGTGAGAATGTTCCGTTCAATGAAGAATATAAGAGAAGAAAACAGAGTGCTGACAGCGTATGAAGACTGGGAGTATGACGAGGAGCAGGAAGCAATTCAACTTGCAAATTCTGAAAAGGAAACAGATGTTGTACCTGAGGATTTTGCAATGGACATTCCTGTTGATGATGAAATAGTTGTTCCCGAATTTGAACCGTCTGAGCCGGAGGAATACCCCGATTCTGAAATTGATATTCCGATTGCTGACTATGTGCCACAGCCAGAGCCGAAGGCTTCTGAAAAGAAGAAAAATTCTGAAAGCCATGAAAATACAGCTCCGATAAGTGAGCTTGATGCGCTTGTGGAAAAGGCAGTAGTCGGCGGCGAAAAGCAGACAGGTCCAGAAAGCTTTGCTGAAAAATCAGAAAAGCTTGCCATGTCTGCACCTGATAAGAGTGATATTACGCCTGTCAAGGCAAAAAAATACATGCTCCCGACAATTGACCTTTTAAGCCGTGGCGTTTCAAAGGCAAACGACCCTGCGGCGGCGGCTGAGCTCAAAGAAAAGGCAGATACACTTATCGCAACGCTCAAAAGCTTTGGTGTTGCGGCAAAGATTGTTGCAATTCAGCGTGGACCGAGAGTTACACGCTATGAAATACAGCCTGCGGCAGGCGTTAAGGTTTCAAAAATCACAAATCTTTCAGACGATATTGCGCTCAATCTTGCGGCGGCAGGCGTTCGTATCGAAGCGCCTATTCCCGGCAAGGCGGCAATCGGTATCGAGATTCCGAATACAAATCAGGACACGGTTTCAATCCGTGAGGTTATCGAAAGCCGTGAATTCAAGGATGCCAAAAGCAAGCTTGCATTCTCGGTCGGCAAGGATATTGCGGGCAACATCATAGTCGGCGATATTGCAAAAATGCCTCATATGATTATTGCGGGTACGACGGGTTCGGGTAAGTCCGTATGCACAAACTCGATTATCATGTCGCTCCTTTACAGAGCAAATCCTGATGAAGTAAAGCTTATTCTTATCGACCCTAAGATGGTTGAATTTACGACTTATAACGGCATTCCGCACCTCCTCATTCCTGTTGTGACTGACCCTCGTCAGGCGGCAGGTGCGCTTAACTGGGGTGTGCAGGAAATGCTCAGAAGATACAAGCTTTTTGCGGACAACAACGTCCGTGACCTTGGCGGCTATAACGAGCTTGCTGAAAAGAAAAAGCTTGAAAAGCTCCCACAGATTGTAATTGCAATCGATGAATTTTCAGACCTTATGATGGCGGCTTCAAAGGAAGTTGAGGATTCTGTCTGCCGTCTGGCACAGATGGCGAGAGCGGCTGGTATGCACCTTATCATCGCAACCCAGCGTCCTACAACTGACGTTATCACAGGTCTTATCAAGGCAAATATCCCGAGCCGTATTGCGCTTTCTGTACAGTCACAGGTTGACTCGAGAACTATTCTTGACACTCAGGGTGCTGAAAAGCTTTTAGGCTACGGCGATATGCTCTACTATCCTAACGGTATGCAGAAGCCGCTTAGAGTACAGGGCTGTTTCTGTTCCACAAAGGAAGTTGAGACAATTGTTGAATATATCAAGAGCCAGTCTGACTCTGAATATAACACAGACATTATTGAGGCTGTTGAACAGAGTATGCCTGCTGAAAAGGGCGAGAAGATTGATGCGGCCGTTGACCTTACAGGTGACAGCGATGAAGCACTTATCGAAAGAGCAATTGACATTGTCATTGAGATGGGACAGGCTTCAACATCGTCACTTCAGCGTAAGCTCAAGCTTGGCTATGCAAGAGCCGCAAGGATTATTGACGAGCTTGAAAACATGGGCGTTGTCGGACCTTATGAGGGTGCAAAGCCGAGAAAGGTTTTAATGAGCCGTCAGCAGTGGGCTGAAAGAAGAATGAACAAATCAGAATAAAGAGGTTTTTATGAACGGTTTTTTACCGCTTTCACGTCGTGATATGGACGAGCGTGGAATTAAACAGTTTGATTTTATATATGTAACGGGTGACGCTTATGTTGACCACCCAAGCTTTGGTGCGTCTATTATAACACGTTTGCTTGAAAGTCTTGGCTATACGGTCGGCATTATCTCTCAGCCTGACTGGAGAAGTGACCGTGACTTTACAATGTATGGCGCACCGAGACTTGCATTTCTTGTGACATCGGGCAACATTGACTCTATGGTGGCGCATTACACCGCCGCAAAGAGAAAACGCTCTGACGATGCATATACGGCAGGCGGCAGGGCAGGAAAGCGTCCCGACAGAGCAGTTATTGTTTACTGCAAAAAAATCCGTGAGATTTATGGTGATATTCCTATTGCAATCGGCGGACTCGAAGCGTCGCTCAGACGCTTTGCGCACTATGACTACTGGGACGATGATGTGAGACCGTCAATACTTTATGACAGCGGTGCTGACCTGCTTATGTTCGGCATGGGCGAGCATCAGACCGAGGAAATTGCGCGTCGTCTTGACAGCGGCGAGAGCATTAAGGATATGCACGACATCAGAGGTACCTGTTATATGACAGAGCCTGTCAATACACCAATCGGGGCGGCGGAATGCGCATCCTTTGAACAGGTGAGGGAAAACAAAAAGGCTTATGCCAAGGCGTGCAGACAGCAGTATGACCAGCAGGACGAGGTTTATGGAAAAACTGTAATCCAGCGTCACGGCAAAATGATGCTTGTACAGAATCCGCCTGCGCTGAGCCTTACAACCGAGGAACTTGACCATATTTACAGTCTGCCTTACATGAGGGCGTATCATCCGTCATATGAGAGCATGGGCGGAGTGCCGGGAATTGAAGAAGTGCGCTTTTCAATAACTCATAACAGAGGCTGTTTCGGCTACTGTAACTTCTGCTCAATTGCGCTTCATCAGGGAAGAAAGATTACCTGCCGAAGTGAGCAGTCGATTCTGGAGGAGGCTGAAAAGCTTACTAAAATGCCTGACTTCAAAGGCTATATTCACGATGTCGGCGGTCCGACAGCCAATTTCAGATATCCTTCCTGTGAAAAGCAGCTAAAGCTCGGGCTCTGCAAGGGTAAAAAGTGTTTAGCGCCAAAGCCGTGTCCTAATCTCCATGTTGACCATTCGGAGTATATTGATATTCTCAGAAAGCTCAGAAAGGTAAAGGGCGTTAAAAAGGTGTTTATCCGTTCGGGTATCAGATATGACTATCTCATGGAAGACGAGAGCGACGAGTTTATAAAGGAACTTATAAAAAATCACGTTAGCGGACAGCTTAAGGTTGCGCCTGAGCATTGTTCAGCGGCGGTACTCGACAAAATGGGCAAGCCGCATATTGAAGCGTACAAGAAATTCCAGAAGAGATTTTATGAGATTACCAAAGGTGTTGGCAAGGAGCAGTATTTAGTGCCTTATCTTATGTCATCTCATCCGGGCAGTACGCTCAGAGAGGCGATTGACCTTGCTGTGTTCCTCAAGGAAAACAATATGCGTCCCGAACAGGTTCAGGACTTTTATCCGACTCCTGGTACGCTTTCAACCTGTATGTTCCATACTGGACTTGACCCATATACCATGGAAGAAGTTTATGTTCCGAAAACTCCCGAGGAGAAAAAAATGCAGAGAACACTTCTGCAGTATTTCAAGCCAGAAAATAAAAAGGTTGTTATTGCGGCACTTAAAAAAGCAGGCAGACATGACCTTATCGGTTTCGGCAAAAACTGTCTTGTAACGCCTGAACAGGGTGCAAAGCAGGGGAACAATGCAAGGGATGCAAAAAGGAAAGGTAATGGAAAATGGCAAAAACCAAAGGGAAAAAGACGATGAAAACAGGCGGTCTTGCGGCGGCTGTAACAATTATTATTGCCGGAATTATTGCCGCACATTTTCTTGATATATTCACTCTTGATGACTGGAAACAGCTTTTCGGTAAGCAAACAGCTGTTGCTGAGGGTGAAGCACAGGTGCATTTTATTGATGTGGGTCAGGGTGACTGTACGCTTGTAATTTCGGGTGAGGATTCGCTTCTGATTGACACAGGTGAAAAGGAAAATGCCGAAAAAATCTGTCAGTACATGAAGAAAAACGGCGTTGACAGCCTTGACTATATGTTACTTACTCATCCTCATTCCGACCACATGGGCGGCGCGTCGGATATTATAAAGAGCATTGAAGTTGAAAATGTAATACTTCCAAGAGTTTCTGACGATATGACACCGACAACAAGATTTTATGAAAACTTTCTTGACGCAGTTTCGGAAAAAGGTATGAAAATGACAGCCGCAGAGGTTGGTGCAAAGTACGAAATCGGAAACTGCAGTCTGGAACTGATTGCGCCTGTCAGGGACTATGATGACCTTAATAATTACTCCGTTTCTGCTGTTTTGTCACACGGGGACAATACTTTCCTGTTTACAGGTGACGTTGAGAAAAAGGCAGAAAAGGACATTCTGGAAAACGGAGGTTTTTCCGATGTTGATGTTTACAGTGCGGCGCATCATGGAAGCAGTACTTCAAACAGCAAGGCTGTGCTTGACGTTATTAATCCTGAGTATATCGTGATTTCCTGCGGCGCTGATAATTCCTATGGTCATCCGCACGATGAAATACTCGACCGCTTTGAGGACTATGCCGACGAAATTTACAGAACCGATTTAAACGGTACGGTTGTGTTCAGGTCGTCGGAAGACGGCTTTGAGATTGAAACGGAGGAATAATTATGCTGATACTTGAACGCTTTGAAGGAAGCATTGCTATAATCGAAAAAGACGGCGTGAGTGTGGAAATCAGTCGTGGTGAAGTGTCGGATAATGCAAGAGAGGGCGATGTACTGACGCTCGAAAACGGGATTTACATACCGGATTCCTCTGCAACCGAAAAACGCAGAGCGGAAAATCTGAAAAAACAAAACAGCTTGTGGGGATAAAATATGGACGCAGATGTAATTATAATCGGAGGCGGTGCTGCAGGCGCTATGGCGGGCGTACATTCCGCACGCTTTGGCAATAAGGTTTTCATTTTTGAGCCTAACGGCAGAATCGGCAAAAAGCTTCTTATTACGGGTAAGGGGCGCTGTAATGTCACAAACAACTGCTCAAACGATGAGCTTATAAGAAATATTCCTGTTAATGCGAGATTTCTTTACAGTGCTTTTTCGCAGTATTCAACTGAAGATGTCATGAACTTTTTCGAGTGGGCAGGAGTACCGCTTAAAACAGAGCGTGGAAACAGAGTATTTCCGGAGAGCGACAAATCATCAGATATTGTCGGTGCGCTTGAAAGAGAACTTCATGACTGTGGCGTTAAAGTTATAAAGGAACGGGTAAAATCGCTTATCGTTGAGGACGGGGTATGCTGTGGAGTTGTGACAGACAGACGTGAATACCGCTCACGCTCGGTTCTTATTGCAACGGGCGGAAAGTCATATCCGCAGACAGGCTCAACGGGTGATGGTTACACACTTGCTAAAAGTGTCGGACACAGTGTAACAAAGCTTGAGCCTTCGCTCATACCGCTTGTGTGCAAGGAAAAATACTGTGCAGACATGATGGGGCTGTCGCTTAAAAATGTGACGCTTTCACTTTATGACGGCGACAAGAAGATTTACAGCGAGCTTGGAGAAATGCTGTTTACGCATTTTGGAGTGTCGGGGCCTTTGGTACTCAGCGCAAGCTCACACATTGAAAAAATGGAGCCCGACAGATACACTCTTAAAATTGACTTAAAGCCGGGTCTTACACATGAACAGCTTGATGCACGTCTGCAAAGGGACTTCAGCGAGAATATAAACCGTATTTTCGGAAACTCACTTTCAAAGCTTCTGCCTGCAAAGCTTATTGCGCCAGCCGTAAGGCTTTCGGGGATTGAAGGCGAAAGACGTATAAACCAGGTGACCCGTGAGGAGAGAATCAAATTCGGACAGCTCTTAAAAGCCTTTCCGCTTACAGTCAAGGGCTTTCGTCCTATTGAGGAAGCGATTGTTACGAGCGGAGGCGTGGACGTTAAGGAGATTAATCCGAAAACAATGGAATCAAAGCTTGTGAAGTCGCTTTACTTTGCAGGAGAGGTTATTGACGTTGACGCTTATACAGGCGGATTTAATCTTCAGATTGCCTTTTCGACCGCTTATTGTGCGGCGATGAATATGTAAAATAAGGAGAAAATTATTATGAGTATAAATATTGCTATTGACGGACCAGCAGGCGCAGGAAAAAGCTCGATTGCCAAGGCAGTTGCCGCACAAATCGGATATATATATGTTGACACAGGTGCGCTTTATCGCTCGATTGCGCTTTATGCACTTGAAAACAATCTTGATAATGATGCGCTTGTAAATTCACTTGATAAAATCAATGTAAGCCTTGAATTTATCGATAAGGCTCAGCACGTTATCTTAAACGGAAATGATGTTTCCGACAAAATCAGAACAGCAGATGTTTCAATGAATGCTTCAAGAGTTTCTGCGATACCTGCTGTGAGAGAGTTCCTTTTCGGACTTCAGAAGAAGATTGCCGCTGAAAACAATATCATCATGGACGGACGTGATATCGGAACTGTTGTTCTCCCGAACGCTGACTTAAAGGTGTTCCTGACTGCTTCTGCTGAGGAAAGAGCAAACAGAAGATTTAAGGAAATGACTGATTCTGACATTACATATGAACAGGTGCTTGAGGACATAAAGCAGCGTGACTATAACGACATGCACCGTGACATAGCGCCGCTTAAACAGGCAGATGACGCAGTACTTCTTGACACAACAGGAATGACAATTGATGAAGTTATAGCAAAGCTTAAATCAATGATAGCTGAAATTAAAAAGTAATTGGAGATGTGTTATGAAGAAACCCGGAATTATTTATAGAGGAGTTATTGTTCTTGTCCGCTTTTTTATGAAGCTTTGGTACAACATTAAGGTTGAAGGCAGAGAAAACGTTCCTAAGGAAGGGTGTGTACTTGCCTCAAACCACAGAACCAATGCTGACCCTCCGCTTCTTGCAATCTGCGCAGGAACGTATAAATACGCATTCGTTGCAAAGGAAGAGCTTTTCAAAAACCGCTTTTTCGGCTGGCTCATCAGAAAGCTTGGCGCGTTCCCTGTTTCAAGAGGCAAGGGCGACATGAAGGTTATCGACGATGCAGTTTCAAAGGTGAATGACGGCGACAAGCTGATTATTTTCCCTGAGGGCACAAGAAGCAAGGATGGCAAGGTAGGCAAAGGTAAATCGGGCGTTGCCTATATCGCCGCCAAGGCAGGAGCACCTGTTGTTCCTGTCGGAATAGTCTTTGAAGGAAAGCTTAAATTCAGAAGAAAGATTACAGTTAAATTCGGAAAGGCAATAAGCCCTGGTGAGTTAAAGCTCAGTGAAGAACGTTCATCTTCAGAACTCAAAGCAATAAAATCAAGAATTATGGGCGATATTACCGCGCTTGTTGAGGGAGAATAACGATGGCAGAAATTAAAACAGCTAAAACTGCCGGCTTCTGCTTCGGAGTTGACAGAGCAATGAAGCTTGTCAATGAGGAAGTTGAAAAAAACAGCGGCAGGATTGCAACACTCGGACCTATTATACATAACAGCGATGTTGTTGAGGACCTGAAACGAAAGGGCGTCAGGATTATTGACAGCGTTTCCGAACTTGAAGAGGGTGAAAAGGCAGTTATCCGCTCTCATGGAGTAGGCAGAAAAATCTATGATGAGCTTTCTGAAAAAGGAAATGAGTATATCGACGCTACCTGTCCTTTTGTAGCAAGAATACACAAAATTGTCAGAGAAAAGACCGAAGAAGGATATTATATTCTCATTGCAGGGGACAGAAATCATCCCGAGGTTCAGGGAATTGTTGGTCATTGTGACGAAAATTGCTTTGTTTTTAAGGATGAAACCGAGCTAAAAGGCTTTTTTGAAAAAAAATATACAAAAATTCAAAAAAAGCTTGCAATTGTCGCGCAAACGACGTATAATATATTAGTATGGGGAGAGTGTATGAGGGCTATTCCCGAGGATGATGAAAATATCCTCGTTTTCGACACAATTTGTAATGCAACTTCTCAGAGGCAATCGGATGCCGCATTGCTCTCAAAGGAAGCCGATATAATGATTGTTGTGGGAGGCAGAAACAGTTCAAACACGGTAAAGCTTTTTAACGTGTGTTCTGAAAACTGCCAGTCATATCACATTGAAAATGCGGACGAGCTTTATTCACTGAACCTGAAAAATGCTGATAAAATAGGCATTACTGCCGGAGCTTCAACCCCGGCTTATATAATTAAGGAGGTACAAAATACCATGGCTGAAATTTTTGAAGACATTAATTTTGAAGAGGCGCTGGAGCAGTCCTTCAAGAAAGTACATACAGGAGAGCGTGTTAAAGGCTATATTGCCGCACTTAACAATAGTGAAGCAATCGTAGATATCGGAACTAAGCACACAGGTTATGTTCCACTTTCTGAACTCACAGATGACCCTTCAAAGAAACCATCAGACATCGTAAGCGTTGGCGATGAAGTTGAACTCATCGTTACAAAAATCAACGACCAGGAAGGCATTGTTATGCTTTCAAAGAAGAAGGTTGATGAACTTTTAGGCTTTGACAACATTTCAAAGGCTAAGGACGAAGAAAAGGTACTCGAGGGTATCGTTCAGAGCACAGTAAAGGGCGGCGTTTTAGTTTCTGTTGACGGTGTAAGAGTATTCGTTCCTGCATCACAGACAGGCGTAGCGCGTGACAAGAGCTTAGACGAACTTCTCAAGAAGAAGGTTGAACTCAAGATTATCGAAGTAAATGAATCACGCAGAAGAGCAGTTGGTTCAATCAAGGCTGTTGCTAAGGCACAGAAGGAAGCTGCTAAGGCTGCATTCTGGGAAACAGCTGAACTCAACAAGACATACAAGGGTGAAGTTAAGTCACTTACAAACTACGGCGCATTCGTTGACCTCGGCGGTATCGACGGAATGGTTCACATTTCTGAACTTTCATGGAACAGAATCAAGCACCCAAGCCAGGTTGTAAGCGTTGGCGATGTTCTTGAAGTATACATCAAGGAACTCGACAAGGAAGCAGGCAGAATCTCACTCGGTTTCAAGAAGGCTGAGGACAACCCATGGGTTAAGTTTGAAAATGAATACAATGTTGGTGATGTAGTTAAGGCTAAGGTTGTTTCAATCACACCATTCGGTGCATTCGCTCAGATTATTGAAGGCGTTGATGGTCTTATCCACATCTCACAGATTGCTGACCAGAGAGTTGAAAACGTTGCAGAAGTAATTTCTGTTGGTCAGGAAGTAGATGCAAAGATTACAGAAATCGACATCGAAAAGAAGAGAATCAGCATTTCAATGAGAGCTCTTCTCGAAACATCAGAAGAAGCTGCTGAAGAAGAAGCTGAATAATTTTAGAGATATAATAAGGCGAGTTTCTTTAGTGAACTCGCCTTAATTTATAAAAAATACGGAGTAGAACAAAATGAAAAAGATAATGACAGCAGCGGCGCTTTCGGCACTTATGCTCGCAGGCGGCTGTGGAGATGAAAAAACAGCGCAGACTGTTAATGATACGGTTGGTGCAGCCGAAACAGAAGCACTTATTACTCTTCCACCACTTGAAAGTGAGGAGGAAAAAACAGAAGCTGAAACATCTGTTACTACTGAAAAGCCTGAGGAAAACATGAGCTTTGAACAGATACTTGATGAAACATTTTTTATCGGGGATTCGGTTACTTCGGGCTTTGGCGGTTATCAGAAGGTGAAAGCTGAAAATGTTATTGCAACACCAAATGTTTCACCGTCAAATATAAGGGACTATTCTTTTGCATATGATGGCAAGGAATATGCAGCACTTACAATTTTAGATTTTGAACAACCTATGAACGTTGTTGTTTCAATGGGGCTTAATGATATCAATACATATTCCCCTGAGAGATTCTCAGAGCTTTACATGGAATATGTTGAGGACGCTATGAAGGTCTGCAAGGATGCGCAGTTCTATATTTTTTCTGTGACTCCTGTATCGACAGAGTGCGATAAAATCAAAAACGAGACAATTGACGGCACTAATGCCGTTTTAAAGGAAACCGTTGAAAATCATCCGAGTGAAAGAATTCATTATGTTGATGTGAATTCAGTACTTAAGGGTGAAAACGGATATATGAATGAAGATTATTCTGCCGGTGATGGTATACACCTTTGCAGCAGCGCATATGATTTACTGCTTGAAAAACTCGAAGAAAGCATGAATGCTGAATAATTCCGTTAATCTGTGGCATATTAAACTGAGGTGAAAAATATGCCGTTTAAAAAGGATATTATTGAAAATCTGCCGCATTGCCGTATTGGTGAACTGGACACGCAAAAAACAGCTGTTATTATGATTGATATGATTAACGGGTTTTTGAAATCCGGAAATCTTCATAACAGGGAAGCGCTGAAAATCGTTCCGGATATAAAGGCGTTGCTTGAATACGCAAAGCAAAGCAATATGAAAACAATTGCCTTTGCTGACAGTCACAGCAAAAAATCCGTGGAATTTGAAGTGTTCCCGAAGCATTGCATAAATGGCACGGGGGAATGTGAAATCATAGATGAACTGTCAGAAACAGGCGGATTTACGCTTATCCGCAAAAATTCGACAAACGGGTTTCATGCACATGAGTTCAGACGTTTTCTTGATATGAACGGACAGCTTGAAAACTTTGTTGTGTGCGGAGTGTGTACTGATATCTGTGTCATGAATTTCTGTCTGACGCTTAAAAGTTATTTTGATAATCGTGACAGGAAAAGTCGTGTGATACTGCCCGTTAACATGACATGTACAACAAACGGTGATGTTATGAAAACTGCCGCATGTGTGTTCATGAAGAATTGCGGGACGGAGCTTTTCGGAGGAATTGATTTTGACTGAGAAAACAAATCTTTCAATGCTTGTTGATTTTTATGAACTGACAATGGGGAACGGATATCTCAGAAGCGGTTTTGGAGACACTGAGGTATGCTTTGATATGTTTTTCAGACGTGTTCCCGATGGCGGTGGATATGCCGTATTTGCGGGACTTGAACAGTTTATCGGATATATAAAGTCGCTTTCATTTACAGATGAAGACATTGAGTTTCTGCGTTCAAAAAAAATTTTTTGCGAAGAATTTCTGGAGTATCTTAAGAATTTTCGCTTTGAATGTGATGTGTGGGCAGTTCCTGAGGGGACGCCTGTTTTCCCGAATGAACCGCTTGTGACGGTCAGAGGGCCGATTATTCAGGCCCAGCTTATTGAAACAATGCTTCTTCTGACTTTCAATCATCAGAGCCTTATTGCAACAAAGGCAAGCAGGATTGTCAGAGCCGCACAGGGAAAATATATAATGGAATTTGGTTCAAGGAGGGCACAGGGCGCTGACGCAGCCATTTATGGTGCAAGGGCGGCATATATCGGTGGATGCTCGGGTACTTCGTGTGCAATTTCTGACAGGGATTGTGACGTTCCGTCGGCAGGGACAATGGCACACAGCTGGGTACAGCTTTTTCCGACCGAGCTTGAGGCTTTCAGAGCCTATGCAAAGTGTTATCCATATAATTGTATTTTTCTTGTTGACACCTACAATACACTTAAATCGGGTGTGCCGAATGCGATAAGGGTTTTTCAGGAACTTGATGAGAAGGGCTACCGTCCGGGAGGAATACGAATTGACAGCGGTGATATTGCGTATATTTCAAAAAAGGCAAGACAGATGCTTGATGCGGCGGGATTTCATGACTGCTCGATTATTGCCTCAAATGCGCTTGATGAATATCTCATAAGGGACCTTGTGAATCAAGGCGCAATGGTTGACAGCTTTGCGGTCGGTGAAAGGCTTATAACAAGCAAGTCCGAGCCTGTTTTCGGTGGGGTGTACAAGCTGGCGGCTGTTATGGAAAACGGCGTTATGACGCCAAAAATCAAGCTTTCTGAAAACTCCTCAAAAATAACCAATCCCGGTGTTAAAAAGACAGTCAGACTTTTCTGTCGTGAGACAGGCATGGCGATTGCCGATGTGATACTTCTCGAAGATGAAGTCATTGACGAAACAAAGCCATATGAAATCTTTGACCCTGAGTGTACCTATAAGCGCAAGATAATTGAAAATTTTGTTGTTAAACCGCTTATGGAGAAGATTTTTGAAAAGGGCTTGTGCGTTTATGAAACTCCTTCCTTACACAAAATCAGAAGCTACTGTAAAACAGAGCTTTCAAAAATATGGGATGAGGTCAGACGCTTTGAAAATCCGCATAAATACTATGTTGACCTGTCAGAAAAGCTCTGGAGCTTAAGGCAGGAGCATATTTCCAGATATTACAGATAAAAATGGGGCGCTTTTTATAAAAAGTGCCCTTTAATTTTTCAAATAGGTATTGAAAAAACGGTGGATTTTTGGTATAATAAATAGGTATCGAAAAAATATGGAGGATAATCTGTTATGAAGGTTATAGGAATAATCGGCGCAATGCCTTCAGAGCTTGCTGACATAAGAAATGCTTTATCTGACTCAGCTGTTGTCAGACATGCAGGCTTTGATTTTTACATAAATACATTTGACGGAAAGCTTGTTGTAAATGCATGCTGTGGTATCGCTAAGGTAAATGCGGCTCTTTGTGCACAGGCTATGATTGACAAGTTCGGTGTTGAGGCAGTTATCAATACAGGTGTTGCAGGCGGCATGAATACAGCCGTTAAGGTTTGCGACATCGTTGTTTCAAACGAGGTTATGCCTCACGACTTAGAGCTTCGTTTTCTTGATAATTACCCGCCTTACAACAGCGTTTTCAAGGCTGACAAGAAGCTTATCGACTTAGCGTGTGAAACCTGTGACGAAAAGGGCTATGCAAGACATATCGGCCGCATTGTTTCGGGTGAAGCATTTATCTCAAGCAGCGAAGTAAAGAGTGCAATCTGTGAAAGACTTTCACCGCTTGCCGTTGACATGGAAACAGCCGCTGTCGGTCACTGCGCATTCATGAATGAAGTTCCATTTGTAAGTATCAGATGTATTTCTGACAATGCAGACGACGAAGGCGAAATGTCATTCGACGAATTTGAGAAGATTGCCGCTAAGCGAGTTGCGGAAATCGTTCTTGAAATGATTAAGAAAGTGTGAGAATAGATTTGGCAAAGGAAATGACAACTGCACAGTATATCGAAGCAGTTTCACAGAAGCTTTCTGAATATGAAGCTCCACCTCTTGCGTGCGTACACAGCTATGGCTGTCAGCTGAATTTTTCTGACGGTGAAAAGATTAAGGGTATGCTTGCGAAAATGGGATATGGCTTTACGGACAACCCTGAAAAGGCGGATTTTGTGATATTCAATACCTGTGCCGTGAGGGAAAATGCCGAGGACAGGGTTTTCGGAAACTTAGGCTTTTTAAAGCACTGCAAGGAAGAAAATCCACGCATGATAATCGGTCTTTGCGGCTGTATGGCTGTGCTTGACCATGTTATTGAGAGACTTAAAGGTTCATATCCTTTTGTGGATATTGTTTTTGGCACGTCTGCACTCGACAAGCTTCCTAAGCTTATGTATGAAAAGCTTGACGGCAAGAAAAAGGTGTTTGACACAAACGAATACAATATGCCTGTTGAGGGACTTGAACAGATAAGAGACAGCAGCTTCAAGGCATCTGTACCGATAATGTACGGCTGTAACAATTTCTGCACATACTGCATTGTGCCGTATGTAAGAGGCAGGGAGAGAAGCCGAAAGCCCGGGGACATCGTAACTGAGGTTAAGGGGCTTGTTGAAAGCGGTTACAAGGAAATCATGCTGCTCGGTCAGAATGTAAATTCCTATGGTAACGACCTTGAAGAAAACGTTTCTTTCTGTGATCTGCTCAGAAAAATCAATGCTGTTGACGGCGATTTTGTGGTACGCTTTATGTCATCGCATCCGAAGGACGCAGGAACAGAACTTATTGATACAATCCTTGATTGCGAAAAGATTGCAAATCATCTTCATCTGCCTGTACAGAGTGGAAGTGATGAAATACTTTCACAGATGAACCGCAGATATACAGTTGAAAAGTATCTTGAAACGATAAATCATGCAAGAGCAAGAGTACCTGATTTTTCGTTTACAACAGATATAATCGTGGGTTTCCCGAATGAATCGGCAGAGGATTTTGAGAAAACCTTAGAGCTTATGAAGCTTGTGAAATATGATAATATTTATTCGTTTATCTATTCAAAGCGTTCGGGAACGAAAGCTGCTTTGATTGATGATAAAATTTCCGACAGCGAAAAGGGAGAGCGCATGACAAGACTTCTGGCGCTTCAGCGTGAAATCTCAACTGAGAATTACAAGCGCTTTATCGGCAGAAAAATGCGTGTACTCGTTGACGCTAAGGGAAAGAACGAAGGCTGGCTTACAGGCAAAAGCGATGAGTTTATCATTGTTGAGTTTGAGGGAGATGAATCTCTTATAGGCAGTTTCGTTGAGATTGAAGTGACTGCTTCAAAAAACTGGGCAGTTACGGGAAAAATTGTAAATTAAATTTAAAGGAGAATATAAAAAATGGACGTAATTTCAATGGCAAGAGAACTCGGAAAGCTTATTCAGGCTGACGAAAGATACAGCGCATATCTCGAAGCAAAGGAAGCAAATGACAAGGATACAGAGCTTCAGAAGCTTATCAGCGAATTTGAAGCCAAGAGATATGAGCTCAACATGGAAATGACAAAGACAGACAAGGACGCAGACAAGCTTAAGGAGCTCGACGGCGTTATCAAGAACCTTTACGGTGAAATCATGGTAAATCCAAGCATGGCAAGATTCAATGCCGCTAAGAATGCTATGGACGGTATGCTCTCAGAAATTAACAATGTTATCACAGCAAGTGCAAACGGCGAAGACCCTGAAACATGCCAGTCTAAGCCAAGCGGATGCTCAGGCGGCTGTGCTTCATGCTCAGGTTGTCACTAATTCTGTAATAATTATCAGAGCGTGTTCAGCTTATTAATGAACACGCTCTGAATGTGATTTGACTTTTTCTTTTTTAGAAAAGGTCAAATTGTGTAATCGGAGGCAGTACGGAAAAACGTGCCGCCGGTATGTATTCTGTTTGCCGTATCACAAAACGGCTGAGAGGGAGGATTTATGGAAATCGACAGAGCGAAAATTTCGCCGATGATGAGGCAGTATCTTGAAACTAAGGACACATATCCTGATACACTGCTGTTTTTCCGTGTCGGCGACTTTTATGAGATGTTTTTTGACGATGCGCTTGTTGCTTCAAAAACGCTTGAGCTTACTCTGACAGGTAAGGAGTGCGGACTTGAGGAAAGAGCGCCTATGTGCGGTGTACCGCACCACAGCTGTGAGATTTACATAAAAAGGCTTATTGATGCAGGCTTTAAGGTTGCAATCTGTGAACAGCTCACTGACCCCTCAGAAAGCAAGGGACTTGTTGAACGTGATGTTATAAGAATTGTAACACCCGGTACGCTTATCGAAAGCAGTATGCTTGATGATGATAACAATAATTACCTTTGCTGTGCGTTTTACGACAATACGGAATGCGGTGTATGCTTTGCGGATATTTCAACGGGTGAAGTAAAGCTTTTTTCTGCTCAGGGAAAGGAACTTGAAGCAGATATTATCGACCTTCTTTCACGCTATACGCCATCGGAAATTGTCTTTAACCCCGAGTTTTTGTCGCTTAAAAATACACTCAATTTCATAAAATCACGTCTCGGAGCGGCGGTAACGCTCAGAGAATCCGAGTGCTTTAATCCTTATGAGAAAAAAGAGGCTGTTTTAAAGCAGTTTTCAGCGGCATCGCTTGATTCAATCGGACTTGAGGAATCGGGCGCTGAGACAGGAGCAGTCTGCGGACTTTTTGACTATATCGGTGATACCCAGAAGGTTCTGACAGGAAGATTTACTACGATTGAAAGACAGGATTCTTCAGCAGCGATGATTCTTGATATGAATGCAAGAAGAAACTTAGAACTGACAGAAACAATGCGTAACAAGGAGAAAAAAGGCTCACTTCTCTGGGTGCTTGACTCGACAAGAACATCAATGGGCAAGCGTCTTATGAAGACATATATCGAACAGCCGCTTACAAGTCCTGCAAGAATTATTGACAGACTTGAAGCAGTTGAGCATTTTATGAAAAATCCTGTTGTACTCATGGAAATCGGTGACATTCTCGAAAGAGTATATGACATTGAAAGACTGATGACGAGGATTATGTATAAGACTGCAAATCCGCGTGATTTAAAGTCGCTTTCCATGACATCCGTTCAGCTGCCGTATCTTAAGGAACAGCTTAAAAAGCTTTCAGGCTCCAAGTTGCTTGACAGCCTTGAGAAAAGTATTTCAACGCTGGAAGAAATTTCAACCTTAGTTGAGAATGCGATTGTAGACGAGCCGCCTGTTACAATAAAGGACGGCGGCGTCATCCGTGACGGCTTCAATGAGGAGCTTGACAGTCTCCGCAATATCATGAATAACGGCAAGGACATTATTGACGGAATTGTTGAAAGAGAACGTGAATCAACGGGTATCAAAAATCTTAAAATAGGCTTCAACAGGGTTTTCGGATACTATCTTGAAGTCACCCGTTCATATTACGACCTCATTCCTGACAGCTATATCAGAAAGCAGACGCTTGCAAATGCAGAGCGTTTTATTACAGAGGAACTGAAAAATACCGAGAACAGTATTCTTGGTGCCAAGGATAAATCACTTCGTCTTGAGGCTGATATTTTTGCTGAGGTGAGAGACTATCTCGCAACACAGCTTCAGAGCGTTCAGCGTACAGCTTCAGCGATTGCGGCAGTTGACGTTTTGGCGTCGTTTGCAACTGCGGCTATGAATAATAACTACACACGTCCTGAAATTGCAATTGATGGCGTGATTGATATAAGAGGCGGACGTCATCCTGTTGTTGAGCTTATGCTCACGGACGAAATGTTTGTCCCGAATGATGTCTATCTTGATACAAAATCAAACAGAATGTCGGTTATAACAGGTCCTAACATGTCAGGTAAATCTACCTACATGCGCCAGACTGCGCTTATAACGCTTATGGCACAGATAGGAAGCTTTGTTCCTGCGGCGTATGCGAAAATCTCGGTAGTGGACAGAATATTCACAAGAGTCGGTGCGTCAGATGACCTGACGGCGGGACAGAGTACGTTCATGGTTGAGATGAGCGAGGTTGCGGACATTCTGAAATATGCAACTAAAAACAGCCTTGTAATACTCGATGAAGTCGGCAGAGGTACATCCACCTTTGACGGAATAAGTATTGCACGCTCGGTTGCGGAGCATATATGCGGTTCAAAAAAGCTTGGTTGCAAGACACTTTTTGCAACACATTACCATGAGCTTATTGAACTTGAAAATCTCATGGAGGGTGTTAAGAATTACAGTATTGCCGTGAAAAAAAGCGGTGACGGTATAAGATTTTTACGAAAGATTGTCAGAGGCGGCGTTGACGAGAGCTACGGCATTGAGGTTGCAAAACTTGCAGGACTTCCGAATAAGGTTGTAAAGCGTGCTAAGGAACTGCTTGAAGAAATGGAACTTGAAAACGCAAATCAGACAGTTTCACAGGATAACAGCGGACAGCTCAGCTTTGAGACACTCAGCCGTGATGTTATCGCTGACAGAATAAGAAAAACAAATGTTGACGAACTTTCGGATGCAGAATGCAGGGAACTGCTTGAAGAGCTTTCAAGGCTTGCAGATTAATACAGGAGGAAAAATGGCTGAAATTACAGTACTGAGCAAGGATATATCGGAGCTTATTGCGGCAGGCGAGGTTATTGAACGTCCTTCGTCAGTTATAAAGGAGCTTGTGGAGAATTCAATTGACGCCGGGGCAACGCATATAACAGTTGAGATAAAAAACGGCGGAACTACCTATATGCGTATCACCGATGACGGCTGTGGAATTGCGCCTGAGCAGGTGCCGACAGCGTTTCTGCGTCATGCAACAAGCAAGATTTCATCTAAAGATGACCTTGACAATATTCTGACGCTCGGCTTTCGTGGCGAAGCGCTCGCTTCGGTTTCAGCTGTTTCAAGGGTTGAGCTTCTGACAAAGCAGAAGAATGATGAATACGGCACAAGCTATGTTATAGAGGGCGGAAATGAGGTTTCAAATGAGCAGTCGGGCTGTCCTGACGGAACAACAATCATAATCCGTGATATCTTCTTTAATGTGCCTGTAAGACGTAAATTTATGAAAAGGGATTCCGCTGAGGCGAATGCGGTAATCTCGATTATGCAGAAGATTGTTCTTTCTCACCCTGAGATTTCCTTCAAGCTTATAAAGGATAACAAAATCGAAATGTCCTCAGCGGGCGACGGTCAGCTTTATTCCGCCATTTACGGCGTTTATGGCAGGGACTTTGCCCACGATATGATACCCGTTGATTACAGTGAAAACGGAATTTCTGTGAAAGGATATATCGTAAAGCCACTTTATTCAAAGGCAAACCGTTCGTTCCAGAATTTCTTTATAAACGGGCGCTATGTAAGGTCTGTTACATGCAGTACATCCCTTGAGGAAGCGTATCAGAATCTTGTGATGGTCGGAAAATATCCTGCGTGTGTACTCATGCTTGATGTTCCGCCTGTGACAGTTGATGTAAACGTTCACCCTGCAAAGGCAGAAGTGAGATTTTCTGACGAAAAGGTTGTCTTTAACTGTGTTTATTTTGCTGTCAAGAACGCCCTTATGGCGTCGGGACTTATTTATGAATTCCAGTTTAAGGACGAGATGAAAAAGAGGGTTGACTATAAGGCACAGCCGTTTGTTCCGGAGGAGTATGAACAGCCTGAGCTTAAACAGTCTGAACCGGAACAGACAGAGACAGTAACACAGGAAAAAAAGGAAGAGCCCGTTTTTAAATCCGTTTCTTCTTCGGAATACGCAAAGGAAGAAAATGAAGTCGTTTCCGACGGAATAATTTCTCTTTCATCGTCCAAGACTGAGTACGGAAGCGGGGGAAGTGTAACCTTTTCAGAGCCGTCAATTATTGTGGAATGCGATGACGATGAGGACGAAGATGAAAATGAAAAAATAACTGATAATACATCTATCGAAGAAAAGCTTGTCTCTTTCAGCTTTATAAATAAGGACGCATTTGTCAAAAAGGAGGCGCCTTATGAGTCTGTATCAGAAAAGAAAACCGAGCAGGAACCGATTACAGTAATCGGCGAATTTTTCAGAAACTATATTGCGGCGCAATCGGGCGAAAATATAATTTTCATTGATAAGCATGCGGCGCATGAGCGCATAATTTTTGAAAGGCTTAAAGCGCAGAATAATCAGGGTCACAGTCAGATGCTTGTGAGCGGTGCAAAGATACTGCTTTCAGAGGCTGAGTACAACGCTATGACCGAAAACGAGGACACTCTCAGAAATATGGGCTTTGAGTTTGATTTTTCAAATGAACCTTTTGTAAGGGTGACGGCTGTACCGATTATCCTTGAAACGCTTGATATGGATGAGGTTATTCCTGAAATTGCGGAGAATTTTCTTCTGAACAAGCAGAATCCCCAGACTCACAAGCTCGATGATATGCTCCATGATTTAGCGTGCAAGGCGGCAATAAAGGCGAATGACAAAAATGATATCAAGGAGCTTCAGAAGCTTGCTGAAATGGTTTTCTATGATGAAAACATCCGCCACTGCCCTCACGGCAGACCGGTTATGTTCACACTTACAAAGCGTGAGCTTGAAAAACAGTTTAAAAGGATTGTCTGATATATGCAGAATAAAGATAAAATCAGAGTTGCGGCGGTTGTCGGACCGACTGCCTCGGGAAAGACCGCTCTTGGCGTTGAAATTGCAAAGGCGTTCGGCGGCGAGGTGATATCTGCTGATTCCATGCAGATTTACAAGGGCATGGACATTGCAACCGCAAAACCGACAGTTGAAGAAATGCAGGGTGTCCCGCACCACCTTATAGATTTTCTTGACAGAGGGATTTCGTTCAGCGTTGCTGATTACGTTGACCTTGCCGGAAAGGCTATTGCCGATGTTTCGGGCAGGGGCAGACTGCCTGTTATTGTCGGCGGGACAGGGCTTTATATTTCTTCATTGCTTGAGAATGTGAAATTTGCGGATATAGAATGTGACCCGAAGCTGAGAGACGCTCTTGAAATGGAGGCTGCCGAAAAGGGAAATGAAGTGCTTTTCGAGCGTTTGAAAGGGTACGACCCCGAAACAGCGGCAGAGCTTCACCCGAATAATCTTGTGAGGGTTATAAGAGCGATTGAGGTTTTCGAGCTGACGGGTAAAAAACTCAGTGAATACAAGGCGGAGAGCAAGCTTGAGGAAACTCCTTACGATTCAGTGATTATTGGGCTTACATATTCTGACCGCCAGAAACTTTACGACAGAATAAATCTGAGAGTAGATATCATGGTTCAGAACGGACTTGTCGAGGAGGCAAGAGCGGTTTTTGAGTCGGGAAATATGAAAACGGCAGGCAATGCAATCGGCTATAAAGAGCTTATTCCATACTTTGAAAACAAGTTGTCTCTTGATGAGTGTATAGAGAAAATCAAGATGGAAACACGCCGTTATGCCAAGCGTCAGCTTACATGGTTTAGGAAAAATGCAGAAATTCAGTGGATTATGTTAGATGAATTTGACGATAAGGATAAAATTTTGGATTTTTGCAAAAAACTTATAGCCAAGAGTTGAAGTTTGTGCTATAATATAAATTGAGTATTAGCATGGAAAATTGTGCTGATATAAAAATGACGTAAAGACGGATAAAAATACAAAGACGTCATGAGCATAAATACAAAAAAATTGTGTTTAGAGCAAGGAGTGTAAAATTTATGAACAAGGCAATCAATCTTCAGGATGTATTTCTGAACCAGGCAAGAAAAGACAGAATTCCTGTTACTATCTTCCTTACAAACGGTTTTCAGTTCAAGGGTGTGGTTAAGGGATTTGACAGCTATATTGTAATTCTTGATTGCGAAGGCAAGCAAAACGTTGTTTATAAGCATGCGATTTCAACAATCTGTCCTTTAAAACCGATTTCAATTCTTGATGCAGCAGAAAAGCAGGAGCAGTTCTGATAAATGAATTCTGTAACTTCCAGAATAGTAAGTCTTTTGCTTATAATCTGTGTTGCAACATGTCTTATGACAATCGGATTTCATATGCTAAGTGATGAATATGAAACCGAAACTGCAATTTTTGCAACCGCCGATGACTCCGCAACTTTTAAAGGAGTCTATATCCGTGATGAACAGCTTGTTCAGTACGGCGGGATAGGAACTGTAAGCTATTGCATTCCTGACGGCGGCAAACTCGGAAGCGGCTCTGCTATTGCGGAGATTTATTCCGATGAGGCACAGATTGATATAAAGCAGCAGATAAGTGACCTTGAAGGTGAGCTTGCGATACTGAAGAAAATTCAGAATCCGGGAACTGTTGAATCGGCTCAGCCTGCAAATATTGCGGCTCTGATTGATGAGCAGTACAGGGCTATTGTTGACAGCAGGGAACTCAGAAATTTAGATGTAATGTCATTGCAGAAAAATGAGCTTTTGGTGCTTATCAGTACATATCAGCTTGTTACTGACTCGGACGTTGATTTTACATCAAGAATCAATGAAATTAATTCTGAGATTTCACGTCTTAAATCCTCTGAAAAGGTTCCGCTTGACACAATTCTTTCAGACCGCTCGGCTTATTTTGTAAGCTATGCTGATGGTTATGAAAGTCAGCTTACAAAAAGCAGTCTTGAGACACTGACGCCTGAGATTATTGCTGATGTCGAGGACAGCGGTCCTGTTGAAGACGAGAGAATAATCGGCAAGCTTATAAACGGTTATGAATGGTATATAGCCGGGGTCATTGATAACAGAAAAAAGAATTTTACAATCGGTGACAAGGTTAATATAAAATTTCAGTCAACTTCAAACATGGCTGAAGGTGTAATAGAAAATATCAGGGATTCGGATGACCCGTCTGAAAATGTCATCATCGTCAGGTGCGATGAGATAACTCATGACCTTGTTCAGCACAGAACTGAGAGAGTTGAGATAATTTCCGGCGAGTTTGAGGGAATAAAGGTTCCGAGAAAGGCACTCAGATTCAAGAATGTTACTGAAACTGTAACAGACGAGGAAACCGGTGAGGAAACAACCCAGACGGTAAATGCAAAGGGTGTTTATGTAAAGCTCGGTGAGCGAATTTCCTTTAAGAGAATTGATGTTATCTATGAAGGCGGGGACTATGTTCTGTCCTCACTTGATGCAGGAGAAGAGTATCTTGCGCTTTATGATGATATTGTAGTGGAAGGTGTTGACGCTGATGGAAACTGATTTCAGCTACATTGATGAAAACTATAAGAGAATAACCTATAATATGCAGGAGGCTGCTGCAAAGTATCGCAGAGCGGATGAGGTAATCAATCTGATGGCGGTTACAAAGACAGTTGACCCTGTGGCGGTAAACCACGCAATCGGACTTGGTATAAGCCTTCTCGGTGAAAACAGAGTCCAGGAATATACCGCAAAAAAGGATTTATATAATAAAAACGCACAGGTTCATTTTATCGGTCATCTTCAGACAAATAAGGTGAAATATATAATTGACAGCGTTTCAGTTATCCAGTCGGTTGACAGCTTAAAGCTTGCACAGGAAATTGACAGGCATGCCAAGAGAATCAGCAAGACACAGGATATTTTAATTGAGGTCAATATTGGCGGAGAGGAGTCCAAAAGCGGTACTGATAAAGCAGCTTTAAATGAACTGATTTACAGTGTGTCAGAGCTTCAGAACGTCCGTATTAAGGGGCTTATGGCTATTCCGCCGATTGAAAGCCCTGAGAAATTTCTTTATGAAATGCAGGGATTATATATTGACATTTCTGAGAAAAATATACATAATGTAAGCATGGAATATTTGTCTATGGGAATGTCGGGTGACTACGAAGACGCGATTAAATACGGTTCAAATATAATCAGAATCGGGCGCGGACTTTTCGGTCCGAGGAATTATTTCTGAGGACAATGTGACTTATGGTAGTAATAAAAAAATATATATGAAATAAATAAGGAGAACGAAAGAATGGAAATCTTAAAAAATCTCAAAGACTTTTTTGTTCCGCAGGAGGATGGGGACGACGAATTTTACGAGGAAGGCTATCAGAAGAAGAGCGCTGACAGAGACTATGACAGGGCTGAAAGAACTGACAGAGCCGAGAGAGACTATGATAATAACAGAAGCTATCGTTCTGACAGATTTGACGACATGGAAGAAAAGAGAAACAAGGTTGTCAATATCCAGGCAACAGCACAGCTTCAGGTAGTGCTTGTAAAGCCTGAAAAGTTCCAGGATTCAAAGCAGATTGCTGACCATCTTATCGCTAAGAAGACAGTTGTTTTAAATCTTGAAAATTCAACAGCTGACAACAGAAGAAGAATTATCGACTTCCTCGTTGGTGTTGCATATGCAAACGGCGGCACATTAAAGCCTGTTGCAAACCAGACATATATTATTACACCGTATAACGTTGGATTTATCGGCGGCGATTTAGTTGATGAACTCGAAAGCAACGGCGTTATAATCTGATAAAATGACGGATTTTGAAGAGAAGGCTTTTCTGGCAAGAATTGACGATATGATTAATCTGAGTGAGCGCAGGGGAATGGTTTTCAGCCATTTTCTGAACGAAGCTCAGCAGATGCTGGCGCAGTCCGAACTCTGCAGATTAAGATGTGAAAATTACTGCTTTTTTGGCGGTGCTGAAAATACTGACCGCAATATACTTTGTGTTTTCAGCGACTATTGTCGCCCCGAAAACAGTGATTTTCCCGTAGCATGCATAACGTTCAGATACAAGCCGCAGTATAAGCTTTCTCACAGGGATTTTCTCGGTGTGCTGACATCGCTGAATTTAAAGCGTGAGTCAATCGGTGATATTCTGATTGGTGAAGGTGTGGCACAGGTTTTTGCCGAAAAGTCGGTTGCCGGTGCAATTACTGATGAAGTAAGAAAAATTGGTTCTGTGGGTGTTGGTCTGAGTACTGATGAGCCTGTTTTGCTTTCAAAGGAACAGTCATTCAGTGAGATTCACGGTACAGCAGCTTCAATGCGTCTTGACTGCATTTTAAGTCTTGCGACAAGACTTAGTCGCAGCAAGGTAATGCCGCTTATTTCATCGGGGAATGTTCAGGTGAATTATAGGCAGCAGGAAAATGCTTCCTTTGTTATGAAGGAAGGAGATATTTTTTCTGCGAGAGGCTATGGCAAATTCCGCATCGGAGAAGCTTCGGGAGTATCCAAAAAGGGTCGTATACACATTGTTGTGTTGAAATATTGTTAAGAGGTGAAAGACATTGATAAGTGCAAGTGATATTAGAGACAGAAAATTTGAAAAAGCTGCATTTGGATATAAGCAGGAGGATATTGACGATTTCCTTGCAATGCTTATAGAAGAATTTGAAGAAATTGACGCAGAAAGAGATGATCTTCACAGCAAAATTCAGATTCTTGCCGACAAGGTAAGAGAATATCGTCAGGACGAGGAAGCATTAAAGGACGCTTTACTCGGTGCTCAGAAGCAGGGACATCATGTAATTGCTGAAGCACAGGAAAAGGCTGACGCTATTATTGCCCAGGCTGAAGCCAAGGCAAAGGAAATGATTGACGAAGCAACTGTTCAGCACGAAGCGGCAATGGAAAAGAACAGACAGGAAATTGAAAAGGAAAAACTGAATCTTTATGAAGCTCAGAAGCAGGTTACTGAGTTCAAAAAGACTCTCTTTGATATGTACAAATCACATCTTGAAATGATTTCTGCAATGCCTGAAATCGAAATTGAAGAAACAGCTGAGGAAGAAGTTGTTTATGATGAACCTGAGGAAGAATATGAAGAACCTCAGCCTGATCCGTTTGCAACATCAAGCTTTTCTGCAAGAAATGTAAAGGGCGTTTATGAATCAAGCTTTTCTGATTTACAGTTCGGAAAGAACAATAACCACAGCGGCAATCCAAACTCAACAACAAGTGAAAAGGAAGAAGTATAATGGCAATGGATTATAACAAGACTTTAAATCTGCCTGCAACAGATTTTCCTATGAGAGGAAATCTGCCTAAGAGAGAACCAGACACATTAAAGAAATGGGAAGATGGCAGACTTTATTACAAGATGATCGAAAACAATAAGGGCAAGCCTCAGTATATTCTGCATGACGGCCCTCCGTATGCAAACGGTCAGATCCATCTTGGTACAGCACTTAACAAGACACTCAAGGACTTTATCATAAAGCACAAGAATATGACCGGCTACTGTGCACCATATGTTCCTGGCTGGGATACACACGGTCTGCCGATTGAGCTTAAGGCAATGAAGGAAATTGGCGTTGAAAACGGCGCAATTCCACCTGTTGAACTCAGAAAGCAGTGTAAGGACTTCGCAATGAAGCATGTTGCAAGCCAGATGGCACAGTTCAAGCGTATCGGTACAATCGGTGACTATGATAACCCATACGTTACACTTAAGCCTGAATATGAAGCAAGACAGATTGAAGTTTTCGGCAAGATGGCTAAGGAAGGCTATATGTATAAGGGCTTAAAGCCTGTTTACTGGTGTCCTGACTGTAACACAGCCCTCGCAGAAGCTGAAATTGAGTATGAAAATGATCCATGTACATCTATCTACGTTAAGTTTAATGTAACTGACGATAAGGGTCTTTTTACAAACTTAGGTCTTGACCTTTCTAAAATTTATTTCGTAATCTGGACAACAACTACATGGACTATCCCTGGCAACCTTGCAATCTGCCTCGGTCCTGAGTATGAATATACACTCGTTAAAAACGGTGACGAATACTACGTTATGGCTCTTGAGCTTGCAGGTGCAACAATGAAGGCTGCGGGTATCGAAAACTATGAAACAGTAGGTTCATTTACAGGTGCAGAGCTTGAAAATATCAAGACAAAGCACCCTCTCTATGACAGACTTTCACCTGTTATCGTTGGTGACCACGTTACTCTCGAAAGCGGTACAGGCTGCGTACACACAGCTCCTGGCTACGGTGTAGAGGACTTTGAAGTCTGCAAGAACTATGATGATATCGGCATACTCGTTTGCGTTGACGCAAAGGGTAAGCAGACAGAAGAGGCAGGCGAATTTGCAGGTCTCGATACAGACGAAGCTAACAAGGCTATCGCTAAAAAACTTGAAGAAACAGGCGCACTCCTTGCAAGTGAAAAGATTACTCACCAGTATCCACACTGCTGGAGATGTCACAGCCCGATTATTTACCGTGCGACAGAACAGTGGTTCTGCTCAGTAAATGGCTTTAAGGATGAAGCTATCAAGGCTATCGAAAGCGTTAAGTGGATTCCTGAATGGGGCGAAGACAGAATTAAGGGAATGGTTCGTGACAGAAGTGACTGGTGTATCTCAAGACAGAGAACATGGGGCGTTCCGATTCCTATTATTTACTGTAAGGACTGTGGCAAGCCGATTGTTACGGACGAAACAATCAGCGCAATTGCTGAGCTTTTCAGAAAGGAAAGTGCTGACGCATGGTGGACAAAAGAAGTCAGCGAATTTATTCCTTCAACTGTTAAGTGTGAATGTGGATGCAACGAATTCACAAAGGAATATGACATCATGGACGTATGGTTCGACAGTGGTGTTTCACATACAGCTGTTATGGACCAGTATGACGAGCTTTCATGGCCTGCTGACCTTTATCTTGAAGGTGCTGACCAGTACAGAGGCTGGTTCCAGTCATCACTCCTTACATCAGTAGTATACAAGGGCACTGCACCTTACAAGGCTGTCTGCACTCACGGCTGGGTTGTTGACGGTCAGGGTAAGACAATGCATAAGTCACTCGGAAACGGTATTGACCCATCTGAAATTATCGACCAGTACGGCGCTGATATCTTAAGACTCTGGGTTGCTTCTTCTGACTATCACTCTGATATCAGAGTTTCCAAGGATATTTTAGGACAGCTTTCTGATGCATACAAGAAAATCAGAAATACAGCAAGATTTATTCTTGGCAACATTTCAAACGGCGATGGCTTTAATCCTGATACAGATTCTGTTTCAGAAAGCGAAATGCTTGAAATTGACAAGTGGGCACTCATGCGCTTTGACGCACTTATCGACAAGGTACAGGGCGGATATAATGATTTTGATTTCCACATTGCATTCCATAGTATTCATAATTTCTGTGTAATTGATATGTCAAACTTCTATCTCGACATCATCAAGGACAGACTTTACTGTGAAGCTGAAAAGTCTGTTGCAAGACGCAGCGCACAGACAGCTATGTACAGAATTTTAAGCGGTGTTGCAAGACTTATCGCTCCTATCATGTCATACACAGCTGAAGAAATCTGGTCATTCCTGCCACACAGCAAGGACGACAATGCTGAAAGTATCTTCTTGAATCAGATGCCTGAAAAGTCAGGTATGAACTTCAGCGATGAATTTATCGCTAAGTGGGAGCTTATTTACAGCACAAGAGAAGCTGTTAACAAGGTTCTTGAGGAAAAGAGAAACGAAAAGGTGATTGGTAAGTCACTTGAAGCTAATATTGTTATCCACTCGGCAGGCGATATGTTTGAAAAGTACAGCGCTTTATCCGATGACCTTGCTGATATTCTTATCGTCTCAGGCGTTTCAGTATTAAATGACAGAGACGGCGAAACTGAATTTGAAGTTGTAAAGGCTTCGGGCGAAAAGTGTGAGAGATGCTGGGCATACTCAGAAACAGTAGGCAAAGACAGCGAGCACCCGACACTTTGCAGTCGTTGTGCAGCAGTTGTTAAATAAAACTAAACGGACTTGCCGCTCTAAAAAAGCGGCAAGTTTATTTGTTAAGGAGGAAACTTCTTGGTTACTTTGATTGTGGCTTTTGTTGTCATGATAATTCTGACACTTGGTGACCAGCTTATTAAAATCTGGGCGATTGATAACCTGAAAGGCCAGGAGTCGATGGAGTTTATCAAGTTCGGTGATACGGACATATTAAATCTCACTTATCTTGAAAACGACGGAGCTGTTTTCGGAAGCTTTGCGGGAATGAGATGGGTGCTTGTTGCCGTAACGGCATTGCTCATGGCGTTCTGTATTTATTACATGATTAAAAACCGCACAGAAAAAATGCTTGTTACATGTATGACGCTGATAGTAAGCGGCGGACTCGGCAACATTATAGACCGTCTTTTCCGTGGCGGAGTTGTTGTTGACTATCTTGATGTACAGCTTTTTGATTTTGCTATATTCAATTTTGCTGACTGTTGTGTGACAATCGGTGCGGCACTTCTGCTTATTTATGTGCTTTTCTTTGATAAGTCTGATAAGAAGGATAAAACAGTTACAGAAGAAAAGGCAACCGAAAATGAATGAAATGATTTTTGATATTCCCGATTGTGACGAGGGAACACGAATTGACAAGTGGCTTACAGCCCGGGACACGGGACTTACCCGAAGTGCGCTGCAGGGACTGATTGAAAGCGGTAACGTGACAGTAAGCGGCAAGGCAATTGCGAAAAACTATAAATGCAGAAAAGGTGACAGCGTTACGCTTTGCATACCTGACCCTGTAAGCCTTGATGCTAAACCCGAGAACATTCCGCTCGATATAGTCTATGAGGATGCGCACCTGCTTGTTGTCAACAAGCCCAAGGGAATGGTTGTTCACCCTGCACCCGGCAACTATGAGGGTACTCTCGTAAACGCCCTGCTTTATCATTGCGGAGACAGTCTCTCAGGGATTAACGGCGTAATCCGTCCAGGGATTGTCCACAGAATTGACAAGAACACAAGCGGACTGCTTATCGTTGCCAAAACTGACAGTGCACATACAGGGCTTGCGGAGCAGATTAAGGCGCACAGCTTTACCCGTGAATACGAAGCTGTGGCAATGGGACGCTTTAAGGAGGAGTCGGGGACGATTGACGCTCCGATTGGAAGAAACCCTAATGACCGTAAGAAAATGTGCGTGACGGATAAAAACTCAAAGCACGCTGTAACGCATTTTACGCTCCTTGAACAGTTTGAAAAGTGCGCACACTTAAGACTGCGCCTTGAAACCGGGCGTACGCACCAGATAAGAGTTCACCTTGCATATAAGGGTCACCCTGTGCTGGGCGACGATGTTTACGGCAAGGAATTCAAGGGGATTGAAGGACAGTGTCTCCACGCTAAGAAAATCGGGTTTGTTCATCCCGAAACAGCGGAGTATATGGAGTTTGACAGTCCGCTTCCCGATTATTTCAACGAGATTTTACGAAAGGTGAGATAAAATGGCTGATTTATCGAATGTTATGCTTATTACTGACCTTGACGGTACACTTTTGCCGCAGAATAAGGTCTTAAACCCAAAGGATAAGGAAGCTATTAGGAAATTCAGAGCTGACGGAGGAAAGTTTACTGTTGCAACAGGACGTACACTCCAGTCGGCAAGAAGATATTTCGAAGAACTTGAAGTTGACATGCCTGTTATAATGTATAACGGCTCGCTGATTTATGAGCTTTCGGAAGATAAGGTTATGTTTACTGATGTACTGCCTGACTGTGCCAGAGAAATCGGCAGAGAAATATTTGATTTTATGGAAAATCCGGGCGGAGAGGTTTTAAGACTTGACAATATTTACATTGTGTGTAATAATGAATATGAGGACGAACACACTCAGATTTGTCAGGTTGAACCTGTATACACAACTCTTGACGAAGTGCCCGAGGGCGACTGGTTCAAGATTCTCTTTGCGGCAAAGCCTGATGACATAACAAAGATTGAGGAATTTGTCAAAACAAAGGGTTACCCTGTTGACTTTGTGCGTTCTCATGATATCTTTATTGAAATGCTCCCGAAGAACAGTTCAAAGGGTGCGGCGCTCAAGGAATACATAAAGCTTATGGGTCTTTCAGACCACAAGGTTTACGCCGCAGGTGACTATAATAACGATATCGAAATGCTGGAGGCTGCCGATATTGGTGCGGCAACAGCTAATGCTCAGCAGGACGTTAAGGACATTGCAGACGTTGTGCTTTGTAATTCAAGCGACGATGGCGCAATTGCTGAGCTGATTGACAGGATTTATAAGGAGAATTAAAATATATTGCCACGAAATATGAAAAAAATCAAAGCGTTATTCATGATTTTAACGCTTATGTTGTGTCTTACAGGTTGTTCTGACTCTGAAAATAGTAGAGAATCGGAAGATAATAGTGAAGTAAAAAATACAAAGGTGCTAACGGAAGAACTGACAGAATGTAAGACTGAAGAACAGGCAGAATTTGAATCAAGTATAGTGTCAACAGAAGAAATGAATTTGCAGAACTTTGAAGGGAATATTATTAAGATGCGTGAATATGGCTCAATTAAAATTCCTGAAGGTTGGTCTTTTATAAATGAACCTGAATCTGAAAGACCTGCTATATATTATGGCAATGAAGATAACATGATGATTGTGTTCAATCTGGGGAAAGAGGATATAAAAGCTTGTGCTGAAGCTCAACTTGAGATTGCACAGAAGCACCATGATGATGTTAGGATATCCGATTTTGAAATTGATGGGCATGAAGCATATAGAATCTGTTACAATCGGGATGGTGAATCTGTTAATGAATACGTATTTTCGTGTACCGACGGAGTAAACCGTAATATTATTTTTTATGGTGATGAAGCATTATCACTTGCTGATAGTATAGTAAAAACATATCATTTATATAATTAATAAAGTTACAGGAGGAAAAAAATGGACGCTAACAAGAAAAAAAGCCTGCAGATAACTGCATGCAAGGTGAGAAAGGGGATTATTGAAGGTGTATTCAACGCTAAATCGGGTCATCCGGGCGGCTCACTTTCAATCGCTGACCTTATGACATATCTTTACTTTGAAAAGATGAATGTCAACCCTGAGGACACAGAAAACTGCGAAAGAGACAGATTTGTTCTTTCAAAGGGTCACTGTGCACCTGCGCTTTACTCAACACTTGCTCTCAAGGGCTTTTTTGCAGAAAAGGAACTCAAGTCACTCAGACACATCGGAGCAATGCTTCAGGGACACCCATGTATTCACATTCCTGGTGTTGATATGTCAAGTGGTTCATTAGGACAGGGCATTTCAGCGGCTTGCGGTATGGCGCTTGCAGGAAAGCTCGACAACAAGAGCTATAAGGTTTACACAGTTTTAGGCGACGGTGAAATCGAAGAAGGACAGGTTTGGGAAGCGGCGATGTTTGCGGCTCACAAGAACCTTGATAATCTCATTGCAATCGTTGATAACAATGGTCTTCAGATTGACGGCCCTATCACAGAGGTTTGCTCACCTGAACCGATTACAGATAAGTTTGCGGCATTCGGCTGGCATGTTATAACAATGGACGCTCATGATTTCGATTCAATCGAAGCGGCTTTTGATGAAGCAGCAAAGGTAAGCGGAAAGCCTGTTGCAATCATTCAGAAGAGTACAAAGGGTAAGGGCGTATCATTCATGGAAAATCAGGTTTCATGGCATGGTGCGGCACCAAATGCTGAGCAGTATGAACAGGCAATGAACGAGCTTGACGCTAAGCTCAAGGAACTGGAGGGTTAATCAGATGGCAGATGTAATAAAGAAGGCGACAAGAGAAAGCTACGGCGAAGCACTCGCTGAGCTTGCTGAAAAGTATCCTGACCTTGTAGTTCTCGACGCTGACCTTGCGGCGGCTACAAAAACAGGAATCTTCAAGAAGGCTTGTCCTGAAAGATTTTTCGACTGCGGTATCGCAGAAGCAAATATGATGGGTGTTGCGGCAGGTCTTGCGGCTTGCGGAAAGATTCCTTTTGCAAGTACATTCGCAATGTTTGCGGCAGGCAGAGCTTATGAAATCGTAAGAAACTCTATCGGTTACCCTGGTCTTAACGTTAAAATCGGTGCAACTCACGCAGGTATTTCTGTTGGTGAAGACGGTGCTACACATCAGTGTAACGAAGATATTGCTCTTATGAGAACAATCCCTGGAATGACAGTTATCAACCCTGCTGATGACGTTGAAGCAAAGGCAGCTGTTGAAGCGGCTATTTTACATGAAGGTCCTGTATATCTTCGTTTCGGACGTCTTGCCGCACCTGTAATCAACGACAAGGAAACATATAAGTTTGAGCTTGGCAAGGGTATCACTTTAAGAGAAGGCAATGACATCACAATCATTGCAACAGGTCTTATGGTTGGCGAAGCTGTTGCCGCTTCTGACGAACTCAAGAAGGAAGGCATCAATGCAGGCGTAATCAATATCCACACAATCAAGCCACTTGATAAGGAGCTTATCTGCAAGGCGGCTGAAAATTCAGGTATTCTCATGACTGTTGAGGAACACAGCGTAATCGGCGGACTTGGTTCTGCAGTTGCTGAAGCTGTTACAGAGTGCTATCCTGTACCGGTAATCAAGATTGGCGTTAACGATGAATACGGTCACTCTGGCCCTGCTGTTGACCTTTTAAAGGAATTTGGTCTTTGCAAGGAAAATATTATTGCACAGGTTAAGCAGGCGCTTAAATAAAGAATTAATCCCATAGGTTTTCCTATGGGATTTTTGCTTATGTAAAGTAGTTCTTTTCAGCCTGTCTCCAGTTGATAAGCTTGCACAGACTGTTGAGATAACGCTCTCTGTGATTCTGATACTGAAGATAATATGCGTGTTCCCAGACATCAATGGGTAAAACAGGATTAAGCCGTTGTTCAATCGGTGTATCCTGATTTGGGAGAGTTATAATAACGAGTTTGTCATCCTTGTCGGACACAAGCCATGCATATCCCGAACCGAAAACAGACATAGCCGCTTCTTTAAGCTTGGAAAGCATTGTGGCTACACTTCCGAATGAATTGCAGATTATTTTTTCAAACTCAGCTGAAATTTTAGTTTTCCCGACGGGTGCCAGCCCCTCAAAATACATCTGATGATTAAATGCTCCGCCCGCATATTTTCTGATGTCAGAACGGGCTTTCTCGGGCAGTAAAGCCTGTTTCAGAAGTAGCGCTTCAATCGGAAGATTATGAAGCTGTGGATATTCCTTTAAAACGTCATTGAGCTTGTTTATATATCCCGTATAATGACTTCTGTGATGAAGTTTCAACGTATTAGCGCTGACCCACGGTGAGAGCGCATTTAGCGGATAGGGAAGCGGATGAGGTGAAAATGGATAATGTTCAGGTTGATGCAAAGCAATCAGCTCCTTATTTTTTATACAGTAATTATATTGTAAATCTCCGGATTTTATGCACAAAAAAACCACCCTTAAAGGGTGGTTTTTTGTTATACGTCAAAGCCGTTTTCGATAATTTCAACGGCATGTCCTAAAGCGGACTCTTCGTCATTTCCACTGCATATAATTTCAACGGAATTGCCGCATTTGATACAAGCAGACATGATACTCATAAGGCTTTTGCCGTTGAATTCATTTCCCTTGTATTTAACCTTTACGGTTGATTGATACTGCGACATTTTAGCAGCGAAAACGCCTGCCGGACGCATGTGGAAGCCCTCAGCATTTGTGAGTGTAACAGTTTGTGATACCATAAAACTCTCCATTCTGCCGCTTTGAGCGTCAGAACAAATAGGAGTGAAATCTCGCAAGCGGCGTATGGAGATTTCCGCGGGTTCTGCGAATGGCGGAACGCCTATTTGAATCTGATAGCATGTCATTTTTTATCATTGAGAAATCTGCGGAATCTTTTCAAGCAGATTGTATATTTCATCTCTGGTTGCAAGTCCCTCTGAAAACGCTGTCGAACTTCCGCAGGCTGTACCAAGCTTCAGCGCATAGTTATAGTCGTTTTTTTCAAGATATCCTGTGATAAAACCAGCAAGCATTGAGTCTCCAGCACCGACTGAGTTTACAGCAACACCTTCAGGTACACCTATAACATGAGCCTTTTTGTTTTCATCAATCAGTATAGAACCATTTTCAGCCATGGATACAAGAACGTTCTGTGCACCCATTTCCTGAAGTTTCATTGCATATTTTATAATTTCTTTATTTGTATTCAACTTCACTCCGAACAGTTCGCTGAGCTCGAAATTGTTTGGCTTTATGAGAAACGGCTTATACTGAAGCACGTTCAAAAGCAGCTTTCCTGTTGCGTCAACTATGTATCTGATACCCTTACCATCAAGATGTTCAAGTATTTTTTCATACATATCTGTCGGAAGCGTTCCCGGAATGCTTCCCGCAAGAACTAACGTATCACCACTTTTAAGTGTATCAAGCTTTTCAAAAAGTCTGTTTATGGCGTGTTTGCTGATTTGCGGTCCCTGACCGTTAAGTTCAGTTTCCCCGCCGTGTTTTAACTTTACATTTATTCTTGAATTACCACTTTTAAGCCTTACGAAATCAGTTCTGACACCCAAAGCTTCAACACCTTTTTCAATTGCTTCGCCTGTAAAACCGGCAGTGAATCCGAGGGCTACTGAGTCAATACCAAGCTCATGCAGAATAATGGAAACATTAATTCCCTTTCCTCCGAAAAATATTTCTTCACTACGGCTTCTGTTGACTGTGTTAAGCGCAAGTTCATCAAGCTTCATAACATAATCAATTGCGGGATTGAAGGTCACGGTGTATATCATTTTTTTGAAAACCTCTTTTGAAACTGAATATCTTTTATTTATTTTATTATATCACAATTTTCAATAAATGTCAAGAAAATAACAAGGCTTAAATAGTGCAAATTGTCAAAAATAAAGCGTGTGAAAATTTGATTTCACACGCTTTCTATGATTCATAAATCAGTTTTCTACTGCCTCGTTGTTGCCGAAGATTGTATCGCCCTGTGTTACTTCCTTGAGAGTAACTTCAATATCCATATCCTTTCCGTTTCTGGAAATATTGAGTGTAATTGTATCACCGGCATTGTGCTCATCCTTTAGCTTGTTAAGCTCAATGCTTGATGTTACAGCCTCACCGTTAACACCGATAATGATATCGCCTTCCTGGATTCCTGCAATATCTGCTGCACCATTAGGTGTAACTGAGCGGACATAAACGCCCATTGGCATGTTATAAAGACTTGCTGTGTATTCATCAATATCGCTTACAGTAATACCAATCTGTGGTCTGCCTGTAACGTAACCAAAATTGATAAGGTCGTCGATGATTGTCTGTGCCTGAGTCATAGGAATTGCAAAGCTAAGACCTTCAACAGATGCACCGCCCATTGAGTAGTTGGTTGACATCTTAGCAGAGTTGATGCCGATTACCTGTCCGTAGCTGTTGATAAGCGGACCACCTGAGTTACCTGAGTTTATGGCAGCATCAGTCTGAATGAGATTCATGTTCTTGTCATTGATTGTAATTTCACGATTGAGTGCTGAAACGATACCACAGGTTACTGAACCGAAAAGTTCAAAGCCGAGTGGGTTGCCGATTGCAATAACAAGCTCACCTACCTGTAATTCATCACTGTTGCCGAATTCAGCAGCTGTGAGGTTATTAGCGTCAATCTTGAGTACGGCAATATCTGTGTCCTCGTCATAGCCCTTGATGGTAGCTTCATATTCTGTGTTGTCAGAAAGCAGAATTGAAACACCTGATGCCAGACCGTAGTTGTTGTCCTTGATAACGTGAGCATTTGTGATGATATAGCCGTCCTGGGTCATTACAATACCTGTACCTGTTGCAGTTGCTGGCTGAGTCTGTGTATACTGTCCGCCGAATATCCAGCTGTTTCCGTATCCTGCATCGGCAACCTGGAATTCAGAAGAAATTCCGACAACTGCAGGCATAACCTTGTCAACTGCCTCTGGGATAGTCAGACCATCTTCTCTTGCAGCAAGCTGAAGCCAGCTTTTGCCCTCAGGGTTTGCAGCAGTGTTTTTGCTTTCTGTTTCAGTTTTTTCATTTTTGGTTTCAGAGCTTTCGTCCTTGTCATTGTTTTTTAGTGCTGAGCTGAAAAAGCCGTTGAAGAGTTCGCCCTGGTCAATATATTTGTAGCACTGAATTGAGCCAGCTGAAATAATTCCGGCGCAGACAGCAAATGCGATTACCTTTTTGAAAATTCCCTTTTTCTTTTTCGGTGGTTCAACCGGATTATTGGAATTCGGATAATTGTAGCTGTAGCTGAATCCGTTCATTTCGGGCATATTATTCTGCGGCTGCATATTCTGATAGTTATTAACCGTCTGTGGCACCTGCATGTAGTTGTTTGTATCAGGCTGAACCGCATTCGGGTTATTCTGTACATCACCGTCCGGTGTGTTGAAAAAATTATCTGACATATAAAAACATCCTTTCTATGTAATGTTATTATTCACATTAAGAGTTTGCGTTTTCTCTATGATATATATTATACCTTTTTGTGTGAAAACTATATGATAACACAGGGAAAAGAATGCAAAACTAAAAGAAATAAATCATGTTATGTTTATGTTGACGCCGTTAACCTCAACATTATCCTCCGCACGGATTAAGATATACTTGACTCCGTCAATGATTTCAGTTTTTACAAGGTCCTGTCTTTCAGGGTTTATTCTGATTGTAACGTCAGGAGTCTGAACCTCAAATTTCTTGACATTTACAATATTCTTCGGACTGATTTTTGCGTTTTTTCCGAATTCACTGTCAAATTTTTCCGAAAATGTGTTGATGCTTTCTTCCTTTACTCCGCAGTATTCAAGAACGTCTGTTACATTTCTTTTTGAGATGAGAAGCGGTTCTTCAGCCTTTCTTACCTTATGGTCCTCAACAATTGCGGAAATCTGACTGTGTACATTCTGCATAACCTTTATATCGCATTCCTCTGAAACGGCTTCTTCAAGAATGGAGTTGAAAACCTCTTTCTGAGTTTCAGCAGGCATAGGCATTTGTGAATTGAAGATTTCATCTGCAAGCTCCTGATGACTGTCTGCGGCATTTTTTGTGTAGTAAAGCGCACCATAGATATTTGACTGACGGTAATCGAAAGCAGGGAACATAAAGCCGACTTCAGGACTGCTTATAACCCAGTCTGTCTTGATATTGCGGAATTCATTTTCGTTTACACAATAGCTGAGTGCAGGCTTTGTCTGCTTTACAGGGCAGATACTGCATAAAACATATTTATAGACTTCCGCTGAGTCCTCAAGCTTTACATCATCCTTTGAATAACTCGGAACGTCATAGCTGTCGAGCGTAAGCAAAATGAGATATTTGCCCTCAATTGTAAATGAACGTATAATTTTCTGATAAAGCTCCGCAACAGCATCATCGTCGTCAAGCTCGGAATCCTTAAGCTTCATGAGAAGATTATGCTCGTCGCTGTCGATAACCTGATTATTTGAAAATTCAATATCAATAAGATTTTTGCCAAGCGTTCCCGAAAGGGTCTTTTTGATTATAGCAAGAATATCCGCCGCTTCGCTTTTTGGAACAGTACCGAAATGCTGTCTGAAATCTGAAATAATGTCCTTGCTTTCATTGACATAACAACCTCTTATGCACTTGATACTTGTTTTTTCTATATTGAATCGTCTGCGTATTTCAGCAACTTCCTTTTCTGTCATTTGAATTAAATCTCCTTATTTTCCGCCGAGCAGCTCAATTATCTGTTGCTTTTTACTCATAAGCTCTTCAAAGCGGTTTATATATTCATACGGGAATTTGTAATTGTGTATTCTCGTGATTTTTCCGTTTTTTTCGACAATTTTTGTAGACGCCGCACACCCTGCACCTAAAATGGTCTGGGTTTCGTCCATAATGAAAATATTATAAAGGCTTTCCTTACCCTTTTTTGCAAATCCAATATTTTCAAGGTTTTCGACAGTATTCTTCTGCCTGTAAAGATAATAAGGCAGATAACCGCTTTCAGGGAGCCTTTTAATACTTTCACTGAGCATCTGCGACGCTGGAGTATCAGCATACTTAATCTGATTTTTTTCATAAAGCGTTGCTGAACGCTTTATGGTCAGCGTGTGAACAGTAATACTCTCAGGGTCAAGGTCAATAACTCTGCTTAAAGTATCATGAAAGCTTTCGGGAGTATCGGTCGGAAGCCCTGCGATTAAATCCATGTTTATGTTGTCAAAGCCTTCTTCACGGGCAAGTCGGAACGCATTTGTCGTGTCTTCGGCCGTGTGGTTTCTGCCGATTACTTTCAGTACATCATCGTTGAGTGTCTGAGGATTTACAGATATTCTGTCTGCGCCCGCCTGTTTAATAACTCTGAGCTTTTCTCTTGTTATCGTATCAGCACGCCCTGCTTCAACATTATATTCTCTCACCGATGACATATCAATATGCTCAGAAAGTGCGTCGGTAATCTGTCTGAGCTGTTCTGCTGAAATCGAGGTCGGTGTACCTCCGCCGATATATACAGTATCAATTTTAAGCTTTAAATCCCTGACTATTTTCCCGATGATTCCGATTTCCCTGCAAAGGTAATCAACATAATCCGGGATAAGCTTATAGGCGCTGTCCATTGAATGTGATACAAAAGAGCAGTAGCTGCATCTTGTAGGACAAAACGGAATTGAGATATAGATGCTCACTGTCTTTTCGTCATACTTGTCAATCAGCGGCATCTGCGTTACAGCTGTGAGATACGCTAAATCAAGACGGCTGTCTGATACCATAAAGCTTTTTCTGAGTTCGTCATACGCCTCTTTTTTATCAAGACCGCTGTCTAAAAGTCCCGCCATTCTTTTTACAGGACGTATACCTGTCATAAGCCCCCATGGAGGAGTTATGCCTGTAAGCTTTTGCAGACAGAGATATACAAGTCTGCAAATTTCATGCTCACAAAGCTTTCTGTCGGCTGTTTCATTTGTGAAATGTGCCGCCTTACGGCATACTTTATCGTCCAGACGACAGTAAGCATAAAGGTAGGTATATTTTTTCCCCGTTTTCATTCGTGTCATGACAATGTCGCCGTCAGCGTCTGTTATGTCATAGTGAAACGTAAAACATGAGGGGACAAAAAGCTTTACTGTCGCTTCGGTTTCATACTTGAAATCATTGCCGCTAAATAAAATCTTCATAAGGATTTCCCTTCATGTAAGGATTGTTTTTCTTTTCAAAGGAAAGTGTGGAACTGCTGTTGTGTCCCGGATAGACATTAAGGTCTTCCTTTATTTCTGCCAGACGGCCAAGAGACGCCATCATTTCACCGTGACTTCCTCCGGGGAAATCGGTTCTTCCCATAGAGAGATTGAAGAGTGTGTCGCCCGAGAAGAGACAGTCTCCGCAGCGATAGCATACACAACCTTTAGTATGCCCGGGAGTGTTCATAACAGAGAATGAAAGCTCGTCGAGTGTTATAACATCGCCCTCTTTGATTGTTGTGTATTTTTCCACTGCTTCAAACGGGTCGGAAGTGATGTTGCAGGCCAGCGACAGCACTTCGCTTGTAAGCATAGGAGCGTCCTTTTCGTGAATGTAAACCTCAGCTCCTGTGTCTGATACCGCATCGGCAACGCCGCCGAAATGGTCGTAGTGTCCATGCGTGAGCAGGATTTTTTTAAGAGTCAGTCCCTTGTCGGCAAGGAACGCTTTAAGCTTTTCGTAATTGCCGCCGATATCAATTGCAACGGCATTTTTGTTTTCAGTTTCTATAATGTAGCAGTTAACTGCAAGCTGTCCGAGTAAAAGGTGATGAAGCTTCATTTTTTTACCTCTTTTCAAAAATATATACGATTAAATTATAACATATTTTATGTTTTCAGTCAATAAAAAAGACTGCATCATAAAGACGCAGTCAATGTTATTGTTCATAGGTTGACAGAATATTTTTAGCAACATCTTTTTTTGTCTGTCTTGTATCCATAGCCTGTTTTTCGATGTATCTGTGAGCCTGGGGTTCGGAAAATTTCAGATATTGCATAAGGCAGATTTTAGCCCTGTTTATAAGCCTTATTTCCTCGATTTTTGTCAGAAGCTTTATATCCTCTGAGTCAAGACCGATAACTCTTGAACGGTTTTCATAAACGTCCCTGACAGCTTTCAAAAAAACATCTCTGTCAACAGGCTTTGCCATAACGCATATACCGTGGCATCCGAGCTTATCCGAAATATCCTCTGATACGTCAGGGTTTGTGATAAGAATAATGCCGGCGTCAGAGCTTTCGGCAGCTTTTGCGGCAAGCTCATGACCGAATTCATT
The DNA here is from genome assembly GCA_964621265.1 of uncultured Clostridium sp. Classification (GTDB taxonomy): domain Bacteria; phylum Bacillota; class Clostridia; order Oscillospirales; family Ruminococcaceae; genus Porcipelethomonas. The sequence continues at coordinate 10,495 of CAZULQ010000001.1, read as the reverse complement.
TGCAAGGGGAGTGCTTATAACAATAAGCTCGAATATCCCTTCGCTTATCATGCGTCTTGCGGCATTTCCGTTTTCAGCTGTTGTAATCCTGTCATGACCTGATTTTTTCAGAAGCTGTGAAAGAGCCTCAGTATATTGCTGTGAACCTGATACGAGAAGAACACGTTTCATATATCACATATCCTTTTATAAAGCTTTGAAATAGTAATCGTTTTCATATTTTTCCTTGTCAGCAGTATTTTTATATTCGCAATCGAGATATTCAAGTCGTCTGATTACTGCATCGAAAATTTCAGGAGAAAGATTCTGTTTTACAAATTCGCTGTACTTTGCAAGTTCAATCGCTTCGCTGAGTGTTGCAGGAAGTCTGGCAAAATTATCCTTTGCAGAGTCTGTGAATGTGTCATTCCCAAGAATTTCGTTATTTTCAATACCCTCAAAACCTGCGGCAAGCAGAAGCTTGAATGCAATGTATGGGTTACATGAAGCGTCAGCTGAACGCACTTCAATTCTCGGGTGCTTTCCGCCAGCAGTATAAGGAATTCTGATAAGCTGTGAGTGATTTTCAAATGACCAGTTTACATACTTCGGAGCGAAGTTTGTGCCGAATCTTTTATAGGAATTTGGAATTGGGTTTAAAAAGCATGTAATCTCCCTTATTCTCTTGAGTATGCCCGCAATAAACTGACTGCCCCTCTGGGTCTGTTCCTGAGCAGATGATGAAAATATAAATTCGCCCCGTTTTTTGACTGCTAAGCTTATATGCAGTCCGCACCCCGGTTTATCCTCAAAAGGCTTTGGCATAAATGAGGCATAAAGACCATTTTGCGCTGCGGTGTTCTTTACGATTGTCTTGTAGTAGACCATGTTGTCTGCCGCAGTAAGAGCATTGCTTCTTGAAAAGTCAATTTCGTTCTGTCCCGGGCCATGTGTATGACGTGAGCTTTGTGGACTGAATCCCATTTCCTCAAGTGAAAGACAGATTTCGCGTCTCACATTTTCACATCTGTCAAGCGGGGCGATATCCAGATAACCTGCATTGTCAAGCGGGATTTTTGTCGGCTCACCGTTTTCATCGGTATTGAAAAGATAAAACTCACACTTTGTTCCGATTTCACAGGTATAGTTTTTTTCTTTCATTTTTTCAATGTAGCTGCTGAGCTCATATCTTAAGTCACCCTTATACGGGGTTCCGTCAGTACATCTTATATGGCAGAAAAATCTGATAACTCTGCCGGTTTTGGGTCTCCACGGAAGAACTGAGAGAGTTGAAATATCGGGAAAAAGCAGAAGGTCGGAGTGACGTCCTGCAAGAACAGTTGCATCGAATGCAATCCCGTATTCAAAAGCATGTGAAAGCTGATCCGGCATAATTGCGATGTTTTTCAGCTGTCCGTAAATATCCGTAAAAGTAAGCCTTATGAATTTGACATCGTTTTCTTCCACGAAGCTTAATATATCTTTAGGAGAATAGTTCATATTGATGATTCCGTTCTCAGCCTGTTGTTTTTTTCTGTGCCTTACGGCTGTGTAAGACACGAAGGTACTATATATTATACATTATTTTTACAAAAAAGTAAAGCGTGTATTTGTATAAAAACAAAAAACCTGTCAGAAAAAATCTGACAGGTTTTGGTGACCCGTACCGGACTCGAACCGGTGTTGCCGCCGTGAGAGGGCGGAGTCTTAACCGCTTGACCAACGGGCCAAAAAAATGGTGCACCATCGGGGGCTCGAACCCAGGACCCACTGATTAAGAGTCAGTTGCTCTACCAACTGAGCTAATGGTGCACTTGTTGGTGAGATATGAGAGATTTGAACTCTCGACCCTACGCTTAAAAGGCGTATGCTCTGCCAACTGAGCTAATATCTCAAACAACATGATAAATTATAGCATATTTATTTTGATATGTCAAGCTTTTTTTGAAAAAATTTTCCCAACCATCAAAATGTACTAAATTATCACAGATACTTGACAAAAAATGACAATTCGGTTATACTATAATATGATGAAATATATTCAGAAAATATGGAGGTTTGAAATGAAAAATACCGGAGTACGAAAAATTGTTGATGATCTTGGAAGAATTGTTATTCCAAAGGAAATCAGAAAAAGTCTTGGAATTGATATCAGGACACCAGTTGAAATTTTGGTTGAAGGAGATCGCATGATTATTCAGAGGTCAGTAAGCACATGTGTTTTCTGTAACAGTGAAGATGATCTTACTGAATACAAGGAAAAGAAAATTTGTGCGAAGTGTCTTGAGGGACTCAGATAATCATTATAAAGACGTATGCGTTCTGCATGCGTCTTTATTTTTACCAATAGTAAATCACTTTTCTGATTTAAGGATTATTTAATAATTTTTGTGTCAGAATGTAATCACAACAAAAAATGTATTTACGTTTTCAAAGGAACAACCATGAAATACACAAGAGTCATTTACATAGTTGACGGAAACATAAAAGGAGAGTATAATTTAAGTAAGTACAAAAATGCTTCACAAATAAGGGAGCGTGAACGTGCATTTAATAACTGACTTATAGAATCAGGGTGGTAAAATGACCGATATTTTAATAGTTGAAGACAATAAGGAACTTGCCGGCTTACTGTGTGATTTTCTCCGTGTGGAGAATTACACGGTATCGGTTGCGGAAACAGGTGAGAAGGCACTGGAACTGTATGGAAAATACGGTGCTAAGCTCATTGTGCTGGACGTAATGCTTCCTGGGATTGACGGCTTTGCAGTGTGTAAAAAAATCCGTGAGGAGAGCAATACGCCTATTCTGATTGTCAGCGCAAAAACCGAAAAGGAGGACAAGCTCAGCGGACTTGTGCTTGGTGCTGATGATTACATCGAAAAGCCTTATGATATTGATATTATGCTTGCAAAAATCAGCGGGATTTTCAAGCGCAGATATGCTCTTGATGAGATTATAGACGGCGATATCCGCATCAACAAGGTCAGCAGGACTGTTTACAAGAACGATACACAAATTGAAATGACAGCCAAGGAATTTGACCTTTTCACACTTCTTTTTGAAAACAAGGGGAAGTCGCTTAGCAAGGAATATCTTTTCAATCAGATATGGGGAAGTGACAGCTTTTCAGAACAGCAGACGCTTACAGTACATATAAAATGGCTTCGTCAGAAGATTGAGGACGACCCTAAGAAACCGAAGTATATTATGACAGTATGGGGTGTGGGGTATAAATATGAAGGCGTTTAACAGGATTTCGGCGCTTGTGGTTATGGTTATAGCCGCAGTTTTTGTTATAGCGAATATATCATTGCTTGCAGGAGACTATGAACTCGGCAGACCACACAGGGTTGAAGTAAACAGGCTTGTGCGTGAAATTGAAAACAGCGGTATTGAAACTGTTACCCTTGAAAACTGCGAATATGTGACAGGAGTTGTGAAAGGCGGCGACGACTTTTATAATGTTGACAGCGATTACATCATAAGAGAGATAAACGGAGAGCTGTATCGCTTTGATTACAATGCTGTTGGTGACGCTGACAGAGCTGGAATGATTGTAACTGTAAATGTATTTTTGGGAGTTATGACATTTCTCATTATTGCTGTATTGATTTACATTAAGTGTAAAATATTAAAGCCGTTTGAAAATCTGATTAATGTACCGTATGAACTCTCGAGAGGAAATCTTACTGCGCCTGTAAAGGAAACGAAGAATCGTTTTTTCGGAAGATTTATATGGGGTGTTGACATGCTTCGTGAAAATATGGAGCAGCAGAAGGAGCGTGAGCTTGGACTTCAGCGTGACAAAAAAATGCTTTTGCTTTCGCTGTCGCATGATATAAAAACGCCGCTTTCTGCTATAAAGCTTTACTCAAAGGCACTTTCAAAGGGGCTTTATGACAGCCGTGAAAAGCAGAATGAAATTGCAGAAAATATAGGCACTAAGGCAGATGAGATAGAAGGATATGTTTCTCAGATTATAACTGCTTCAAGAGAAGATTTCTTAAGTTTTGATGTCAGTATGGGAGAATTCTATCTGTCAGAGCTTGTAAATAAAATAGCTCTTTATTACACAGAAAAACTGGCGCTTATTAAAACTGATTTCCATGTCGGACAGTATTCTGACTGTATAATATGCGGTGATGCTGACAGAAGTGTTGAGGTTATTCAGAATGTAATGGAAAACGCCGTAAAATACGGCGACGGAAATAATATCGGAATCAGCTTTTCTGAAGAGGACGGCTGCATTCTTGTGACAGTCAGCAACAGCGGCTGCACTCTTGCGGAAAGCGAACTCACACATATTTTCGAAAGCTTCTGGCGTGGTGAAAATGCTGAAAATCAAAAGGGCAGTGGACTCGGACTTTACATATGCCGTCAGCTTATGAATAAAATGAACGGAGAAATCTTTGCAGAAATAAACGACGGTAATATGTGTGTTACGGCTGTATTTATGAAGGTATAAAAAAGGACTGCTTTTGCAGTCCTTATTTTATGTCACTGAGAGTCGGGATTCTGGTGTTTTCGGGAAGCTTGTGAGTAGTACTTCCTTTGTTTACGAAACCTGAAACAGTCTGTTCAGTTACTGTTTTTAAGTAGGCTTCGCTGTTACGCTCTGTCGGAGAATTTGCAATTGATGAAACGGCGTTATCTGCAACGTCCGGAAGATTTATTTCTTTCGGTGCAACGGTATTTGCTATTCCCGAAAGCTGTGGCTCAGGAATTTCTTCAAGCTTTTTTATATTTTCCTTGTTGTCCTGCGGGACATTATGTATTTCAGAAATCGGCGAAGCTGTCGGACTTTCCTGTGGTTTTGTTTCAGTACTTGCAACGGGAGTTTCATCCTTTTCCTGTGGTTTTGTTTCAGTACTTGCAACGGGAGTTTCAGTCTTTTCCTGTGGTTTTGCATCAACGCTTGCAACGGGAGTTTCGGCCTTTTCCTGTGGCTCTGATACATTGATTACAGGCGAAACAACTGCTTCCTTTTTTTCTCCCTGCGCTGGTTTATCGTTATTTACGAGAGCTGGGTCCGGAGTCGGGTGAACCTTGTCAGGAATACGCTTTAACGGGGAGTAGACAAACTTCTTACAGCTGTAATCCTCGTTAACGATGCCGCACTTCGGGCACAGAATCATCTTGTTGCTTCGTCCCGGCTGACCGTATTCGCAATATACGCACTTAGGCTCAATTTTTTTATCAAAATAATCGGTTTTTTTCTTAAAAAGTCCAAATAATCCCATAAGAATAACTCCGTTCAATTTATTTGTTATCTTGATTATACCACTTTTTAATCGGATTGTCTATAACTTTTTGAAAGAGAAAGTACCATAAAAGTCATAATTATGAGAAATACTGTCGGAATAATCTTTGCGTCGCTGTGGATTTTGATTTCCGAAAATGCATCTGCTGTGCCAAGATAGAAAAAGCGTGAAATCAAGCGGCAAATAAGCGCTGACATTATTGCGGCAAAAAGACGCGCACTTAAAAAGCAACGGATATTTATAAGCCCGTCGGAAATTACAATAACCTGTGCAAGAACGCATAATCCACCGAACGATAAAAGCGCTGAAATTATCGGGAGCAGTTCGGGCGAATTACTGGGAAGATTTACTATATTGCTGATTTCAAAAAATGATGAAGTGATTGTCTGTGAGGTGGCGATATCTGTTCCTGTCAGATACGCTGTGAATTCTGAAATTTTATTTATCATACCTGTAAGCTCGGCGATTCTGAAAAGTCCTCCGAATGCCGTAATCATAACACACATCTGAAAGATTGCCTTTGCTGAGGACAATGCGGGCTGAGTTAATGTTTCAGCTGATATCTTTATTTTTGTTCTGATTTTTCTGCACATGATTTTTTCTGAAAAAAAACTTCCCGCCAATGCTGTGATAATATTTCCTGTGGTTATCGAAACAAAGCAAAGCGTACCGGCAGATGTCTCCGGGAAAAGTATTCCCGAAACAGTTCCCGAAATAAATGCAGGTCCTCCCGCAAAGCAGAAACAGCTGAGCCTTTCAAACTCGGATTCAGTCAGCTTTTCACGGTGATATAAATCTGTCAGAAGCTTTATTCCCGCGGGGTATCCTGAAAAAAGACTCAGCAGAAATATTCCGAAGTGCTCGTTTTTCAGGCGGAATATTTTCGTTGATACAGGACCCGAAAGCTTTCCTATGAATGTGTGCATACCTGCACTTACTGCGATTGATGTTATGTACATAAACAGAAACATTGAGGGGATTATAACGTCAATGCACCTTTGCATTGAAAGCGTTACGGATTCTGCTATGTCCCACGGGAATTTTATGCAAAAACAGAGTGAAGCTGCAATAACGGCAGTGAATACTGCATTTTTGATTGTCTCTTTCATGACTATTCCTCCCGCTTTTAATTATATGGTGTGATAATGCTGTAAATTCCATAATATAATAAAGCGAGGTGTTGAACATGAAAGAAAAAGTCAGGCGCTTTATTAATATGGACACACAGATTCAGCTGACGGGCAACAGGGAAGTACTTGTTGAATGCTGTAAAAAAATACTTGAATATAATGATATTATGGTGAGAGTCAGAACATGGGATATGACGGTTGAAGTGTGGGGGAGTAGCCTCAGTGTCAGCGATTTCAACTCAAAGGGAATTATAATAAGCGGAAAAATTCAGTCAGTTGAGCTGACGGAAAACGGGTGAAAAATGCTTTCTGAAATTCTGGGTACTGCGTCCTTTAAGGCAGAGGGTGCAAACATCTATTCATTTATAAACAGCATAAGGGAAAATGGAATCTGCTGTATGTCACAGGTATGCCGTGACGGCGATTTTTACGGATGTATTTACATAAAGGACATGAAAAAGCTTTCAGTGATTGCCGATGAATGCGGTGTGAGTATCACATATAACAGCAAAAAAGGTATGCCTGTAAAGGCTTTCAGATACCGTTTCAGATTCGGGCTTATTGCAGGGATTTTTATACTTTTCGGTTTTATTTTTTATCTGTCAAATATTGTTGTTTCGGTTGAAGTCTGTGGAAATACAGGCGTAACAGATGAACAGATTATTTCGGCACTTTCTGATATAGGTATTTACAAAGGACGCTTTATTGCCGATATAAATTTCAGGAGCTGTGAACAGCGTCTGAGACTCAGCATTCCCGAAATTGCATGGGCGGGCATACGCCATACAGGAAGCCGTGTGGTTGTTGATGTTACAGAAGCAGAACCGCCTCCGCAGATGCTGAGTGATGATATACCATGTAATATTGTTGCTGAACGTGATGCACAGATTCTGTCAGCCGAGGTTTATTCGGGTAAGCTTGCCAAAAGCATTGGCAGCGGAGTGAAAAAAGGCGATATAATCATAAGCGGAGTTGTCGATGATGGCGGCGGCCATGTTCTGAAGAAACACGCAATGGGAAAAATTATTGCACGCTATAACGAAGAAATAACCTTTTCACAGCCTCTTTCATCAGAGGGACAGGTGTATACGGGCGAGGAAGTTACGAAGAAGTATTTTGATTTCTTCGGCTTCAGAATACCGCTTTTTCTGCGTGACGCAGAATTTGAGTCGTATGACTACCTTGAAACGGAAAACAGCTTTATGCTTTTTGGAAATGAACTTCCGCTTGGGATAGTACACAGCAGTTACGTTCCGTTTGAATATAAGGCTTTGTCATACAGTACAGAGGAGGCAGATGTTTTGTTGCAGCAGCAGCTTGCATTATATGAAAAGAATTTTTACGATGCAAAAAATATTGAAATTGAAAATCGTGAAATTGAAGTGAAAAGTTATGCTGACAAAATGGAATATAAGGCTGAGTATACTCTTGTTGGTGAAATCGGTATTGATTATGAGATTTTTATTGACTGAAACGCTAAAAACTGGTAATTTTTCAAAAAAATCATAAAAAAATTTCAAAAAATCACAAAAAAGGTATTTTAAAAGTTGTTTTTTTATGATATAATGATAATACATAAGTAATATCGTACAATTCAATTTAAGAAAAGAGTGTTGAAATGGCAGAAAGAATTATTAATGTTAACGATACAGAACAGATGATTAATCTATTCGGAACATACGATGAAAATATCAATGTTATCCAGCGTAACTATGACGTTGTTGTTATAAGCCGTGGTACTGACATAAAAATTTCCGGTAGTGAGGAAAATGTTGAAAAGGCTGTTCAGGCTATAGAGGCTATGATGAAGATTGCCAAGACAGGCGAGAGAGTAACAGGACAGACTCTCCGCTATGTGACATCAATGGTGTCAGACGGCGAATCAAAACAGCTTGACAATTTAATCGGGGACGGCGTCTGTGTTACTGCAACAGGTAAAATTGTGCGCCCGAGAACTGTCGGACAGAAAAAATATATTGATGACATAAAGAATAATACAATCGTGCTTGGTGTAGGTCCTGCGGGTACAGGTAAAACATACCTTGCTGTTGCTATGGCTGCAAAGGCTTTCAAGGCACATGAAATCAGCAAGATTATCCTGACACGTCCTGCTGTTGAAGCGGGTGAAAAGCTGGGCTTTTTGCCGGGTGACCTTCAGGATAAGGTTGACCCTTACTTAAGACCGCTTTACGATGCACTTTTTGACATGTTCGGTGCGGAAAACTTCTCAAAATACATGGAAAAGGGTATTATCGAAGTAGCACCGCTTGCCTATATGCGAGGCAGAACTCTTGAAGGCGCATTCATCATTCTCGATGAAGCGCAGAATACAACATCCGAGCAGATAAAGATGTTCCTTACACGTCTTGGTAACGACAGTAAAATGGTTATCACAGGTGACGTAACACAGATTGACCTTCCTGACAGCAAGAGCTCGGGTCTTGTTGAGGCTATGAAGGTTCTGAGAAATGTTGATGACATTGCAATTCATAAATTCAATGAAAAGGACGTAGTAAGACATAAGCTTGTTCAGGATATTGTAAAGGCTTATGAGAAATACACTAATGAAAGGAGAAAATAAAGATGTCAAAGTTAAAGGTGTATGTAAAGAACAATCAGAATATAGTAAAAATTCCGGTGGGTATCCGCCTTCTGATACGTCGTTGCTGTCAGGCAGTTTTGGCGACTGAAAATTTTGAAAAGGACGCAGAGGTAAGCGTTTCCTTTGTAACAAATAAAGAAATCAGAAACCTGAATAAGGTTTACAGAAATAAAGATACTGAAACAGATGTACTTTCATTCCCGCTTACTGATGATGACGGAAAAACTGAAATCAATGCGGAAACAGGTGCGGCAGTGCTCGGCGATGTTGTAATTTCGCTTGAAACTGCTGTAAAGCAGGCTGATATGTATGGCCACTCACTTGAACGTGAGGTTGGTTTCCTTACTGTTCACTCAATGCTTCACCTTCTTGGCTATGACCATGAAGTAAGTCCGCTTGAGGAAAGAATCATGAGAGAAAAGGAAGAGGCTGTTCTTGAAAAGCTTGGTATCTCAAGAGACGCTACATTCGTTACAGATAATACAAACTGAAATGGGGATATAAATGACTAAAACAGTCTTTCTGACTATTGCAGGCAGAACAAACGCGGGGAAGTCTTCGCTTCTGAACGCTGTTATCGGCGAGAAAATTGCATCAGTCAGCAGTAAATCACAGACTACAAGAACAAGAATCACAGGCATTAAGACAATTGATGAAACTCAGCTTGTCTTTATGGATACTCCTGGGCTTCACAAGCCGAAAAACAAGCTCAGTACACATATGCTGAAGGCTGTCAAGGAATCCGTTGCGGACATTGACGCCGTTATCTTCATGGCGGACTGTACAAGGCCTCTCGGAGAACAGGAGGAGGCAATGCTTTCTGACCTTTGTGCCCAGAAGACTCCTGTCATATTCGTACTCAACAAGATAGACCTGCTTGATAATAAAAGCAAGCTTGCGCCGATGATTGCGAACCTCAGCGGCAAGTATGACTTTGAAGCAATTGTTCCTGTCAGCGTTATGGAAAATAATGGCGTTGATATTGTAATTGAGGAGGCTATGAAGCTTGCTGCTGAAAGTCCGCACTTCTTCCCGTCGGACATGATTACAGACCAGCCTGAAAAGGTGATTGCGGCAGAAATTGTTAGAGAAAAGCTTTTGAATCTCCTCAATGATGAAGTGCCTCACGGTATTGCTGTTACAGTTGAAACCATGAAAGAGCGTGAGGACAAGGACCTGCTTGATATAAGCGCAGTTATATATTGCGAAAGGGAATCCCACAAGGGAATTGTTATAGGCAAGGGCGGAGCAATGCTCAAAAAAGCGGCATCACTTTCCCGTCAGGAGCTTGAAAATTTCTTTGCAATAAAGGTGAATCTCAAGTGCTGGGTAAAGGTCAAGGAGGACTGGAGAAACCGTGAAGGCTTAATCAGAAGCTTCGGACTTACCGAGCTTTAAAATTACCATACATTACAACTTATATAAAACACCGCCGTGGGAAATAATTTTAAGGAAATAAGGCGGTGTTATTATATGGACGAAAAATGGAACGCTTTTATGCAAAGCGGTAAAATATCCGA